>NZ_JBIURH010000049.1:0-53183 GCF_044740765.1 Kitasatospora sp. NPDC088346
TCTGGCGTTGACTTTTGGCACGCTGTTGAGTTCTCAAGGAACGGACACTTCCTTCGGACCGCCTTCCAGCGGGCCCTCCGGGCGCTTCGTTCGTGATTCGAGCTTATCAGATCCGTTTACCCGGTTTTAACCGGGTCTTTGCGATCTCGACTTGCTCCGTTCACCGCGGTGTCGCGGCGACTCGGCCAACCATAGCGGCCTGCGGGCCGAGCACCTAATCGAGTCGCCCCGGTTGTCACCCGGACGGGTGCACCGCGGGGCGCCCGGCGGGCGGGGGCGGGGCGTCGTCGGCACTCACCTCGATGCCGTAGAGTGCCGCCCGTCGACCAAGAGGACTAGACCACTTGGGCGCCCATGGTCCGGCCGGCGCCGGACTGCGGCTCGATTCGTGCACGGCCGTCTCCACGGGCCGGACACATCGAGCCCCGGGCGACCTGGCGGTATGTCATGAGATGTCCGAAGTTGACATAATTTAGGCTTCAGTCGATGTACGAGCCGCTGTTCCGCGGCCATACGCGCTGTACTCCGCACCTGGGAGGCTCCACCATGACCACTGTGACGTCGCCGCTCGCCGGTCGCGCCGTCGGGCTCGCCGCCGTGCCCGACCCCGTCTTCGCCGGCGCCATGGTGGGCCCCGGCACCGCGATCGACCCGGTGCGCGAGCCCACCGCGGCGGTGGCGCCGGTGGACGGTCTGGTGGTGTCCATGCACCCGCACGCCTTCGTCGTGATGGACGAGAACGGCCGCGGCGTACTGACCCACCTGGGGATCGACACCGTGCAGTTGAACGGCGAGGGCTTCGAGCTGCTGGTCAACAAGGGCGACCAGGTGCGGCGCGGCCAGCCGGTCATCAAGTGGAACCCGGCCGCGGTCGAGGCCGCCGGGAAGTCGCCGATCTCCCCGATCGTCGCGCTGGAGGCACCGGCCGAGGCGCTCAGCGCGGTGGCCGAGGCCGGCGACGTGCCGGTCGGCGGCGCGCTGTTCACCTGGAACTGACGGTGGTGAGAGGAATTCAGGAGATGGAGCAGTCGCTGCGCGGCGTCGGCGTCAGCCACGGTGTCGCGATCGGGCAGGTCCGGCACATGGGGACGGCCGTCCTGGAGCCGCCCGCCACGCAGATCCCGACCGCGGACGCGCCCCACGAGCAGGCACGGGCCCAGGCCGCCGTCGACGCGGTGGCCGCCGACCTGATCGCCCGGGGGAACCTGGCCGGTGGTGAGGCGCAGGCGGTGCTGGAGGCCCAGGCGCTGATGGCGCAGGACCCGGAGCTGATGGCGGACGTCAGCCGCCGGATCGCGGTCGGCAGCAGTGCCGAGCGCGGGGTGTACGACGCGTTCGCCGCGTACCGGGCGCTGCTGGCCTCGGCCGGGGACTACCTCGCCGGGCGGGTCGCCGACCTGGACGACGTGCGCAACCGGATCGTGGCGCGGCTGCTGGGCGTGCCGATGCCCGGGGTGCCGGACAGCGACGAGCCGTACGTGCTGTTCGCGCGGGACCTGGCGCCGGCGGACACCGCGCTGCTGGACCCGACCCTGGTGCTCGGGTTCGTGACCGAGGAGGGCGGGCCGACCAGCCACAGCGCCATCCTGGCGCGGGCGATGGGGGTGCCGGCCGTGGTCGCGCTGCCGGGCGCCACCGACGTGGCCGAGGGCACCACCGTGGCGGTGGACGGCAGTTCCGGTGACGTGCTGGTGGAACCGAGCACCGCGCGGCAGGAGGAGCTGCGGCGGGTGGCCGCCGAACGGAGGGCCGCGCTGGCGGCGTCCTCCGGTCCCGGCCGCACCTCGGACGGGCACCGGGTGCCGCTGCTCGCCAACATCGGCGGGCCGGCCGATCTGCCGGCGGCGCTGGAGGCGGGGGCGGAGGGCGTGGGCCTGTTCCGCACCGAGTTCCTGTTCCTGGACGACTCGGCGAAGGCACCGGGCGAGGCGAAGCAGGTCGAGGCGTACCGCACGGTGCTGGAGGCCTTCCCGGAGAGCCGGGTGGTGGTCCGGGTGCTGGACGCGGGTGCGGACAAGCCGCTGGACTTCCTGACCCCGGCGGACGAGCCCAACCCCGCGCTCGGGGTGCGCGGTCTGCGGACGCTGCTGGAGCACCCGGAGGTGCTCGCCACCCAGCTGCGCGCACTGGCGAAGGCCGCCGAGGGGCTGCCGGTGCACCTGGAGGTGATGGCCCCGATGGTGGCCGACCGGGTGGACGCCAGGGCGTTCGCGGACGCCTGCCGCAGGGCCGGGCTGGACGCCAAGTTCGGCGCGATGGTGGAGATCCCGTCGGCCGCGCTGCGGGCCCGCTCGGTGCTGCAGGAGGTCGAGTTCCTCTCGCTGGGGACCAACGACCTGGCCCAGTACGCCTTCGCCGCCGACCGGCAGGTCGGGGCGCTGGCACGGCTGCAGGACGCCTGGCAGCCGGCCCTGCTGGACCTGGTCGCGCTGTCCGCGGAGGCGGCGAAGGCGGTCGGGAAGACCTGCGGCGTGTGCGGCGAGGGCGCCTCGGACCCGCTGCTGGCCTGCGTCCTGACCGGCCTGGGCGTCACCAGCCTGTCGATGGGCGCCGCGTCGATCCCGTACGTGCGGACCGCGCTGGCCAGGTACACGCTGGCGCAGTGCCGCCGGGCGGCCGAGGCGGCGCGGGCCACCGACACCGCCGAGGAGGCGCGGGCCGCCGCGCACCAGGTGCTGTCCGGGGAGTGATCCCGGGACGGGTGAGGGAGGAGGGGCGCTGCCACCGTGGGGGTTGGCAGCGCCCCTCCGGGCTGTTCAGGCCCGGCGCTCGCGGCCGAGCTGCTCGAAGAACCGCAGGTGGTCGAGGTTGTCGACGGACCCGGGGTTGACCGCCTGGGCGAGCGGGGTGCCGGACAGCAGGCGCTTGACCGGGACCTCGATGCGCTTGCCGGTGAGGGTGTGCGGCAGGCCGGTGACGGCGATGACCTCGTCGGGGACGTGCCGCGGGGAGAGCTCGGTGCGCAGCGAGGTGCGGATGCGGCCGATCAGGGCGTCGTCGAGGACGGCCCCGGGGGCGAGGACGACGAACAGCGGCATCCAGTAGCCGCCCTCCGGCTCCTCCAGTCCGATGACGAGCGACTCGGCGATCTCGGGGAGCCGCTCGACCACCTCGTAGATGTCGGCGGAGCCCATCCGGACGCCCTGCCGGTTGAGGGTGGAGTCGGAACGGCCGTGGATGACCACGGTGCCGCGGGAGGTGACGGTGATCCAGTCGCCGTGGCGCCAGGTGCCCGGGTACGTCTCGAAGTAGCTGTCGCGGTAGCGGGTGCCGTCCGGGTCGTTCCAGAAGCCGGTGGGCATGGACGGCAGCGGCTTGGTGACGACCAGCTCGCCGACCTCGTCGGTGTGCGGCTTGCCCTGGACGTCCCAGGACTCGACGGCGGCGCCGAGGCAGGGGGCCTGGATCTCGCCGAGGTACACCGGGAGGGTGGGGACGCCGCCGACGAAGCAGGAGCAGACGTCGGTGCCGCCGCTGACGGAGGCCAGCCAGAGGTCCCGCTCGACCTCGTCGTAGATCCACTGGAAGCCGTCGGGGGGCAGCGGGGAGCCGGTGGTGCCGAGGCAGCGCATCGCGGACAGGTCGAGGTCGCGGCCGGGGTGCAGACCGGCCTTGCGGCTGGCGATGACGTACGCGGCGGAGGTGCCGACGACGGTGGCGCGGGTGCGGGCGGCGACCGACCAGAAGGCGCCGGTGTCGGGGTGGCCGGGGCTGCCGTCGTAGGTGACGATCGTGGATCCGACCAGGAGACCGGCGATGAGGAAGTTCCACATCATCCAGCCGGTGGAGGTGTACCAGAGGAAGCGGTCCTCGGGGCCGAGGTCCAGGTGGAGCGAGGCCTGCTTGTGGTGCTCCAGCAGGATGCCGCCCTGGCTCTGCACGATGGCCTTGGGCAGGCCGGTGGTGCCGGAGGAGTAGAGGACCCAGAGCGGGTGCTCGAAGGGGACCTGCTCGAAGACCGGTTCGGCGTCGCCGGCGGTCACCCCGGCCCAGTCGAGGGCGCCCTCGGGGGCGGCGCCGCCGAGCAGCGGGACGTGCACGACGGTGTGCAGGGAGGGCAGCGCGGCGCGCAGTTCGCAGACCACCTCGGTGCGGTCGTGGTCCTTGCCGCCGTAGTGGTAGCCGTCGACGGCGAAGAGGACGACGGGCTCGATCTGCTGGAGCCGGTCGAGGACACTGCGGGCGCCGAAGTCGGGGGCGCAGCTGGTCCAGACGGCGCCGACGGCGGCGGTGGCGAGGAGGGCGACGGCGGCCTGCGGGATGTTGGGCAGGTAGGCGCCGACCCGGTCGCCCGGGCGGACGCCGCGGGCGCGCAGGGCGGCGGCGAGGGCACCGACCTGGCGGCGCAGCTCGGCCCAGCTGGTGGCGACGGGCTCGGCGGTGGTCTCGTCGAGGTGCAGGACGGCCGGTTCGGCGGCGTGGGCCGGGTCCTCGCCGTGGCGCAGGGCGTGCTCGGCGTAGTTGAGGCGGGCGCCGGGGAACCAGCGGGCGCCGGGCATGGCCGGGTCCGCGAGGACGGCCTCGGGCGGGGTGCCGAAGCGGATGTCGAAGTACTCGGTGACGGCCTGCCAGAAGCGGTCGAGGTCCTCGGTGGACCAGGCGTGCAGGGCGGCGTAGCGGGCGGCGGCCTGCTCGTCGTCGGCGGCGGGTGCGAGCGGCGCGGCCGGAGCTCCGTGGTGCTCGGCGGCCCAGGCCTGGAACGCGACCAACCGGGTGGCGGCGGCGCGGTCGGGGGCGGGGCGCCAGAGCGGCTGGTCCTGGGATGGGGTGCTCACGGTGGTGGTCTCCCGGCCGGTACGTGGGGACGGGCGGTGCTTGTGGCGGGCCCGCCCGAGGGACGCTGACGGAGCAGACCATGCCATGCGATCGTCTGCCGCGCCAGGGTCCGCCACGCCACCCCGAGGCGCTGGTCAGTGGGGGTCGGCCACAAGGTGGTCGTACTCGCCCTTGAACCAGGCCGCGGAGACCCGGGTGTGGAAGGGGAAGGCGAGCGGGGTGCCGGGGTCGGCGAGCTGCCAGCCGTCGGTCTCCTCGGTGGGGGCGGAGGGCGGCAGGTCGGCGAGGGCGCGGACGGCCAGCAGGCCGAACAGGCAGATGAAGCCGCCGGCGGCGTCGGAGTCGGTGGCGACCAGGGTGACGTCGGCGGGGTCGGCCTCGATGCCGGTCTCCTCGCGCAGTTCCCGGGCGGCGGCCTGCTGCCAGCTCTCGCCGAAGTCGACGTAGCCGCCGGGCAGGGCGAGCTCGCCGTAGCCGGGTTCGATGGTGCGGCGGATGACGACCAGGCCGCGGGTGCCGTCGGGCCGGTCGACGGGGAGCAGGACGACGGTGACGGGCAGCGGGTTGCGGTAGCTGATCTCGGTGCAGCCGGCGCAGGTGCGGGGCCAGCCGTCGGTGTTCGGCGGGTACGGCGTGCCGCACCAGTGGCAGTGGGAGTTGGGGCGGTGGGACTGCGCGGTCGTCATGGGACGGATGGTAGTGCGGCGGTGGTCGCCCGGTCAGGGGATCGGCCGGTCGCGGCCGGGGCGCAGCAGTGGGGGGTGCAGGCGCCGGGCGTCGCCGGCGCGGTAGTGGCGGGCGCGGGGGCCGCCGCGGGTGCCGCCGCGGTCGCTGGTGGTGCCGGTGTGTTCGACGAAGCCGGGGACGGAGAGCACCTTGCGGTGGAAGTTGCCGGCGTGCAGCTTCTCGCCCCAGACGGCCTCGTAGACCGCGCGCAGCTCGGGGATGGTGAAGGTGGGGTCGAGGAAGGCGGTGGCGAGGGGGCGGTACTCGAGTTTGGCGCGGGCGCGGTCGAGGCCGTGGGTGAGGATCGCGGCGTGGTCGAAGGCGAGCGGGGTGCCTCCGGTGCCGGTGCCGGCGAGGTCGAGGGTGTGGACGGGGTGCCAGGCGGCGGCCGCCGCGTCGGTGCCGGCGGTGGGGGCGGGCAGGTCGGGGGCGAAGGCGAGGTGGGCGACGGAGACCACGTGCATCCGGGGGTCGCGGGCGGGGTCGCCGAAGGTGCCGAGCTGTTCGAGGTGGAGGCGGCCGAGGGTGGCGGCGCCGTCGGTGCCGTCCAGGGCGGTCTCCTCGGCCAGTTCGCGGACGGCGGCCTGTTCGAGGTTCTCCTGGCCTGCGCGGAGGAAGCCGCCGGGCAGGGCCCAGTGCCCCTGGAAGGGCGGTTCGGCGCGCTGGACGAGCAGGACGCAGAGTTCGCCCGCGCGCAGGGTCAGCGCGACGACGTCGACGGTGACGGCGACGGGGGCGTAGGCGCGGGGGTCGTAGGCGGCGAGCCACTCCTGCTCGGCGGTCGGTTCGGCCGCGGGGTTCGCGGGGGTGGCCGCGGGCGGCTCCGCGGCGGGGTCGGCGGGCACGGGGCCTCCTGCGGTCGGGTGTCGTGCTCGGGGTGAGCGCAACATAGCGCACCGGACGGCCGGGCGTGCCTAGAGTGGCGGGGGATGCCCCTGCTGCGTGCCAGGAGGTCGCCGTGGTCACCTCTCCCCCGCAACCGCCCCTCCCCGGAGGGCTCCCGGGCTCGTTCGCGGCCGCCCTGGCGGCCGGGCCGCTGGTGCTGGACGGCGGGCTGTCGAACCAGCTGGTGGCGGCCGGGTACGTGCTGGCGGACGAGCTCTGGTCGGCCCGGCTGCTGATGGACCGGCCGCAGGCGCTGGTCGACGCGCACCTCGGGTACTTCCGGGCCGGGGCCCAGGTGGCGATCACCGCCAGCTACCAGGCGAGCTTCGAGGGGTTCGCCCGGCGCGGGGTGGACCGGGCCGGGGCGGCCCGGCTGCTGGCCTCCAGCGTGGAGCTGGCCCGGACGGCGGCCGCCTCCGCCGGGCCGGGGCGGCGGTGGGTGGCGGCGTCGGTCGGGCCGTACGGGGCGGTGCTGGCGGACGGGTCGGAGTACCGGGGGCGGTACGGGCTGAGCGTGGCGCAGCTGGAGCGGTGGCACCGGCCGCGGGTGGAGGTGCTGGCGGCGGCCGGGCCGGACGTGCTGGCCCTGGAGACCGTGCCGGACGTGGACGAGGCGGAGGCGCTGCTGCGGGTGGTGCAGGGGCTGGGGGTGCCGGTGTGGCTGTCGTTCAGTGCGGCGGGCGGGCTGACCCGGGCGGGGCAGCCGCTGGCGGAGGCGTTCGCGATGGCGGCCGAGGTGCCGGAGGTGGTGGCGGTGGGGGTGAACTGCTGCCCGCCGCCGGACGCGGACCTGGCGGTGCCGCTGGCGGCGCAGGTGTCGGGCAAGCCCGTGGTGGTGTACCCGAACAGCGGTGAGCGGTGGGACGCGGGGGCGCGCGGCTGGACGGGCGGGGCGACGTTCCGGGGCGACCGGGTGGCGCTCTGGGTGGGCGACGGCGCGCGGCTGGTGGGCGGCTGCTGCCGGGTCGGGGAGCGGGAGATCGGCGAGCTGGCGCGGGTCGTCCGGGGCCGGTGATCCGGAAAGGTGCACGTACGGCCTGTGGCCTGGCAGACTCATGGCGATACTCTTGCGGTCGACATTGTCGACCGTCTGTCAGGGAGGTAGCCGATGCCCGGCCCGATCCAGTCGCTCTCCCGGGCCGCCGCGATACTGCGGCTGCTGGCCGGAGGTGAGCGCCGGCTCGGCCTGTCCGAGGTGGCCACGGCTCTGGACCTGGCCAAGGGGACGGCGCACGGGATCCTGCGCACCCTCCAGCAGGAGGGGTTCGTCGAGCAGGATGCCGAGAGCGGGAAGTACCAGTTGGGGGCCGAACTGCTGCGGCTCGGCCAGAGCTACCTGGACGTGCACGAGCTGCGCGCCCGCGCCCTGGTCTGGGCCGACGACCTGGCCCGCGCCTCCGGCGAGACGGTCTACCTGGGGGTGCTGCACCAGCAGGGCGTGCTGATCGTGCACCACGTCTTCCGCCCGGACGACACCCGGCAGGTGCTGGAGGTCGGCTCGATGCAGCCGCTGCACAGCACCGCGCTGGGCAAGGTGCTGCTGGCGTACGACCCGGTGGCGCGCGGCCAGCTGGGCGAGGGCCCGCTGGAGTCGTACACGCTGCGCACCCTGACCGACCCGGCCGTGGTGGACGCCGAGTGCGCGCTGATCCGTGAGCGCGGCTGGGCGGACGCGGTCGAGGAGACCTGGGAGGGGGTGGCGTCGATCGGCGCGCTGATCCAGGACCGGCGGCGCAACCCGGTGGGCGCGGTGTGCATCTCGGGGGCGGTGGAGACGGTCTGCGAGGACGGTTTCGTGAAGCCCTCGCTGGTCGCGTCCGTGCGCAGCGCCGCGCGGGCGATCTCCCGCGACCTGGGGGCCGGCCGCTTCTGATCCGTTCCGCCCTTCCGTAGAACCCCTCCGCCATGGCGCGGGCAGGCCTGTGGGCCGCCCGCGCCACGGCTTTTCGCGTTCCGGGCGGGGGGCTGCGGGATCGATGAGTCACAGGTACGTAACCCGGCCTTGACGCAGGGGTGACCGGGGAGAGAAGCTTCCGCATGTCGGTCGACAATGTCGAACGATGGTTGGACTGAACCGCACTCCCCCGGCGCTCACCCGCTCAGCGGTCAGCCCAGCCGCCCCCCGGTACGAATCCCCGGGACGGGAGCCGTACCGCCTGCCCCCACCCTTGCTCCGGACCATTCGGACATAGGAGCCAGACAGACGAAGGAGTCTGTGTGTCCGCGTTCTCCAACGGCGACATCTTTGTCGGCGAGACCCTCGGTACTGCCGCGCTGATACTCCTCGGCGGTGGCGTCTGCGCCGCTGTCACTCTCAAGAAGTCCAAGGCGATCAACGCCGGCTGGCTGGCCATCACCTTCGGCTGGGGCTTCGCGGTCATGATCGCCGCCTACATGTCGGCCCCCAAGTCCGGTGCCCACCTCAATCCGGCCGTCACCCTCGCGATCGCCGCCGACACCGGCGAGTGGGGCAAGGTGCCGCTCTACCTCGGCTCGCAGCTGCTCGGCGCGATGATCGGCGCCGTCCTGGTCTGGGCCACCTACCTCGGCCAGTTCCAGGCCAACGAGGAGCCGACCCTCGGCATCTTCTCGACCGGTCCGGAGATCCGGAACACCTTCCAGAACCTGCTGACCGAGATCATCGGCACCTTCGTGCTCTGCCTCGCCATCCTGACCCAGGGCCTCAACAAGGGCCTGGGCCTGTCCGGCACCGGCATCCTGATCGTCGCCTTCACCGTGGTCGGCATCGGCCTGTCGCTCGGCGGCCCGACCGGCTACGCGATCAACCCGGTCCGCGACCTCGGCCCGCGCATCATCCACTCGCTGCTGCCCATCCCCCACAAGGGCGGCTCCGACTGGTCCTACGCGTGGATCCCGGTGGCCGGCCCGGTCATCGGCGGCCTGCTGGCGGGTGGCTTCTACCACCTCGCCTTCTGACCGGGTAGCGCCGGATGGGGTTTGCCCCACTCCCGCTCCCGGGGACTGACCTCACGTCAGGCCCGCCCACCCCGAACCCCTCATCCCGAGCCGAGGACCTCATGACCACCACTGGCAACGCCTCCGGCAACTACATCGCCGCGATCGACCAGGGCACGACCTCCAGCCGTTGCATCATCTTCGGCGCCGACGGCCGGATCGTCGCCGTCGACCAGCAGGAGCACTCGCAGATCTTCCCGCAGCCCGGCTGGGTCGAGCACGACGCCGCCGAGATCTGGACCCGCGTCCAGTCGGTGGTCCGCGGTGCCCTGGAGAAGGCGGGCCTGACCAAGGACGACATCCGCGCGATCGGCATCACCAACCAGCGCGAGACCACCGTCCTGTGGGACAGGAACACCGGCGAGCCGGTCCACAACGCGCTGGTCTGGCAGGACACCCGGACCGAGGCGCTCTGCCGCGAGCTCGGCCGCAACGTCGGCCAGGACCGCTTCCGCCGCGAGACCGGCCTGCCGCTGGCCAGCTACTTCGCCGGTCCGAAGATCCGCTGGCTGCTGGACAACGTCGAGGGCCTGCGGGAGCGCGCCGAGGCCGGCGACATCCTGTTCGGCACCATGGACACCTGGGTGATCTGGAACCTCACCGGCGGGGTGAACGGCGGCAAGCACATCACCGATGTGACCAACGCCAGCCGCACCATGCTGATGAACCTCTCCACCCTGGCCTGGGACGAGAAGATCGCCGAGTCGATGGGCGTGCCGCTGGCCGTCCTGCCGGAGATCCGCTCCTCCGCCGAGGTCTACGGCAACGCCGTCGGCGACCTGGAGGGCGTGCCCGTCGCCTCCGCGCTCGGCGACCAGCAGGCCGCCCTGTTCGGCCAGACCTGCTTCAGCGAGGGCGAGGCCAAGTCGACCTACGGCACCGGCACCTTCCTGCTGCTGAACACCGGCGAGAAGATCGTCAACTCGTACCACGGCCTGCTCACCACGGTCGGCTACCGGATCGGCGACCAGGCCCCGGTGTACGCCCTGGAGGGCTCGATCGCGGTCACCGGGTCGCTCGTGCAGTGGCTGCGCGACCAGCTCGGCATCATCTCCACCGCCGCCGAGATCGAGACCCTGGCCAACACGGTCGAGGACAACGGCGGCGCCTACTTCGTCCCGGCCTTCTCCGGCCTGTTCGCCCCGTACTGGCGCTCCGACGCCCGCGGTGTGATCGCCGGTCTCACCCGGTACGTCACCAAGGGCCACCTGGCCCGCGCCGTCCTGGAGGCCACCGCCTGGCAGACCCGCGAGGTCGTCGACGCCATGCAGAAGGACTCCGGCGTCGAGCTGACGGCCCTCAAGGTCGACGGCGGCATGACCTCCAACAACCTGCTGATGCAGAACATCGCCGACGTCCTGGACGCTCCCGTCGAGCGCCCGTACGTCGCCGAGACCACCGCCCTCGGCGCGGCCTACGCGGCCGGCCTCGCGGTCGGCTTCTGGCCCGACCTGGACACCCTGCGGGCCAACTGGCACCGCGCCGCCGAGTGGACCCCCCGCATGAACGAGGCCACCCGGGAGCGGGAGTACAAGAAGTGGCTCAAGGCCGTGGAGCGCACCATGGGCTGGGTGGAGGAGGACGAGCAGAGCTGACCGGGCAACCGGCCGGGGCCACGGGCCCCGGCCGGTCGTTCCGGTTTCCAACCCGGCCCGCCGCACCGGGCCGACCGGCCTGCAGCACCAGGCCGCACCGCACAACGAGAGGAGAAACGGCGCCGCCCGACCCGCGCCGCCGTAACCACACCATGGCAACCATCCCGACCCTGGGCGCCGAGCGCACCGCCGGCCGTACCGCCTCCCGCGCCGAGACCCGCGAACTGCTGGGCAAGGCCACCTACGACCTGCTGGTGATCGGCGGCGGCATCCTCGGCACCGCCACCGCCTGGACGGCCGCCCAGGCCGGTCTCAAGGTCGCCATGGTCGACGCCGGCGACTTCGCCGGCGCCACCTCCAGCGCCTCCTCCAAGCTCGTCCACGGCGGCCTGCGCTACCTGCAGACCGGCGCGGTCAAGCTGGTCGCGGAGAACCACAAGGAGCGCCGCGCCCTCGCCACCGACGTGGCCCCGCACCTGGTCAACCCGCTGACCTTCTTCGTGCCCGTGTACAAGGGCGGCCCGCACAGCGCCCCCAAGCTCGGCGCCGGCGTCTTCCTGTACTCCGCGCTGTCCGCCTTCCGCGACGGCATGGGCCGGGTCTCCACCGCCGCGCACGCCGCCCAGCAGGTGCCCGCGCTGCGCACCGAGGGCCTGCAGGCCGTCGCGGTCTACGGCGACCACCAGATGAACGACTCCCGGGTCGCCGTGATGACCGTGCGCGCCGCCGTCGACGCGGGCGCCGTCGCGCTCAACCACGCCGAGGTCACCGGCCTGCGCTTCACCGGCACCCGGGTCACCGGCGCCGAGCTGCGCGACCGCCTGGACGGCACCGAGTTCGGCGTCTCCGCCCGCCTGGTGCTCAACGCCACCGGCCCCTGGGTCGACCACCTGCGCAAGATGGAGGACGCCGGCGCCGCGCCGTCGATCCGCCTGTCCAAGGGCGCGCACGTCGTCGTCAAGCGCCGCACCCCGTGGCGCGCCGCGCTGACCATCCCGATCGACAAGTACCGCGTCTCCTTCGCCATCCCGTGGGAGGACCACGTCCTGCTCGGCACCACGGACGAGGAGTACACCGGCGACCCGCAGGACGTCCGCGCCACCGAGGCCGACATCGACCAGATCATGGACGAGGCCGGCCACGCGATCCGCGACGAGCACCTCGACCGGGACCTGATCACCTACTCCTTCGCCGGCCTGCGGGTGCTGCCCGGCGGCCCCGGCGACACCGCCGCCGCCAAGCGCGAGACCGTCGTCACCGAGGGCCGCGGCGGCATGCTGTCGGTGGCCGGCGGCAAGTGGACCACCTACCGGCACATCGGCCGCACCGTGCTGGAGAAGCTCAAGCACGTCCCCGGCACCGGCTTCGCCGAGGACGTCTCGCCGTTCCCGGCCACCGTGCCGCTGCCCGGCATCGGCGCGCCGAACGCCGTCGCGCACCGGCTGCTGATGGACCGCGAGGCCGGCTCCCGGATGGAGCCGCTGGTCGCCAAGCACCTGGCCAGCCACTACGGCACCCTCTCCTTCGACATCGCCCGCCTGATCGCCGACCGCCCCGAGCTCGGCGAGCCGATCCACGCCGACGGCCCCGACGTGTGGGCCCAGGTCGCGTACGCCGCCGACAACGAGTGGGCGTACACCGTGGACGACGTGCTGCGCCGCCGCACCACCATGACCGTCCGCGGCCTGGACACCCCGGAGGTCCGGGCCAAGGTCGAGGCGTTCCTGGCCGAGCGCGGCACCGCGTAACACCCCTCCGGCGACGTGCGGTTCGCCGGAGAACCCGTCGCCCCCTTCCCCCACCGATGCCTGGCATCCGGCGGCGGAAGGGGGCGATTCGCGTGGTGCGCAGGACGCCGTCGGGAGGGGGTCAGCCGGCGCGGCCGGCCGGGGTGCGGCCGGCCGGGGTGCGGGCGGGCGGGGTGGCGGGTGCGGCGGCGGCCGGGGCCGGGGGGTGGAGCAGCAGGAGG
This sequence comes from Kitasatospora sp. NPDC088346, assembly GCF_044740765.1. Classification (NCBI taxonomy): domain Bacteria; kingdom Bacillati; phylum Actinomycetota; class Actinomycetes; order Kitasatosporales; family Streptomycetaceae; genus Kitasatospora; species Kitasatospora sp. NPDC088346. The sequence goes on from NZ_JBIURH010000049.1 coordinate 12,928, forward strand.
GCGGCGGCCGCGCCGGCCAGGGCGATCGCGGCGCAGGTCCAGGTGCCGCTGTGCATGGCGGTGGTGAAGGCGTGGTCGGCCGCGTCCGCCAGGCGGGCGCCCTGGGGCGGCGGGAGGTGGGCGGCGACGGCGTGGGCCGACGGGAGGTCGGCGTCGGCGGGCGGCGGGGCGAGCGGCAGGGCGGTGTGCAGGTGGTCGCGGTAGGCCGCGGAGACCACGGTGCCGACCACCGCGATGCCGAGGACGCCGCCGAGTTCGCGGACCACGCCGTTGAGGGCGCTCGCCATCGGGGCCTTCTCGCGGGGCAGGGCGGCGACCGCCGTCGCACTGGCCGGGGCCATGATCAGGCCCATGCCCGCGCCCACCACCGCCATCGCGACGGAGAGCAGCGCGAACGGGGTGTCGACCCGGACCAGCGAGACCCCGGCGAGGCCGAGCGCCATCAGGGCGAGACCGCCGGCGATGGACCGGCGGGCGCCGATCCGGGCGGTGGTGCGGTCGCTGGTGGCGGCGGTGGCGGCCATCGCGAGGGCGAACGGGAGCGCGCCCAGACCGGCGTCGAGCGGGCTGTAGCCGTGCACCAGCTGGAGGTACTGGGTGTAGACGAAGAGCAGGCCGAACAGGGCGAAGAAGGTGACGGCCAGCACCGCGCCCGCGACGCTGACCGCGCGCACGGCGAACATCCTGATGTCGACCATCGGCTGAGCGGCCCTCAGTTCCCAGAGCGCGAACGCGGCCAGCAGGACGGCCGCCGCGGCGGCCTCGACGAGCGAGCCCGAGGAGAGCCAGCCGCGCTCCGGGCCACGGACGATCACGTCGACCAGGGCGGCCAGGCCGGTGGCGGACAGCAGCAGGCCGGGGACGTCGACGGGACCGCTCCGACGGCCCGGCAGGGCCGGGATCAGGGTGACTGCGGCGGCGAGCGCGGCGGCGACCAGCGGCACGTTGATCCAGAACACGCTGCCCCAGGAGAAGTGTTCGAGCAGCAGGCCACCGGCGATCGGGCCGATCACGATGCCGAGCCCGGCGGTGGCGGACCAGACGGCGATGGCCTTGGGGCGTTCCCGCTCGCCGAACAGCGACACGATGGTGGACAGCGTGGCCGGCATGACGAAGGCCGCACCCAGGCCCATCACCGCGCGCAGCGCGATCAGTTGGGCCGCCGAGTCGGCGTTGGCGGCGACCGCGGAGGCCAGGGCGAAGACCGTCAGACCGGCGATCAGCGAGCGGCGCTGGCCGAATCGGGCACCGAGCCCGCCCGCGGTGATCAGCATCGCGGCGAAGACCAGGGTGTAGGCGTTGTTGATCCACTGCAGGTCGGCGGTGGAGGCGTGCAGCGCCGCGGCGAGGGCCGGCAGTGCGGTGTTGAGCACGGTGTTGTCGATGGTGACGACCACCAGCGAGGAGCACAGGGCGGCCAGGGCCGCCCAGCGACGCGGGTGGCCGGGGTCCGGATCGGGCGCGGTGGTGGGGCCCATGGGCGTCCTAACTCTCGTAACCTTACGGCCGTTAGCCGTTGGGTCGGGAAGCTAGCGCACTGGCCTAACAGGTGTAAAGTCACTACTCATGGAGAAGGAGCCCACCGCCACCGACCTGCGGGAAGAGCCACCGGCCCGGCCCAGGAACCGTCGCGGCGAGGGGCCCCGGCTGCGCGAGGAGATCATCCGCGCGGCCATCGCACTGATCGAACGCGAAGGGTCCAAGGAGGCCGTCACGCTGCGCGCGGTGGCCCGGGAGGTCGGCATCGCCGCCCCCTCCATCTACGGCCACTTCGCCGACCGGGACGCCATCGTGGACGCCGTCGTCACCGAGGCGCTGGCCCGGCTCCAGCGGATGACCGACACCGCCACCGCCGCCCACCACGACCCGGTGGACGCGCTGCTCGCGGGCTGCGCCGCGTACGTCGAGTTCGGCACCCGCGAGCCGGCCTGCTACCGGATCGTCTTCGGCTCCTCCCGGCAGCGGGTGGAGCCGTCCCCGTGCGAGGGTCCGGGCCGACCGGCCGGGCTGGACTCGTTCATGGCCCTGGTGCGCAGCCTGGAGGCCTGCGTCGGGGCCGGACGGTCCGCCAGCACCGATCCGTTCGGTGACGCCGTGGCGCTCTGGACGGCCCTGCACGGGCAGGTCACGCTGCGGGCCGCGCTGCCGGACTTCCCCTGGCCGCCGACCGACACCGTGGAACAGCTGGTCCGCCGGCTCGGCCTGATCATCGGTTAGGCCCAGTCCGGCCGATCGTGCCGGGCCGGCCGGGGCCCACGGCCTGCGGTTCGTCGCGCCGGGCGCACGGAAGGGGGCGCCCGGACCACCGGGCGCCCCCTCGACGGAACGTCCGTCAGATGATCAGGCTGAGCGGCAGGATCAGGGCGATCGCCACCACCGAGATCACCGTCTCCATCACCGACCAGGACTTGACCGTCTGGCCGACCGTCATCCCGAAGTACTCCTTGACCAGCCAGAACCCCGCGTCGTTGACGTGCGAGAAGAACAGCGAGCCCGCCCCGATCGCGAGCACCAGCAGGGACGCGTGGGTGCCGGACATCCCGGCGGCGAGCGGCGCGACGATGCCCGCGGCGGTGATGGTGGCGACGGTGGCCGACCCGGTCGCCAACCGGATCAGGACGGCGATCAGCCAGCCGAGCAGCAGGGCGGAGATGTGCCACTTGCTCGACCAGGCGCTGACCGCGTTGCCGACGCCCACGTCGATCAGGGTCTGCTTGAAGCCGCCGCCCGCGCCGACGATGAAGACGATGCCGGCGATCGGGGCGAGGGACTTCTCGACGGTGCGCGAGATCCCCGCCTTGTCGAAGCCGGCCGCCCGGCCGAGGGTCAGCATGCCGAGCAGGGTGGCCGCGAGCAGGGCGATCAGCGGTGAGCCGATGAAGTCGAAGATCCGCTGCGAGGTGGCCTTCGGGTCGTCGACCACCACGTCGACCAGCGCCTTGCCGAGCATCAGCACCACCGGCAGCAGGATGGTGGCGAGCACGGCACCGAACCGCGGGGTGCGCTCGGGCCGTTCGGCCTCGGCCGGCGCGGTCTCGGCCGGGAGCTCCAGCGGCCCGACCCAGCGCTCGGCGACCCGGGCGAACAGCGGCCCGGCGATCACCAGCGTCGGCACCGCGATCAGCAGGCCGAGCGCCAGGGTGATGCCGAGGTCGGCCTTGAGGGCGTCGACCGCGACCAGCGGGCCGGGGTGCGGGGGCACCAGACCGTGCAGGACGGACAGGCCGGCCAGCGCCGGGATGCCGATCCGCAGCAACGGGATGTTGCCGCGCCGGGCGACCAGCAGCACGATCGGCACCAGCAGGACGACGCCGACCTCGAAGAACAGCGGCAGCCCGAGCACCGCGGCGATCAGCGCCATCGCCCAGGGCAGCGCCCGGCGGCCGGAGCGGGCCAGCACGGTGTCCGCGATGGTGTTCGCCCCGCCGGAGTCGGCGAGCAGCTTGCCGAGCATCGCACCGAGCCCGATCAGCAGGCCGACGCTGCTCACGGTGGCGCCGAAGCCGGTGGCGAAGCTGCTGGTCAGCTTGTCGAAGGGCGCGCCGGCCACCGCGGCGAGCAGCCCGGAGCCGAGCGTCAGGGCGAGGAAGGGGTGCAGCTTGAGGCGGGTGATCAGCAGCACGATGGCGGCGATGCTGGCCAGCACCGCGATCAGCAGGGTGGTGTCGTCGGTGGTGTGCGGCAGGGCCGGTGGGGCGGCGGCGAGCAGCGAGGTGGGGGTCACGCGGGTCTCCATTGACGGGGCGTACCGGCAGGGTGGGGTGGAGCGGAACCGGGCAGGACAGGGACAGCGACAGCGACAGGGGCGGGGCAGGGAAGGGACAGGGTGGGTACGGGTGCGGAACGGCTCAGCCCAGGGCGGGGCGGAGCAGGTCGACGGCCGCCGCGACGAGGTCCTCGGGGGCGGGGCCGACGTCGAGGGCGGCGCCGCGCTCGTCCGGCCGGAGCGGTTCGAGCGCGGCGTACTGGGAGTCGAGCAGGGAGACCGGCATGAAGTGGCCGCTGCGGTGGGCGAGGCGGTCCTCGACCAGGCGGTGGCTGCCGGCCAGGTGCAGGAAGAACGCGTCCGGGCAGTGGGCGCGCAGGGTGTCGCGGTAGTGGCGTTTCAGCGCGGAGCAGGTGACCACTCCGCCCGTCCCGGCGGCCCGGCGCTCGGCGAGCCAGCCGCCGAGGGCGATCAGCCAGGGTGCGCGGTCCCGGTCGTCGAGCGGGGTGCCGGCCGACATCTTGGCGATGTTGGCGGCGGGGTGGAAGTCGTCGGCCTCCGCGTACGGGAGGTGGAGGCGGGCGGCCAGCAACTCGGCGACGGTGGTCTTGCCGACGCCCGAGACGCCCATGACGACGACCGCGGGTGGCTGGTTCTCGACGGTGAGAGCCATGGGTGGTGCTCCTGTTCTGCCTGTTCCGGGGGTAACTGTGACCCAAAGGTATGACTTATTCAAGAGGGCGAAACTCAATCGTCATACTTTTACTGACCGATAGGCTGGCCCGATGGAGATCCAGGGCCTGCCGGGCCGACTGCTCGCGGACCTCGGTCCGGCCATCGCCTCGGGCGACATCCCGGTCGGCAGCGTCCTGCGGGCCGAGGAGCTGGAGGACCGGTACGGGGTGTCCCGGACGGTGGTGCGGGAGGCCGTGCGGATCCTGGAGTCGATGCGGATGGTCGAGTCCCGGCGCCGGGTGGGCAGCACCGTGCTACCGAAGAGCGCCTGGGACGTCTTCGACCCGCTGGTGATCCGCTGGCGGCTGGCCGGCGCCGACCGCGCCGCACAGCTGCGGTCGCTCGGATCCCTGCGGGTGGCGGTCGAGCCCGCCGCCGCGGCCCTGGCGGCCCGTCAGGCCGGCGACGACGCGCGCCGGGAGCTGAGCGCCCTGGCCGTCGAACTGACCGTCACCGCGCGCGCCGCCGACCTGGAGTCCTTCCTGCGGCACGACATCGCCTTCCACTCGGCGGTGCTGCGGGCCAGCGGGAACGAGATGTTCGCGCACCTGGGCAGCACCGTCGGCGCGGTGCTCACCGGCCGCACCGAGCACCACCTGATGCCGCACCGGCCGGCCGAGTACGCCGTGCGGCTGCACCGCGAGGTGGCGGACGCGATCTGCGCGGGCGACCCGGAGACCGCCGAACGGGCGATGCGCACGATCGTGCTGGGGGCGCTGGAGGAGCTCGACGCGACCCTGGAGTGAACCGGGCGCTCGACCGCAGGGGTGGAATGATCCGGGGCGCGACGGGCAGGCTGGGCCTGGGCGCGCCACCACTCCGCCGCGGGGGCGACCGGGGCGCGCACGCGACCATGGGGGTTGTCGAATGTCCGCCGCGCGCCGCCGCCTTCCCGACGAGGTGCGGTCCGCCGCCGTCCGGGCCTTCCTCTGCTTCGCGTTCACCCTGGTCGCGCTGATCGTGGCGAGCCTGGCCTCGTACGCGCGCAGCGGGCTGCTGACGCCGGCCCTGCTGGGGATGGCGCTCGGGGTGTTCGGCTGTGCCTGGTGCTTACTGGAGATCGTGATCGCCCGCCAGATCGCCGCCCAGCGGATGCGCGGGCCCAACTCCGCCTCGCCGCTGGCGGGCAGCCGGGAGCCACGGCGACGGCGCCCGGCCGTGGAGGGGCGGGCGCCGTCGCGCGGCTGACGGACGGCGCGGATCAGCCGCGGGCGCCCACCGCGAAGCCGTACTGCTCGGGCCAGCGCCGCTCGGCGCCGAGGGTGCGGGCCGCGCGCTGCGGCCAGTACGGGTCGCGGAGCAACTCGCGGCCGAGCATCACGGCGTCGGCCAGGCCGTCGGTGAGGATCCGCTCGGCCTGCTCGGGCTCGGTGATCAGGCCGACCGCGCTGACCGGCAGCCCACCGTGCTCGCGGACCCGGGCCGCGAACGGCACCTGGTAGCCGGGGCCGACCCGGACGTCGGCGTGCGGGGCGAGACCCCCGCTGGAGACGTCCACCAGGTCGACGCCGACGCCCTGCAGCTCCTTGGCGAGCAGCACCGTCTCGTCCACCGTCCAGCTCGGCTCCCCGGGCAGCCAGTCGGTGGCGGAGACCCGGAAGAAGACCGGCAGGTCCTCCGGCCAGACCGCGCGGACGGCCGCCGCCACCTCCAGCGCCAGGCGGGCGCGGCCGGCGAAACCGCCGCCGTAGCCGTCGGTGCGGTGGTTGGCGGCCGGCGAGAGGAAGGAGTGGATCAGGTAGCCGTGCGCACCGTGCACCTCGGCCACCCGGAAGCCGGCGGCGAGCGCCCGCTGCGCCGCCTCGGCGAAGGAGCGGACGACGGCTCCGATCTCCTCGACGCTCAGCTCGTGCGGGACGGGGTTGGCGCCGAACGGCAGCGCGGACGGGCCGACCGGCTGCCAGCCGCCCTCCCGGGGCGGGACGGGCGCGCCGCCCAGCCAGGGCTGCCGGGTGCCCGCCTTGCGGCCGCTGTGGCCGAGCTGGACGGCCGGCACCGCGCCGTGGCGGGCGACCAGGCCGGCGATCCGGCCGAGCGCCTGCTGCTGGCGCTCGTTCCACAGTCCGAGGTCGTACGGCGAGATCCGGCCCTCCGGGCGGACCGCGGTGGCCTCGACCATCACCAGGCCCGCGCCGCCGGCCGCGCGGGAGCCCAGGTGCGCGAGGTGGAAGTCGGTCGCCACGCCCTGGTCGGCGCCGTCGGCGGCGGCCGAGTACATGCACATCGGCGCCATCCAGACCCGGTTGGGAATGGTCAGCGAGCGCAGGGTGAGCGGCTCGAACAGGGCACTCATGGCAAGGTCCTCCGGGAGGTCGGCCGGTGTCGCGGTGGCTCCCGCACCCTACGCGCCTTAGTACGACGTCTGTCAAACTACGACGTTCCTCGTACCATGAGGTGTGCCCGCGACCCCGCCCGACGCCCCGACCCCGCCCGACGCCCCGACCCCGCCCGCCCCGACCCCGCCCGCCCCGACCCCGCCCGACACCCCGACCGCCCCCGCGACCCCGCCCGCCCCCGGACCCGCCGCACCGGCGGTCCTGCCGGAGCCGGCGGCGGCGGAGATCCGGCTGGAGTGCGTGCTGCACGCGCTGGCCGATCCGGTGCGGCTGCTGATCGTGTCCGAGCTGGCAGCGCCGGGCGCCGAGCTCAACTGCCTGGCCTTCGACCTGCCGGTGACCAAGTCGACCAGCACCCACCACTTCCGGGTGCTGCGCGAGGCGGGGGTGCTCCGGCAGTGGCGGCGCGGCACCTCGAAGATGAACGCGCTGCGCCGGACGGACCTGGCGCGGCGGTACCCGGGCCTGCTGGAGAGCGTGCTGGCGGCCCTGGGCGACCGGCCGGCCGGGGCCGGGCAGGAGTAGGCCCCGGGCCGGGCCGACCTCCGCCCGACGGCTCCCGGGCGCTCAGTCCTGTTCCTCGTCCGCGGTGTGCGGGAGGTCGATGCCGTGCCGGGCCGCGATCCGCAGCAGGCCGGTGATCCTGCCGCGGTACGCCTCGACCCCGTCCTCGTCCGCGGCGGCGCGCGCCTGCTCCAGGGCCCGCCGGGCGGACGCCAGCTGTTCGCGAAGCTCCTCGCCGAATTCCTCTGTCACGGCCGCCCTCCGGTGCCGATGTGGACGAAGACCCGCTGATCCGGGAGTACGCCCGGGGCGTCCAGCATGGACGAAGGCGGACAAATCATCAACCAGCCGGCACCGACTCGGCCGCCGCACCCTCGACGGGGCGGCCCGACCGAGTCCACGCCGCGCGCCCGCCGTGCCCGCGCCACGCACCCGCAACGCGCCCGCCACCGGAGTTGTCCGGACGTTCACCCATGATCGACAGATGGTCTATACCAATCCGGTAGGGTGGCCGCCGAAGCTGCAATTCACCGGCTGTGGGGGCCTCATGACTGCCGATCACCTACCCGCACCACCGAGCGACCGGGAGCTGTACTGGTACTTCGGCCCGCAGCGCCGCTGGGTGCCGATCCTCTCCTCGCTCGCGTTCGTCTGCTCCGCGCTGACGATGGTGTCCTTCTCCCTGCGGACCGTCGCGCTCTGGCCGTTCCTGGCCGTGCTCGGCATCAACCTGGTCGCGCTCACCCTGTCCTGCGTGAACGGGCTGCGCGGGCGCCGCTTCACCCGGCGCTCGCACGAGCTGCTGATCTCCGCCTGGCAGCCCGCCCGCGTCCCGTCCGTCGACCTCTACCTGCCCACCTGCGGCGAGCCGCTGCCGGTCCTGGCCAACGCCTACCGGGCCGTCGCGGACGTGCGGTGGCGGGGCGACCTCACCGTCTGGGTGCTGGACGACGCCGACCGCCCCGAGGTCGCCGACCTCGCCCGGCGGCACGGCTACCGCTACGTGGTGCGGCCCGACCGCGGCCACCTGAAGAAGGCCGGCAACCTCAACCACGCGCTCGGCCTCGGCGCCGGCGAGTTCATCGCCATCCTGGACGCCGACTTCGCCCCCCGCCCGGACTTCCTGCGCCACCTGCTCCCGTACCTCTCCGACCCGCGGGTCGGCATCGTGCAGAGCCCGCAGTGCTTCGACACCGACCCGGCGATGGGCTGGATCGAACGGGCCGCCGGCGCCGCCCAGGAGTGGTTCTTCCGCTGGATCCAGCCCTCCCGGGACGCCAGCGACGCCGCGATCTGCTGCGGCAGCAACGCCGTCTACCGCAGGGCCGCGATCGAGGCCGCCGGCGGCTTCGCCCGGCTCGACCACAGCGAGGACATGTACACCGGCCTGGCCCTGCACGAGCGCGGCTACCGCACCGTCTACGTCCCGGTGCTGGTCGCCAAGGGCACCTCCCCGGCCGGCCTGGCCCCCTTCGTCAACCAGCAGTACCGCTGGGCGATGGGCAACCTGCACCTGCTCGGGCGCTCCGAGCTCGCCCGGCTCGGACTGCCCTGGCGGATGCGGCTGTGCTACTACGAGGGCGTGGTCGGCTACCTGACCATGTTCGTCAACATCGTCACCGCGCCGCTGCCACCGCTGGTGATGCTCTTCTGGTACCCCGGCCAGGTCCGGGCCTGGTACGCGCTGCCGCTGATCTCGCTGCTCTGGCTGTGGCACGTGCTGCTGCCCCGGGTGAGCCGCACCCGCTGGCGGATCGAGGTGATCCGCGCCAACACCCTGATGGCGTTCGCCGCCGGCGCCGCGATCCTGCACACCCTGCGCGGACGCAGCGCCGCCTGGGTGCCCACCGGCGCCGGGCGGGCCCGGCCCGGCGGGATGGCCCGCCGGGTGGTGCTGGTGACCATGCTGTGGACGGCCGGCACCGTCGCCGCCACCGCCGTGGGCCTGGCCCTCGCGGTCGCCCGCTACGGCTGGTGGCCCACCTGGGGACTCGCCCTGTACCTGCTGGTGCAGGCCCAGATCGGCCTGCCGCTGGTCCGCGACCTGGCCGTGGAGCTGCGCGGCTCCACCCGGCCCGGCCGGGCCCGGCCGGCCTCCGCGATGCGCCCGCGCCGCTGGCCCGAGGCGCTGGCCGTCACCAGCTCACTCGCCCTGATCGCCCTGATCGCGTCCGGCTGGGTGGCCCCGATGCTGCCCTGGCTGGGCTGAAAGGTCGTCACACCCGTGTCCACCAGCGCTGTTCCCGACCGGCGGCCCGACCTGCTCACCGTGCTGACCCCGGCGCCCGCGCCGGCCCCGCCGCGCTTCCGCCCCGACATCGAGGGCCTGCGCGCCGTCGCCCTGCTCGCCGTCCTCGGCTTCCACGCCGCCGTCCCCGGCCTGGCCGGCGGATTCGTGGGCGTGGACGTCTTCTTCGTCCTCTCCGGCTACCTGATCACCGGCCTGCTGGTGCAGGAGGCCGCCACCACCGGCCGGATCGGGCTCGCGGAGTTCTTCTCCCGGCGCGCCCGACGGCTGCTCCCCTCCGCCGCCCTGGTCCTGGCCGCGGTGGCCCTGGCCGGCGCCTGGCTCACCGTGCCGCTGCGCCGCACCGACCTCGAACACGACGTGCTGGCCGCCGCGCTGTCCGTCGCGAACTGGCGGTTCGTCGGGCAGCAGACCGACTACCTGGCGGCCGGACGGGACCAGAGCCCGCTGCTGCACTTCTGGTCGCTCGCGATCGAGGAGCAGTTCTACCTCGCCTGGGCGCCGCTGCTGGCCCTGGTGGTGGTGCTGACCGCCCGCCGCGGGCGCGGGCTGCGGCCCGTCCTGCTGCTGCTGACCGCCGGGCTGACCGCCGCCTCGTTCGCGCTGGCCCTGCACTGGACGGCCGGCTCGGTCTCGCTCGCCTACCTGGGCACGCCGTCGCGGGCCTGGCAGTTCGGGGCGGGCGCCCTGCTGGCCGTGCTGCCCTGGCACCGGCTGCACGGACCGCGGGTGCTGCGGGAGGCACTCGGCTGGGCGGGCCTGGCCGCGATCGCCTGGTCCGTGCTGCGGTACGACGCCGCCACCCCGTACCCGGGCTGGGCCGCGCTGCTGCCGACGGCCGGCTCGGCGGCCGTGATCCTGGCGGGGACACCCGGACGGGACGGCCTCGCCGACCACGGCACCGGACGGCTGCTCGGCACCCGGGCGCCCCGCGCGGTCGGCCGGCTCTCCTACAACCTCTACCTGTGGCACTGGCCGGTGCTGGTACTCGCCGAGGCCCGGCTGGGTGCCCTCGGCTGGCCGGCGAAGGCCGCACTCACCGCGGCCGCCGCGCTGCCCGCGTACGCGGCGATGCGCTGGCTGGAGCGGCCGCTGCGGCGCAGCCGGGTGGTGGCCGAACTGCCCAGGCGCGGGCTCTCGCTCGGGCTGACGGCGGTGGTGGTACCGGTGGTGCTGGCCCTGGTGGTGGGCACCGGGACGCTGCGGCTGCTCGGCCCGGCCGGGCCGGTCGACCTGGCGGGCCTGGCCCCCGGCAACCCGGACGGGACGTCCCTGCTGCAACCGGGCGGGCCGGCCCGCGGACCGGTCGTGCCCAACCCGGTGCAGGCCCGGCAGGACTTCCCGCCGGACGGCGCCTGCGAGGTGCCGCCGACGGCCGTGACCAGCCCCGAGTGCCGGTTCGGCGAGGCCGCCGCCACCGACCGGATCGTGCTGCTCGGCGACTCGCACGCGGGCCAGTGGTTCTCCCCGCTGCTGGGCATCGCGGCGCAGCGGCACTGGGCGCTGGAGGAGCTGGTCAAGCAGGGCTGCCCGCTGCCGCAGGTCCCGGTGGTCAACCCGCAGCTCGGGCGGACGTACCGGGAGTGCGACGAGTGGCGTGCCGCCGCGCTGGAGCGGCTGCGCGTCGGACCGAAGCCGAAGCTGATCGTGATCGCCGCGCTGAACCGCTACAACGCGGACCGGGAGCAGCTGCTGCGCGGCTGGCAGCAGACCCTGGAGCAGCTGCGGACGGTCGGCGCGCCGGTCGTCTACCTCCAGGACACCCCGGTCCCGGGGCTGGACGTGCCCGCCTGCCTGTCCGGCCACACCGGCGACCCGGCGGCCTGCGAGTTCCTGCGCGCCAACGGCCTGTGGGCGGACCCGCTCGCCGACGCGGTCGCCGCCGGGCAGGTGCCGGACGTGCGGACGGTGTCGGTGAACCCGGTGCTCTGCCCCGGCTCGGGCCGCAGCTGCCCGGCCGTCCTGGACCGGGTGGTCCTGTACCGGGACGACGCGCACCTCACCAACACCGCCGCGGTGGTGCTGGCGCCCCGGCTGGAGCGGCTGCTGACCGAGGCCGGTCTGCTGCCCGGGCCCGGCGCGGGCGGCGCCGCCGGGTGGCGGGAGCTGCTGCGGGACGACTTCGACGGCCCGGCCGGCAGTGCGCCGTCCGCCGCGCTGTGGCAGCACGACCTGGGCACCTGCTACCCGGGCTGCCCGGCCCCGCAGTGGGGGACGGGGGAGGTCGAGACGGTGACCGACTCGACGGAGAACGTCCGGCTGGACGGGAAGGGCGCGTTGGAGATCCGGCCGACGCTCACCGGGGGCGGGTGGAGCTCCGGGCGGATCGAGTCGCGCCGGGCCGACCTGGCCGCACCGGCCGGCGGGGTGCTGCGGATCGAGGCGTCGATCGCGCTGCCCGGGGTGAACGGCCCGGCCGCCGCCGGGTACTGGCCGGCGTTCTGGGCGCTGGGCGGCGGGCTGCGGGACGGCTACACCGGCTGGCCGGGGATCGGCGAGGTGGACGTGCTGGAGTCGGTGAACGGCCGGGGCACGGTGTTCGGCACGCTGCACTGCGGGACGGTCGGCGGCGGCCCGTGCCAGGAGCCGAACGGCCTCGGCTCGGGCGAGCAGCGCTGCGACGGCTGCTGGGGCGGCGGGTTCCACACGTACGCGGTGGAGGTCGACCGGTCGACGGCGCCCGAGCAGCTGCGGTGGTACCTGGACGGCCGGGAGTTCCACCGGGTGACGGCGGACCGGGTCGACCCCGGGGCCTGGGACCGCGCCGTGCACGGCGGGATGTTCCTGATCCTGAACGTCGCGATCGGCGGCAACCTGCCGGCGGCGTACGGCGGTTCGGTCGGTCCGGCCACGGAGCCGGGGCATCCGATGCGGGTGGCGTACGTGTCGGCGGCGGTGCGCGGCTGACCCGGGGTCAGCCGCTGCGGTCGGGAGCGCCGCCGAGGAGCTCGGGGGCGGCGAGGAACAGCGCGGCGACGCTGCCGGCCTCCGAGATCTCACCGGCCCGGACCCGGGCGATCGCGACGGCCGGGGCGATCCGGTGCACGGTCATCGCCGACTCGGTGGGATCCCGGGCGATCCGGCCGGGTTCGAGGCCGGCGGCGAGGAACAGGTGGGTGGCGGCACCGGTGCTGGCGGGCAGCGGGTGGATCCGGCCGAGCGGGCGCCAGCTCGCGGCCCGCCATCCGGTCTCCTCCTCCAGCTCGCGGCGGGCGGCCGCCTGCGGTTCCTCGCCGGGCTCGATGCCGCCGCCTGGCAGGTGCGGCATCCGGAGCCCGGTGAGGTGGAAGTCGTCCTCGACGAGCAGCAGCAGGCCGTCCCGGTCCAGTGCGACGACGCGCACCGCGTCCCGGACCTCGATGTGCTCGTACACGTAGGGACCTTGCGGGCCGGCGACCGTGTCGGCCACCAGCCGCAGGTGCGGGCCTTCGTGCAGGACCCGGCGGTCGGGCGGGCCGCCGTTCTCGGCGTCGGCTGCCATCGGTGGTCTCCCTCGGTGGGTGCGTCGGGCTCGGCGGGTGGCGCCGCGGCCGGACGGGCCGGTCAGACCTCGCCGAACTCCCCGCGGGCGGCGGCGGTGACGAAGGCCTGCCAGGCGGCGGGCGGGAAGGCCAGCCGGGGGCCGTCCGGGTCCTTGCTGTCGCGGACCAGGCCGGGCGTGGCGTCGTCGACCTCGACGCAGTTCCCGCCGGTGCCGTCGCTGTGGCTCGACCTGCGCCAGACGGCGGCGCCGACCTCAGACGTGTTGGGCATCCTCGTACTCCTCCGCCGTCGCCTCGATCGCCGCGAGGGATGCCTGCGGCGACAGCGCGGCAGCCCTGACCAGATCGTACGACCTCTGACAGCGCGCCACCACGGCCGGATCGTCCAGCAGTTGGCCCGAGTGCAAGGCCTCCACGTACGCGGCGGGCGGCGCGTCGGCGAAGGTCATCAGGAAGACGGATCCGGACATCATCGCGTACGCCCCGGCCGAGAACGGCAGGACCTGCACCAACGCCTTCCCCTCGCGCCCCAGCGCGGCCACCTGACGCAGCTGCCCGGCCATCACGTCCGGCCCGCCGACCGGCGTCCGCAGCACGGTCTCGTGCAGGATCACCCACAACTGCGGTGCTGTCGGACCGTCCAGGATCCGGGCCCGCTCCAGCCGGGCCGCGACGCTCGCGTCGACCTCGGCCGGGGCGGCGAAGGGCAGCGCTGCGCGGATCACGGCGCGGGCGTAGCCGGCGGTCTGCAGCAGGCCGGGCACCAGGGCGGGCGCGTACTCGCAGATGGTGTCCGCGGTGGCCTCCAGCTCGGCGGCCTGGGCGAAGTAGGCGGCGTGCCGCGAGCGGGCGACCAGCGGGTAGAGGCGCTGGAAGAAGCCGTCCGTGCCGAGCACCGCGTCGAGGCGTTCGGAGAGGTCCTTCTGCGGTTTGCGGGCGGCCGCCTCCAGGTAGCCGATGTAGGCGCCGGAGTGGAAGACCAGCTCGCCCAGGGCCTCCTGGCTGAGCCCCCTGGCCTCGCGCAACCGGCGGAGCTCCGCGCCGTAGAAGGCCTTCGGGGATTCGGACGGGTCGAGATCGCGGGGACCGGCCATCGCTGAGCACCTCCGTGCCGACAGTGCGGCTGTCGGGTCGTCACCTCTGGCCAAGGCTAGCTGCCGAGAGCGACGCTGGAGGCACGGAATGTGACGATCGGCCACGGGCGGCCCACCGGGGCGCCCCGGGAGAGGATTTCCACACCATGAGCAACACCCTTGCAGGGCCTTCGAACTGGCGCCCGGGCGCCGGCGGTCCGGCGGACGGCCCACGACGGGACCGGACCGGCGCGCACCACGGCGCGCACCACGGCGAGGACGGCGGTGCCCGTCGTGCGTGAGCGGGCGATGGACCTCGCCGCCAGGCTGGCCGAGGCGGCCGGTGCGCGGGTGTTCCTGGTCGGGTCGCGATCCGGATACCTGCTGACCACGCCGGTGCCGCGGGACCCGGCGCGGATCGAGGTCGTCCTGCCGGCGCTCCGACTGGCCGACCGCTTCGGGCACAGCACGCGCAACGGCGGGGTGCTCTGGTGCGAGGTCGGACCGCGGGGGCGGCCGGTCCGCGATCCGGAGGCGGAGCCCTGGGGCGATCCGGAGGCGGAATACACACCAGCTGTCGCGACGGAAGGGTGACTTGTCGCCAGTTGACGCCCGGTCCGGTGCCCACCGACCGCCGCACGGACTCCCCCTCCAGGGAGGGGACTTGGTGGGCGGGGCGGGTGTCGGCCGGACGGCCGGCCCACCTCCCGACCGCCTCCCACCTGCGGCCATGACGTCTCGAACGAGGGACGGCGGTGGGCCGGAAAGCTGCTGTTGGTCGTGTCCCCGTCACGCTAGGAAGGAGTCAGGACGGGGACTCCCCCGGCCCGACCACCCACGCCGACAAGGAGCCGCCACCCGTGAGCCCTCTCCGCACCCGCCTGCGCACCGCCGCCGTCGTCCTCGGCACGGCCACCGCACTCGCCGTCCCGCTGTCCCCGGCCGCGCAGGCCGCCCCCGGCGACACCACCGACCTCTGCCAGACCTCCTGGACGCCGACCGGCTGGGTCGACGTGCAGTGGTGGAACAGCTTCAGCTGCGGTTCGACGTTCAGCCCCAACATGAAGCGCGTCCAGCAGCTCACCGGCTACCCGGCCGGGACGACGGTCAACGCCTGTTCCTCCAGCCTGCCGCCGGCCGGCTGGGTGCAGGTCGCCATCTCCTACAGCAGCGCCTGCAACTACAGCGCGAACCCGAGCTTCAACAAGAACTCCTGGCAGCTCAAGCAGCTCACCGGCTACCCGGTCGGCACCGTCGTCAACGCCTGCAACTCCAGCCTCCCGCCGTCCGGCTGGGTCCAGCTGAACGAGTACTACGACAGCGGCTGCCAGTCCTCCTCCGTCCCGAGCAACAGCAAGAACGCCTGGCAGCTCAAGCGCGTCTCCTGACGTCCCGGGCCGCCGGCCGCCCCCGACGTGCGGGTCGGGGGCCGCGGGCCCGGCCGCCCCCTCGATCACCGGGCCGCAACCGGCGTTTCCCTGCGCGGAGTTGACCGCGACCGGTGATAACGTGCGTGCTCGATGCGCCTCTTAGAGATCGGCCTTCACCCACGGCCCGCCGCCCGCCGGAGCGAGGTGGTCCGATGGCCGTGATCACCGGACTGGCCACCCTCACCGCGTACGGACGGGGCACCGGCCCGCTCTGGGACGGAGTGCTCGGCGGCATACCGGCACTGTCGCCGGTCACCAGGTTCGACCTCACCGGCCGCCGGGCCCGGTACGCCGCCACCCTGCCCGGACACCCCGACCTCACCGGGGAACTCGCCACCCTGATCGACGGCGCCTGCACCCAGGCCGGGCTGACGGCGGACGAGCGGGCGGCGACCCCGCTGCTCCTGGCCCGGCACCTCACCGGTCCGGTCGACCCGGCCACCGCGGCCCTCGCCGGAACCTGCGGCCTGCGCCGCCTGGAGCGGATCCACACCAACGCCTGCGCCGCCGCGGGCTCCGCGGTCGCCGACGCCGCCGCGTCACTGCTGCTCGACGAGTACCCCCGGGTCGTGGTCGCGGCCGGCCAACTCGTCGACGCCGACGGCTTCGCCAGCTTCGACAGCGCGGGCGTACTGGCCCCGGACGGGATCTCCCGGCCGTTCAGCGCCGGCCGGCAGGGACCGGTGCTCGGCGACGGCGCCGGAGCCCTGGTGATCGAGACGCCCGCCGAAGCCCGCCGCCGGGGCGCCGAACCCCTGGTCCGGCTGGCCGGCTGGGGACAGGCGGGCGACGCCCACCACGTCGCCCGGCCGCACCCCGAGGGCCGCGGCACCGCCCGGGCCGTCGCGGCGGCGCTGCGCCGGGCGGGCGTCGGCGCGCAGGACGTCGGGTACGTCAACGCCCACGCCACCTCCACCCCCGCCTTCGACTCCGCCGAGGCGGCCGGGCTGCGCCGGGCGTTCGGCCCGTACACCGGCCGGGTGCCGGTCAGTTCGACCAAACCGCTGCACGGCCACTGCCTCACCGCCGCCGGCATGGTCGAGCTGGCGGTCTGCGCGCTGGCCCTGCGGCACGGCCTGCTGCCGGTCAACGCCGGGTACCTCGGCCCCGACCCGAGTTGCCGGCTCGACCTGGTGCTCGACCGCCCGAGACCCGTCGCGGCGCGGTACGCGCTCAGCCTCAGCGCCGGATTCGGCGGAACCTGCACCGCCCTGCTGCTGGAGGTCGTGTGAGCGATCGCGCGGGGAGTCCCGTCGTGCTGGCCGAGGCGCACTGGCCCCCACCGGACGACCCGGACGCCCGACCCGACCAGGGCCGCTTCCTGCACTCCCGCTTCCCGCCGCTGATCGCGGCCACCGCCGAGGCGTGCCTGCGGCTGCACTACGGCGAACCGCCGGCGCCGGCCGGGCGCGGACGGCGGACGGCGGTGCTGCTCTCCTCGCTCGGCGCGGACCGGGCGACCGCCGCACGAGTGGCCGAGGCCGTCGGCGCGGGCGCCCAGGTCGCCAAACCCCTGCTGTTCCAGTCCGCGCCGACGGCCGCGCTCGGCCTGGTCACGGCCCGCTGGGGGCTGGCCGGACCGATGCTCTCGATCACCCCGCTCGGCGACCGCCTCAAGGACGCACTGGCCCTCGCCGGACGGCTGTTGGCGGTCGGCGAGGCCGCGGAGGTCCTGCTGGTCTGCGCCGACCTCGCGGACCGGCCGGGGACGCCGGACCGGGCTCAGGCCCTGCTGCTGGGGCCGCCGGCCCGCACCCCGGCGCCGCTCACTCCTCCACCTCGCGTCGCTCCTCCACCGGCCCGGCCCCCGGCGCGGCCACCGGAACGGGCACCGGCTCCGCCGGGCGCTTGAACATCCGGGTCGCGGTGATCTCGCCGTGGATCGCCGGGCCGTCCGGGTCCTGGGCGGCCGGCAGACCGGGGCGCAGGTGCTCCTCCACCGAGATGTACTTCAGCCCGGCCCGCAGGTCGGCGTCGTTGCGCAGCCGGATGACCAGCGGGAACTCGGCCAGCGCGGTGGTGTCGAACAGGCCGGTGGTGTAGATCAGCTGGACGCCGAGCGCGTCGGCCACCGCCCGCTGGAGCTCCAGCAGGTAGGTGGCGTTGGCCCGGCCGATCGGATTGTCGAGGAAGAGCGTGCCGGCGTGCCGCAGCTGGGACTGCCCGCGGTCGTTGGCGCGCAGCGCCGCCATCGTGCAGTACAGCGCGATGGCCGCGGTCAGCAGTTGGCCGCCGGAGAACACGTCGGACATCTGGCCGACGCTGACCCGCTCGGCGCGCAGCACCGCGTCGGGCTTGAGGATCTCCACGCCGACGCCCTTGGGGCCGATCGCGGCGGCGACCCCGCGCAGCAGCAGCGACATGCCGTCGCGGCGCAGGTCGGAGTTCTTCTTCACGGCGGCCCGGGTGGCCTCGTCGATCACCTCGCCGAGCCGCTCGACCAGCAGGGTCTGGTCCGGGTCCTCGAAGCGGATCCGCAGGAACTCCTGGCCGGACCACTCCCCCAGGCCCTCGGGGAGGCGGGAGAGCCGCTGGGCGGCGCGCAGGGTGGTCAGCGAGGACTCCACCAGGCCGCGCAGGCGGTCCACGATGCTGCTGCGGTTGCGCTCCAGCTGGGTCAGCTCGTCGGTCAGCACCCGCAGCCGGGGCGCGAACGCGTCGGCCCAGGCGGCGGCGTGGTCCGGCAGGGCGGCGGCGGGCAGCTCGCGGATCTGGTGCCGGGCGGGCGTGCGGACGGCCTCGTAGCGGGCCGCGTTGGCGTGCCGGACCAGCGCGTCGCAGGCGTCCCGGACGGCGAGCTCCGCCCCGGTGAGCTCGGTGGCGGCGGTCCGCAGGGACCGCCGGGTGTCGGTGGCGGTGGCGCGGGCGTCGGCCAGGCCGTCGAGGTAGGAGTCGACCGGCTGCTCGGACTCCTCGGTGTGCTCCCGCAGGCCGTCCCTGAGCTGGCCGGACAGCTCCTCGAAGTCGGTGGTGGCGGACTGCGCGCTCTCCAGGGTGCGCTGGAGGTCGGCGTGCTCGGTGCGGGCCGCGTCGACCCGCTCCCGGCGCTCGGCGAGCCGGCTGGTGGCGGTGCGCAGCAGGCTCTGGGCGTGCTCGGGGTCGGTGGGGACGAGGTCCTCGGGCAGCTCGGTGTGCGCCTCCCCGTTCACCGGGGCGGAGCGCTCGGCCTCGCCGCGCAGCCGGCCGAGCTGCTCGCTGGCGGTGGCGGCGCGGGCCTCGATGGTGGCGACCAGCTCCTCGGCGCGGGTGGCCGCGGCCTGGCGGGCCGGTCCGTCGGCGCCGTCGGGGCTGGCGAGCAGCTCCTCGGCGCGGGTGCGGACCTTGTTGGTCAGCCGGTCGAGTTCGGCGGCGGCGGCGGCTTCGTCGCCCTCGGCGCGGGCCTGCTCGGCCCGCAGGTCGGCGCCGACGCCGACCTTCTCGTAGACCTGCGAGGCGGCCCGGTAGGCCTCGCGCAGCGCGGGCAGCGAGGCGGTGCCGCCGGTCGGCTCCGGGGCGTCCTCGGCGAGGCCGGCCAGCTCGGCGCGCTCGGCGCGCAGGGTGCGGACGGTGCGGCGGGCGTCGTCGGCGGCGCGCTGGGCGGCGCGGCGGTCCTCGTCGCAGGTGCGGGCGCGTTCGGTGCAGACGGCCTGGCGGCGCTCGCACTCGGCGGCGTCCTCGGCGAGTTCGCGCTGCCGCCTGGTCCAGTTGGCGCGCTCGCGCAGGCGGAAGGCCAGACCGGCCAGCGCGTCGGCGGAGCGGCGGGCCTGCTGGGCGGCCTCGCGGTGCTCCTCGTACCGGGCGGCGGCCAGTGCGTGGTCGGTCTCGGCCTCGGCGTGCTCGGCGCGAAGGGTGGCGAGCACGCCGGCGGCCGTCTCGGCCTGCTCGACGGCGGCGTGGGCGGCCTCGGCGAGCTCGGCGAGGGTGCCGGGCGGGCACTGGGTGTGCCAGGACGCCAGCCGGGCGGCCAGCGCCCGGTCGCCGCCGAGGCGGGCGGCGAGCTCGCGGATGTGCTCCTCGCGGGCGGTGGCCCGGGTGCGCAGCTCGCGGCGCTCGTCGTCGGCGGCGCGCTCGTCGTGCATGGCCGGGTTGGGCGGCACCAGGAAGAAGGCGGGCTCGGCCTCGATCGGGGCGATCAGGGCGGCGGCGGTGCCGACGGCGACGGTCGAACGGGGCAGCAGGGCGGCGGCCCGGAGGGCGTCCCGGGCGCGGTCCAGCGAGGACGGGTCGGTGACCACGACGCCGTCGACCAGCTCCGGCCGGGCGGCCAGGATCGCCTCGTGGTCGGCCGGGTCGACGGACTGGGCGAGGTAGCGCCAGCCGGGCAGCGCGGGGATGCCGTGTTCGCCGAGGTACTCGACGGTGGCCAGCACGTCCGGACCGGGCGGCAGCAGGCCGCCGTCGCCGAGGGCGGCGAGGATCCGGGAGTCGTCGGCGGCAGCCGTGCGCAGGTCGAACAGGGTGCGCTCGGCGGTGGCGACGGACTGGTCGAGCCGGTCGCGGAGGTCCTCGGCGTTGGCGTCCAGGAGCCGCGGCGTCAGGTAGCCCTCCTGCTCGTCGCCGCCCTCCTGGTACGGGGTCAGCGAGAGCAGCTCGGCGAGCCGGGGCTCGGCGGCGAGCTGGGCGGCGGTGCGGCGCTCGGCGGCGACCGCGCGCTGGGCGGCGGTGCGGGCGTCGGTGGCGCGGGCGGCGGCCAGCTCCGCGCGGGCCTCCGCGGCGGCGGACTCCCGGACGCGCGCCGCGGACTGCTCGGCGGCCGTCCGGGCCTGGGCGAGCGCGGCGGTGGCCGCCTTCTCGGCGTCCGAGGCGTGCAGGGCCGCGCGGGCCGGGTCGGGCTCCTGGGTGCCGGGGTCGATCCAGCCGGCCTCGACGGCGGCCTGGGTCTCCTGCTCGACCTCGGCGAGACGCTGGCGCAGGTGCTCGGCCTCGCTGCGGGCCTTCTGGGCGGCGGTGGCCGCCGCGGTGGCCTCGGCCTGGGCGGCGGAGCCGTCCCGCTGGATCTCGCCGGCCCGCAGCTCCTCCTGGTCCGCCCGGGTCTCGGCGGCGAGTGCGGCGCTCTCCAGGGCGCGGGCCAGCGCACCGGCCGCCTGGGCGCGGGCGGCCAGCGCGGGCGCGGCGTCGAGCTCGGCCTCCCGGATCGCGACCGACACCCGGGCCGCGCGGTCGGCGGCGGCGCGGTGGCGCAGGACGGCCTCGGCGGCCTGCCAGGCCGCGTGCAGGGTACGGGCCTCGGTCAGCTCGCGGCGCAGGCCGGCGGCCTCGGTGGTGGCGGCGGCGAGGCCCAGGGTGGCGTGCCGGTGGGTGAGTTCGGCGGCGATCAGGGAGTGCCGGGTGCGGTCCGCCTCGGCGGCGGTGACGGCGCTCGCGGCGGCCGAGACCTCGATGGCCAGGTCGTGCACCCGGGAGCGTTCGACGCCGGCCCGGGCGGTGAGGGCCTGGGCGAGCCGGCGGGCGCGGCGCTCCGCGGTGCGGTGCGTCTCGCGGACGCCCTCGCGGGCGGCGGTGGCCTCGACGATCCGCTGGAGCAGGTCGACCGAGCCGGCGGTGAAGTCCCGCTCGGCGGTGAGCTCGGAGCGGCGGCCGAGCTTGGCGGCGAAGCCGTGGACGAGGTCGGCGAGACCGTCCGTGTCACGGGTGTCGGTGACGGCGCGCAGCAGCAGGTCGGTGAAGTCGGAGTCGTGCTTGACCGCGAACAGGCCGGCCGCCTCGCCCTCGTCCGCGTTCATCTCGCGCTGGTAGCGGAAGAGTTCGGGGTCGAGGCCGAGCTCGCCCAAGTGCTCGTTCCAGCGGTCGTGGATGTCCTCGAAGACCAGGTCGAGGTGCGCGTGGGCCTTGCCCGCCTCGGTGAGCGAGTCGCGGAAACCCTTCATGGTGCGGCGGCGGCCGCGGGCCCTGCCGTCCGGGCCGAGGCCGGGGCGCTCGGCGACCGGGAGGGAGTCCAGGGTGAGGCCGGGCCCGGGCCGGAACGAGTACCAGGTCTCGGCGAACTTGCGCGGGTCGGACGATACCTGGCGGCCCCGCCACTCGCTGACCTTGCCGACCACGATCAGCTCGCCGGTGACGGTGTGCTGCCACTCCAGGGCGACGTGGCCGCAGTCGTCCGCCAGCAGGAACTTGCGCAGCACGCCGGAGCTGGCGCCGCCCAGGGTGTTGCGGTGGCCGGGCAGCATGACCGAGAAGATCAGCTTGAGCAGGACGGACTTGCCGCCTCCGTTCTCCAGGAAGAGCACGCCGGCGGGCGCCGGGCGGCGCTGCGGGCCCTCGGGCTCCTCGCCGAACAGGCCGATCTGCTGCGGCCGGGGCTCGGCCACCGGCTCGCCGACGCCGCGCAGGTCGAGCACCGTGTCGGCGTAGCGCGCGCCGGCCGGTCCGATCGAGTACAGGCGGACCCGGTTGAGCTCGTACATGGGGGGCGGTTCTCCAGGGGGCGGGACGGGTGGACGTCGGGGGGCGGGGCTCGGGCGGCGGGCGGTCGGGCGGCGGGCCGGTCTCAGAGGGCGTGGAACGGGAGACCGGCGTCGGCGACCAGGTCGTCGGAGTGGTCGGGCGGCAGCAGGGTCGGGCTGCCGTCGGTGACCGGGACCACGCCGAGGTCGGTCAGCTCGGCCATCGC
The DNA here is from genome assembly GCF_044740765.1 of Kitasatospora sp. NPDC088346. Taxonomy (NCBI): domain Bacteria; kingdom Bacillati; phylum Actinomycetota; class Actinomycetes; order Kitasatosporales; family Streptomycetaceae; genus Kitasatospora; species Kitasatospora sp. NPDC088346. The sequence goes on from NZ_JBIURH010000049.1 coordinate 35,031, forward strand.
GGCGCTGCCGGCCAGGTCGCGGACCTGGAGCTGGTAACGGGCGGTCGTGCGGTAGGTCCCGCCGGCGTCGTCCGAGGTCTTCTGCAGGAAGCCGGAGTCGACCAGGAAGAGCACCGCCTTGGAGACGATGCCGATGGTGGAGCCGGACAGCCGGCGGGCGTCCTTGGTGGCACCGGTGGCGGAGCGGCGGGCCCACACCCGCCAGGCGGCCTCCAGACCGGGGGCGTCGCTGGCCGGGTCGGAGTTGGTGCCCTCGGCCTCGGCGCGCTCCTCCAGCCGGCGGCAGGCCTGCCGGACGAAGGCGTCCACGCCGTTGACGGTGACCCGGCCCAGGTAGCCCTCGTCGGCGAGGTCCTCGGGGCGGGGGAAGGCCAGGGCGGCGACGGCCAGGTGGGCCAGGCCGTGCAGGAACCGGTCGGTGGACTCGGAGGCGGCGCGGCGCGAGTAGTCGCCCATCCGGACCGCGAACACCGAGTCCTCGGCCGCGGCCACGGCCATGCCGGCCCGCGGTGACACCTCCAGCACCACCAGGCCCATGCCGGTGGCGACGGCGTCCGCGAGGCGGGCGAAGCCCGGGTCCTCCCGGTGCCGGCGGACCAGCTCGGCGTACTCGGCGTCCCGGCCGGGCAGCAGCTTGGCCTGCAGCCCGAAGGAGACCAGCCGGGCGGCGTCCGCGACGTCGGCGGGGGTCAGGGCGACCGGGGCGGCGGGCTCGGACTCGGAGGGCCGGGCCACGTCGTGCGGGGTCATCACGGGCGGGGCTCCTTGGTGCGGGACGAAGGGTGCTCACGACGAGCGGGGCGCAGGCCGGGGGCGCCGGGGGTGCCTCCGGCGCCGCTGGGGCGAGTGGGCATCAGCTGGCCTCCTTGCGGTCGGCGGCCATGCCGGCCGCGTCGAGGAGGGCGCTGCCGACGATGAGGTCGGCGCCGCCGAACTCCGGGTCGTCGAGGCGGGTGCCGTCGTCGACGGCGAACAGGAGGCGCTCCTCGCCCTGGCGGTAGGCGGTGCCGACCGGGGGGCTGGCGGCGTGGACGGCGAGCAGGGCGACCAGGTACGGGAGGTCCGGGTCGCGGCGGCGGGCGTCGGCGAGCAGGCCGGAGAGCCGGCGGGGGGCGTCGGCGGGCAGGTCGAGCAGGTCGAGGGCGGACTCCAGCTGGGCCTCGGAGAAGCGGCTGTCGTCCGGGGTGGCGACCAGGTCGGGCTCGGGCAGCTCGGCGCCCAGGTGCTCGCGTTCGACGGGCGGGGTGAGGAGCAGGTCGACCAGGTCGCAGACGCGCACCGAGACCGGCGTGCGCAGGCCCGCGCCGCGGGCGAAGAAGGCGTCGGTGGGGCGGATCGCCCGGTCGACGGGCAGCTGGAGCAGCGGGGCCAGCAGGTGCCCGTACAGGTCGATGCCGCTGCGGGCGGCGGGGGCCGCGAAGGCCTGGCGGTCCTGCTCGGCGCGGAACAGCGGGCCGGCCTCCAGGAGGCGGGTCTGCAGCTGGGTGTGGCGGCGGATGCAGTCCTTGACGATGTCGACCAGCTCGGCGGCGCGGCGCTTGTGCTCGGGCTCCTCGGCCTCGTCGCGGGCCTTGCGGATGTTGGTGAGGATCGCGTTCTCGTGCCGGTAGCGGTCGGCGATGTGGTCGAGCGCCTCGTCGATCAGGTCGGGGACGGTCTCCATCCAGTCGACCGCGCGGACGTTGCGCCGGGTGGCCTCCAGGGCACGGCGCAGCGTCTCGGCGTACTGGACGGTGCGGTAGCGGGCCTGCTCGGCGGCGAGCTGGGCGTCGGCGAGGCGGCCGCGCCGGATCAGCACCTCCAGCTTGACCTCGGCGGCGATCTGCGCGGAGGTGACGTCGGTGTCGAGCGCGCCGACCAGGACGTTGACGGCCTCGTCGGTGGTGCGCAGGTAGACGCCGCCGTCGGGGCCCGGGACCTCCTCGATCAGCTTGAAGTCGTAGTCGCGGCGGACGTAGCCGCCGTCCGGGCCGAAGGTGCCGTAGACGGCGCGGAAGCCGCGGTCGACGCTGCCGACGTTGATCAGCGACTCCAGCACCCAGCGGGCGACCCGCTCGTGCTCGGTGGCGGCGCGGCCCGGGTTCTGGGCGGCGATCCGGGGCAGCAGGCGGCCGAGCACTATGTCCCGGTCGGCGCCGGTGTCGAAGTCCATGTTGAGCGTGACGAGGTCGATCGCGGCCAGGCCGACCTCGGCCATCGTGTACGAGCCGTACTCGCCGGCCAGGTTGACCTTGCGACTGTCCAGGTCGTGCAGCGGCGCGGTGCAGGCCAGGGCCTTGAGCCGGCGGGCGAGCCCCTCGTCGGCGGCGGGCCCGGGGGCGGGCCGGGCGGCTGCGGCGGCCGGCCGGAGCTGCTGGTCGGCGGGCTGGTCTGCGATGGCGGTCACGGGGGACAACAGTAGAGGTTCGCACCGACAACATCCGAAACGAGCCCGGTTGTACCGGTTGACCCCGCCGCCGTCCCGGCCCGCCCCGGTTGCCCGTCCCGGCCCGCCCCGGTTGCCGTGGCGGTCAGCCCCCGTCGCCGTGGCGGTCAGCCCCCCGTCGCCGTCCCGGCCGGGCCCCCGCCCGAGCAGTGTTGAACGTGTTCAATTTTGTGTCTAGAGTCATCCCCGGGCAGGTCGGGGACGGTCCCGGCCCGCTGTGCCGACATGGGGGTACGGAAGATGACCGACAACCCGGAGCAGGTCCGCCGGAGCGTCCGCCGGTGGCTGTGGATCTTCATCGTCTGCCTGGTGCTGAGCGGCCTGACGGCCTTCCCGCTGGAGGCCGAGACCCGCTGGCTGGCCGACCTGCTCGGCGGCGGCCCGGTCGCCGAGTGGTTCCCGGCCCTGGCCGACCGGGCCGCGCACGTCCACGACGCGCTGGCCGAGACCAACGCCCGGTACCCCTTCCTCGCCTACGGCACCGACTGGCTGGCCTTCGCCCACCTGGTGATCGCGGTGGCCTTCTGGGGGCCGCTCAGGGACCCCGTGCGCAACGTCTGGGTGATCAGGTGGGCCGTGATCGCCTGCGCCGGGGTCATCCCGCTCGCGCTGATCTGCGGCCCGCTCCGCGGCATCCCGCTGTACTGGCGATTCATCGACATGTCGTTCGGGGTCGTCGGGGTGGTACCGCTGCTGATCGTGCTCCGCGGCATCCGCCGGCTGGAGTGGGCCCAGGCGGTCCGAACCCGCCCGATGGACCTCACCGCCTGACGCCCCGCCAGCAGGGCGCACGCTCCTTCCGGGGGGCGCGCGCCCGCCGTCGACCACCTGCGTCACCGCACCACCGCGCAGGCTCTACGATCGGCGCAGGAAGCTGCTGGGAGGCGGGCAGGCGTGACCGAGACGGTGATCGATCTCAACGCGGACCTCGGTGAGGGGTTCGGGCGGTGGACACTGACGGACGACGAGGCACTGCTGTCCGTCGTGACCAGCGCCAACGTGGCCTGCGGCTTCCACGCCGGAGATCCCTCGACCATGCGCCGGGTGTGCGCACTGGCCGCCGAACGCGGTGTGCGGATCGGCGCCCAGGTCTCCTACCGCGACCTGGCCGGCTTCGGACGGCGCGCGATGGACGTCCCACCCGAGGAGCTCGCCGACGAGATCGCCTACCAGATCGGCGCGCTCCAGGTCTTCGCCCGTGCGGCCGGCTCCCGGGTCTCGTACGTCAAACCGCACGGCGCGCTCTACAACCGCGTGGTGCAGGACAACGAACAGGCCGAGGCCGTGGTCTCCGGCGTGCTGCGGGCCGGGGCCGTCTGCGACGGGCCGCTGCCGGTGCTCGGCCTGCCCGGGTCGCGGCTGCTCGCGGTGGCGGAGGGGGTCGGCCTGCCGGTGGTGGCGGAAGCTTTCGCCGACCGCGCGTACACCTGGGCCGGGACCCTCGTCCCGCGGCGCGACCCGGACGCCGTGGTGCACGACCCGGAGGCGGTGATCGCCCGCGCGGTGAGCATCGCCCGGGACGGCGAGGTGACCGCGATCGGCGGCGAGCTGGTCGACGTCGAGGCCCGCTCGCTGTGCGTGCACGGCGACACCCCGGGCGCGGCCCAGCTCGCCTGGCGGGTCCGCGGGGCGCTGGCCTCGGCCGGCGTGCGGGTGGAGGCCTTCACCTGATGGCCACCGGGCCGCTCGGAGCGGACGCCGGCCCGCCGCGCCCCGGCACGGACGGCCCCGGCCCGCGGGTCACGCCGGTCGGCGAGGACGCGCTGCTGGTCGAGGTCGACTCCGCCGAGCAGGTCGCCGCGCTGTACGCGCTGCTGACCTCCCGCCGGGACGAGCTGCCGGCCGTCACCGAGATCGTCCCGGCCGCCCGCACCGTCCTGCTCGACGGGGTGGCGGACCGCCGCGCGCTGGCCGCCGCCCTGACCGACCGGCCACTGCCCGAACACCCGCCCGCCGAAGGCCCGCTGGTGGAGATCCCGACCCGCTACGACGGCGCCGACCTGGCCGAGGTCGCCGCGTTGTGGGGGGTGTCCGCCGAGGCCGCCGTCCGGATCCACAGCGAGGCCGAGTACCGGGTCGCGTTCTGCGGCTTCGCCCCGGGCTTCGGCTACCTGACCGGCCTGCCCGCCCGGTACGAGGTTCCGCGTCGCGACACCCCCCGCAGCTCGGTGCCGGCCGGATCCGTCGCGCTGGCCGGCCCGTACACCGGCGTCTACCCGCGCTCCTCCCCCGGCGGCTGGCAGCTGCTCGGGCGGACCACCGCCGTGCTCTGGGACCTCGGCCGGGAACCGGCGGCGCTGCTCGCCCCCGGTGTCCGGGTCCGCTTCCGGCCGGTGACGGGCCGCGACCGATCCGGCGGCGGGCCATGACCGAGACGGAGTGGCCCGCGACGGGGCCGGGGGCGGCCGAGCACGGGGCGGCCGAGCACGGGGCGGCCGGACTGGAGGTGGTCCGGCCGGGACCGCTCACCACCGTGCAGGACCTGGGCCGGCGCGGGGTCGCGCACCTGGGCGTGCCGCGCGCCGGCGCGCTGGACGAACCCGCCCTGCGCGCCGCCAACCGGCTGGTCGGCAACCCGGACGGCGCGGCGGCCCTGGAGACCACCGTCGGCGGGGTCGCCCTGCGGGCGCTCGGCGCCGTCCTGGTGGCGGTCACCGGCGCGCCCGCACCGGTCACCGTCGACGGCAGACCGGCCGCCTGGGGTACGGCGGTCCGGGTCCCGGCCGGGGCCGTGCTGGAGGTCGGACCCGCCACCCACGGCGTCCGCAGCTACCTGGCGGTCGCCGGCGGGCTGGCCGTACCGGCCGTTCTCGGCAGCCGCTCCACCGACCTGCTGTCCGGGCTCGGCCCCGCGCGCCTGGCCGGCGGCGACCGCCTCCCGGTCGGGCCCCCCGCGGCCGGGCCGCGCGCCGACCTGGTCCCGGCCGCCGCTCCCCCGGCGGAGCTGGTCCTGCGGCTGCGGCTCGGGCCGCACACCGACTGGTTCACCACCGTCCACGGCCTCGCCCGGGACACCTACCGGGTCGCCGCCGCCAGCAACCGGGTGGCCCTGCGCACCGAGGGCCCGGGACTGCGGCGCGCCCGGCCGGGCGAACTCCCCAGCGCGGGCATGGTGCTGGGCGCCGTCCAGGTGCCGCCCGACGGGCAGCCGGTGGTCTTCCTCGCCGACCACCCCACCACCGGCGGCTACCCCGTGGTCGGCGTGGTGCCCGCACCCGACCTGGCCGCCGCCGCGCAGGCCCGGCCGGGCACCCCGGTGCGGTTCGTCCTGCTCCGCGGCCACGGGCTGCCGCTCTGACGCGCCGAGCGCAGCCGCCCGGCCCGGGGCGAGGCGGTCGGCTACTCCTGCGACGTCGTCCCGAACACCGCCGGTCCGTCCTTCCGGGCGCGGCCCTCCCCCACCACCGGGCCCCGGGCCGGGCAGTCCCGGTCGGCGCAATCGATCTCGTGGCCCGCCTCGTCGATCAGGTGGAAGCAGTCGCCGTACGGCCACACCGTGACCGCGTCCGGGCGGTGGTCCACCTCGAACGACGCCCCCGCCGACGTCCCCGACCGGGAACCGTCCTCCGCCGGCACGTGCGTGACGACGACACAGCTGCGACCCGGCAGGATCCGGTACGCGTCCGCCCACGGCTCCACCGTCAGCTCCAACGGCGCGGCACCCCTGTTGTGCAGCCGCAGCCGCGCGGTTCCCCCGGTGAACATCTCCGGTACCCCTCCTCGCTCCCACGGACGTTCCCGCCCGAGCACACCGTCCACCCGACCTGCCTGACTCCTCACCAGACGGCCACCTCGGCCCGGACCCGGGGCAGCCCCCAGGGTTCCAGCACCCCGCCGACCAGGTCGGCGAGGAACTGCACCGCCCCGCCGGTGTAGTGCCACCAGACGGAACTCCGCGAGGCGACCGTGACCGTCCACTCCCCCGGGTCGGCGGGGCCGGTGCTCCAGTGGAAGAAGTCCCCCTGCGAGGACGCGCCCCAGGGGAGCAGACCGCCCGGAGCGGGGAACGCCCGCAGCGGGACCGTCAGGTCGGCCTCCGCACACCACTCGGCGACGGTCTCCAGTTCCTCGCGCGTCGTCTCCACCCACCCGGCCTCCTCCCCGGGCGCCGGACCGCCGACGGCCAGGAAGTCGCCGATGACGAGGGACGGGTAGAGCTCGCAGAGGAGTCGGTAGTCGGCGGGCAGCCCGACCCCCAACTCGGCCTCCAACCCGGACCAGTCGATGCCGCGCGGGGCAGGCAGCCGCAGCCCGGCCAGGCCCGGCAGCGCACGCTCCAGCGCCGCGACCGCATCGGCCGGACCGGCCGGACGACGAGGAGGTGACTGGGTGCCGACGAGGTGGTCCATGCGATCAGGGTGCCAGAGCAGGCCCCGGCGCCCCCGGCCCGGGCGGCGGGTCAGCCGCTGAGCGCCTTCAGGCAGAGCACGTACCTGGTGGAGCCGCGCACCTCCACGAAGGCGGCGGTGGAATCGGTGTACGGATCGCACCTGGCCATGTCGTCGCTGTCGTCGAACTTCGCGATCAGCCGGTACTCGGCGTCACTGCCGGAGCACGGCACCACGGTCATCCTGGGGAAGCGGTCGCTCCCGCCGTTGTTCAGGCAGTCCCCGGCCGACCCGAATTCCGGGTCCCGCTGGACGACCCAGACGATCCCGGCCACGATCACGGGGAGGAGCAGCGCCGGGACCACCAGGCCGGCGATCGCGGCTCGCCGGTACAGCGGCTTCCCCGGGTCCAGCGGCCTGCCCGGGGCGCCCGGGACCGGCTCCGGCAGCCTGTCGATCTTCGCTCGCTGCGGCAGGTTGACCAGCAGGGTGAGCGGGTTGACCAGCATGGACCCGATGCCCCACCAGCCCTGCCACAGGCTCTTCGCGGTCATGTCGCGGTGGGCGGCGATGCCGCAGGTACGGCAGAAGGGACCGTGGAGACTCAGGAACCGCATGACGACGAGGAATCCCTGGTGGCCCCGGATCATCGCCTCCGTCGCCGGCACGGCCCCGCAGACCCGGCAGGACGGCCCGTACCCGACCGGCCCGGCGGGCGGTCCCCACGGTTGCACGGGCGGGGCGGCCGCCGGGGATCCGTACGGGGGCCGGGGCGGTGGTGGAACGGACATGGCGGTTTCCTCGAACTGGTCTGCGGGGCCTGCGAGCTGCTGGACTCTACCGGCCGCCGACGACAACGCGGTCCGCCGGGTGCGAGGACCCCGGCGTGGGACGCTGCTGCACCGACGGACAGTCAGCCGCCCGGGCGGGCCCGGGGGCCGGCGTCAGGGTGCCGGGAGGTCGGCCGGGCCGCCGTCGAGGGTGATCCGGACGCCGTCCGGGAGGACCGTGGCCGTGGTGGCCCGGAGGGCGAGCGGGTACGGGCGCTGCGGGCCGGCCGCCGGGCCGAGGCCGTGCGCGGCCGCTCCGAGGCGTTCGGGCGGGACGGACCGGCCGAGCAGGGTGAGTTCGGCGACCGGGAAGGAGACCCGGCCCGCGTCGAGCGTCGGGCGCAGCGTCAGCCGGCCGATGCCGCCGCGGCCGAGGGTGACCACCACCGTCCCCGCGGCCGGGTCGGTGGTGACGGCGCCGACCGGCATCGAGGGGACGGCGTCCTGGACCGCCGCGCCGATGGACGCTGTCGGGACGGTGACCTCGGCGTGGCTGCCGGCGACCCGGGCGGTGGTGCCGCCGAGCCGCACGCCGTCCAGGTGGGCGCGCACGGAGGCGTGCGCCAGCGGCCCCACCAGGGCGTCGTCGCTGCTGACGTCGAGCCGGGGGATCCGCCGGTGGAGCAGGTCCCAGAGCGCCGAGCCGTCCGGGTGGACGGCCGGGTCGCCGCCGAGGGACGGCGCCGCCGCGAGGACGCGGTGCCGGATCAGACCGCGGGCGGCGTACTCGCCGGCTCCTGCGGCGGCCACGACGGTCAGGGCCGCGACGGCGCTCACCAGGGCGGCGCGGCGGCGCCGGGGCCGGCGGGCCTGCGGGCGGGCGTTCATCGTTCGGCACCCCCTGCCGGGGCGGCGGCGGGCCCTTCGGGGTCGAAGCGGGGCAGCAGACGGTCCAGCCAGGCCGGCAGCCACCAGTTGGCCCGTCCGAAGAGGTACATGGTGGCGGGCACCAGCAGCAGGCGGACGACGGTGGCGTCCACGACGACGCTGACGCCCAGTCCGAGCGCGAGCATCTTGACCACCACGCTGGTGGAGAGCAGGAACGCCAGGAACACGCTGGCCATGATCATCGCAGCGCAGGTGATCACCCGCGCCGTGGCGGCCAGCCCGGTGGCGACCGCCGCGCGGTTGTCCCGCCGCTCCAGCCACGCCTCCCGGATCCGGGACAGCAGGAACACCTCGTAGTCCATCGAGAGCCCGAAGGCGATCGCGAACATCATCATCGGCACGTACGACTCCACCGGCACCGGCTCGGTGACTCCGAGCAGCGGGCCGCCCCACCCCCACTGGAAGACCGCCACGACGACGCCGTACGCGGCGGCGATGGAGAACAGGTTGAGCACGGCGGCCTTGACCGCGACCAGCAGGCTGCGGAACACCGTCAGCAGCAGCAGGAACGCCGCCGCGACGACCACCCCGATGATCAGCGGCAGCCGGGCGACCAGGGTGTCCGTGAACGTCAGCCCGGCGGCCGTGCCACCCGCGACGTAGCCGACCGCGCCGGTGTGCGCGAGCGCGCCGGGCACGACGGTGTCCTGGAGGGTGTGGAACAGGCGGGCGGTGGCCGCGTCCTGCGGTCCGGTGGCCGGCGTGACGGTGGCGATGAGCAGGGCTCCGTCGGGGCCCGTCACCGGCGCGGTGACGGCGGCGACCCCGGCGGTGGCGGCCAGGTCGCGCCGCAGCCCGTCGGCGAGCTCCTGGCGCCGGGCGCCGTCCGCCATCCGCCCGCTGTCGAGCTGGACCACCACGGTGAGCGGCCCGTTGGCGCCCGGACCGAAGCCCTCGCTGACCAGGTCGTAGGCACGGCGGTCGGTCCGGCCGGTCGGCTGCGCGCCGGCGTCGACGTGGCCGAGCCGCATCGAGGCGACCGGCACGGCCAGCACGCCGAGCGTGAGCAGGCCGCAGACCAGGAAGGTCCACGGCCGGCGGCCGACCGCGGCGGCCCAGCGGTGCCAGACGTCCGACTCCCCGACCGGCTCCGCGACCGGCGTGCGCACCCGCAGGCGGTCGATCCGGCCGCCGAGCAGCCCCAGCAGCGCGGGCGTCAGCGTCACCGAGGCCGCCGCGGCGACCAGGACGGTCAGCCCGGCGGCGGCGCCCAGCGACCCGATGAACCCGACGCCCGAGGCGAACAGCCCGGCCAGCGCCATGGCGACCGTCGCGGCGGCCACCAGCACCGCCCGGCCGCTGGTGGCGACCGCCCGGCCGGCCGACTCGGCCGGGTCCCCGCCGTCGTGCAGCAGCGCCCGGTGGCGGGTCACCAGGAACAGCGCGTAGTCGATGCCGACGCCGAGACCCATCATCGCGGCGAGCGTGGGCGCCGCCTGGGCGAAGTCCACCCGGGCGGCGAGCAGGCCGAGCCCGCCGAGGCCGGCGGCCAGTCCCAGCACCGCGGTCAGCAGCGGCAGCCCGGCCGCCGCCACGCTGCCGAACCCGACCAGCAGCACCAGCACGGCGACCGCGAGGCCGATCGCCTCGGACGCCCGGTCGGCCGACTTCGGCGCGGCCAACTGGCCGAGCGGGGCGCCGAGTTCGACGGTCACCCGGTCGACCCGCAGCGGTTCGACGGCGGTGTCGACCAGCGCCACGTAGCCCGGGTCGAAGCCGGCCGGGTTCTCGGCGAAGCGGACCGTCAGCATGCCGATCGTGCCGTCCGAGGACACCGCGCCGGGCGTGCCGAGCGGGTCGGCCACCGACAGCACCTCGGGCAGCCGGCCGAGGTCCGCCACCGCGGTGGCGACCGCGGCCCGGTGGTCGGTGAGCGGTCCCCGTTCGCTCCGCAGCACGACCGGCGCGGCCACGCCCGCGGCGCCGCTGCCGCCGTGCGCGCCGAGCAGGTCCGCCCCGGTCTGGGCGCGGGTGCCGGGCAGCGAGAAGCTGTCCGCGAAGGAGCCGCCCCAGGCGCCGTTCGCCAGCGCGACCGCGCCGAGCAGCAGGGTCCAGACGGTGATGACGTACCAGGAGCGGCGGGCGCACCAGCGCCCGAGCCGGTGCAGGGCTCCGGGCCGGTCGGTCGGTTCGGTGTTCATGGGCCGTCACCCTGCGCGACCCGGATGGGCGGAGCGTCTGCGCCGTGTTCGGGGAATGTACGGGCTGCGCCGCACCCCGCGGTCGGGGCCGCCGCCCACCGCTACCATCGGTCACGTTTCCGCACGTGAGAGAGGCAGTGATGGCGCAGTGACGACCACCTCGAAGGGCCTGGTGCTGGTCGTCGAGGACGAGCGCGCCATCGCCGACGTGCAGCGGCTCTACCTGGCCCGCGAGGGTTTCGGCGTCCACGTCGAGTCCGACGGGACGGCCGGTCTGGCCGCCGCCCGGCGGATGCACCCGGTGGCGATCGTGCTCGACATCGGGCTGCCGGGCCTGGACGGCATCGCGTTCTGCCGGGCCCTGCGCGACGCCGGGGACTGGACGCCCGTCCTGCTGGTGACCGCGCGCGGCGAGGAGGCCGACCGGATCCTCGGCCTGGAACTGGGCGCCGACGACTACCTGACGAAGCCCTTCTCGCCGCGCGAGCTGGTCGCCCGGGTCAAGACCGTGCTGCGCCGGGCGACCGCCGGCCCCCCGACCGTCCTGGCGACCGGCGGCGGCCGGCTCACCGTCGACCCCGACAGCCGCACCGTGCGCCGCGACGGCGAACCGGTGGAGCTCACCGCCACCGAGTTCAACCTGATCGCCCACCTGCTCGGTCGCCCCGGACGGGTCTTCACCCGCGAACAGCTGCTGGCCCAGGTCTGGGGCTACCCCGGCTACCGCGACACCCGGATGGTCGACGTCTTCGTCTCGCAGCTGCGCGCCAAGCTCGGCGACGCCAGCCCCATCCGTACCGTCCGCGGTGTCGGGTACAGCGCGACGGACCCCGGCGCGTGAACCGCGACCGCCCCGCGCGCGGCCCGCTCGCCCGCCACCTCGTCCTGCTCACCACCGTGGTGGCGGCACTCGCGGTGGTCCTCACCGGGCTGGTCGCCTGGCAGACCGCGGCCCACAGCGCGGAGCAGCGCGAGCGCGAGCAGCTGGTGCGGCAGGCCACGGTCCTCAGCCGGCTCCCCGCGCTGTCGGAGGTGCTCTTCAACGGCGCCCAGACCCTCGGCGGGCCGAACGGCGTCGAACTCGCCGTGATCGCCCCCGGCGGCTCGGTCGGCGGCACCGCCGCACCCGCCGTCGACACCGCGTCCAAGGCCGAGCTGCTGGCCGGACGGCCGGTCTCCCGCGACGGCGTGCTCGGCGGCGCGGACGTCCTGCTGGTGGGCGTGCCCGGGGTCCGCGGCGGGGCCGTGGTCCTCACCGAGCCGTACACGGTGGTCGAGCAGAACACCAGCCAGATCCGCCGCAACACCCTGCTGCCGCTGGTCGTCGGCATGGTCGGGGCGGCCCTGGCCGGCGCCCTGATGGCCCGCCGCACCGCCCGCCCGCTCGCGGCGGCCGCCCGGGCCGCGCACCGGATCGCCGACGGCGAGCGCGGCGTGCGGGCGCCCGTCGCCGGCACCCGCGAGACCGCGGAGATCGGACACGCCCTCAACACCCTGGACGACGCCCTGGCGCGCAGCGAGAACCGGCAGCGGGACTTCCTGCTCTCGGTCTCGCACGAGCTGCGCACGCCGCTGACCGCGCTGCAGGGCTACGCCGAGGCCCTCGCCGACGGCCTGATCGAGCCGGAGCGACTCCCCGAGGTCGGCACCACCCTGGCCGGCGAGACCAGACGCCTGGACCGCTTCCTCGACGACCTGCTGGCCCTGGCCCGGTTGGAGGGCGACGACTTCCGACTGGAACCCGCCCGGACCGACCTCTGCGCGCTGGTCGCCGAGGCCGCCGCGTTCTGGGCCGGCCAGGGCGCGCGCAGCGGCGTCGACCTGCGACTGGAGCGGCTCGGGCCGGCCGGGGCGCCGGTCGTCGTCGACACCGACGCCTTCCGGGTCCGGCAGCTGCTCGACGGGCTGGTGCAGAACGCCCTGCGGGTCACCCCCGGCGGCCGGCCGCTGGTCCTCGCGGTCGGGCCGGCCGACGGGGGCGGGGCCCGGCTCCAGGTCCGCGACGGCGGGCCCGGCCTCACCGAGGACGACGTCCGGGTCGCGTTCGACAGCGGCGCCCTGCACCGGCGCTACCGCGCCACCCGCCCGGTCGGCAGCGGCCTGGGCCTGGCCATCGCGCACCGCCTGACCGGGCTGCTCGGCGGGACCGTCACCGTCGACGGGCACGGGCCGGAGGGTGGCGCCTCGTTCACGGTGACCCTGCCGCCCGCGCCGCCCACCGGCTGACCGGACCGCCGTCCGGCAGGTGTCAGCAGCGCACCAGCAGGGCGGAGAGCACGGTGCAGGTGGCGCTGCCGGAGTCGTTCGCGGCGTTCGGGTCCGCCGGGGTGGAGGCGGTGCGGGTGGCGGTGGCGGTGACCGGGCCGAGGCCGAGCAGTCCGACCGCGGTGCGGAAGCCCGAGGTGGCGGTGGCGCCGTTGGCGAGGGTCCCGTAGCTGCAGGTGACGGTGCGGCCGGCGGCGGTGCAGCCGGAGCTGAGGTTGGTGGCGGTCGCCCCCGCCGGGAGGACCGTGGTGACGGTGGCCGAACCGACCGCCGCCGGGCCGTTGTTCCGGGTGGTCAGGGTGTAGCTGATGGCGCCGGGCAGCAGCGCCGGGGCCTGGGCGGTGAGCGTCACCGCGAGGTCGGCCCGGGGCTGGGCGGCTGGGCGTGGGACGAAGGCGACGCCGGTGGGGAAGGCTCCCACCGCGGTGGTCGCCGCGACGGCTCCGGTCGCGGTGTCGACCACCGTCACGGTGTCGCCGCCGGCCCCGGTGACGTACAGGAAGGCGCCGGACGGGCTGACGGCGGCCGCCGACGGGGCCGGACCGACCGGGACGGTGCCGGTGACCGTGTCGGAGGCGGTGTCGATCACCGAGACCGTGCCGTCCGAGAGGTTGGCGACGTAGGCGCGGGTCCCGGACGGGTTCAGCGTGACGGCGTGCGGGATCCTGCCGACCGGGACGGTCGCGGTGACCGTACCGGTCGCGGTGTCGATCACCGAGACGCTGGCGGCGTAGGAGTTGGCGACGTACACCCGGGTGCCGGATGGGTTCACGGCGGCGGCGACCGGTCCGGACCCGACGGTGACCGTCCCGGTGACGGTGTTGGTGGCGGTGTCGACCACCGAGACCGTGTTGCCGCCCGCGTTGGCGGTGTAGAGCCTGGTCCCGGCCGGGTTGACCGCGACCGCGTTCGGGTTCGGGCCGACCGGGACGGTCGCGGTGACGGTGTTCGTCGCGGTGTCGACCACGGACACCGTGTTGCCGCCCGCATTGGCGACGTAGGCGCGGGTCCCGGCCGGGTTGACCACCACCGAGCTCGGGTACTGCCCGACCCGCACGGTCGCGGCCACCGAGGCCCCGGCGGTGTCGATCACCGAGACCGTCTCGTCGGAGAGGTTGGCGACATAGGCGCGGGTCCCGGCCGGATTGACGGCCACCCCGTCGGGGCCCCGGCCGACCGGCACGGTCGCGACCACGACGTGGGTGGTCGCGTCGATCACCGACACCGTGTCGTCGTGCGCGTTGACCACGTAGGCGCGGTCGGCGAGCCCCGCCGCCGCGTGGGCCGGCGGGGCACCGAGCCCCGCCGCGGCCAGTAAGCCGACGGCGGCCGCGGCCAGGGCGGTCCATCGCGGGCGGGAACGGTCGGCGCGAGGCATGCGGGTGCTCCTTCGGGGAGGGGCGCGGAGGCGGTGCGGCGGTACGGAGGCGCGGTCGTCCAGCAGTGCAGCAGTGCGGCGGTGCGGAGGCGCGGTGGTACGGCGGGCCGGGTCGTGCGCGCGGCGCTCGCCGCACCGGACGGTCGCGACGAGTAGCAACCTAGGGGCGCTGAGTGATCGGCACAAGACCGGCCCGCGCCGGGCGCCCGCGGCTGCGGCGCGCGGCGCTCACTGCGCCAGGTAACCGCCGTCCACCGGCAGCACGACGCCGGTGACGAACGAGGCCTCGTCGGAGGCCAGGAAGAGGATCGCCCGGGCGACCTCCTCCGGTTCGCCCAGCCGTCCGATCGGGTGCCGCAGCACGATCGCGTCCAGGTACTCGGGGCCGCCGGGCTCGTCGGCGAGCCGCCGGACCCGGTCGGTCCTGATGGTGCCGGGGGCGACCGCGTTGACCCGGATGCCCCGGGCCGCCCACTCGACGGCCAGATGCATGGTCAGCCCGCTCGCGACGAACTTCGCCGGCCCGTAGACGGCCTGGTCCGCCTGACCGGCCAGGCCGGAGATCGAGGACAGGCAGACGATCGAGCCGCCGCCCGCCGCCGCCATGTGCTCGATCGCGTACTTGCAGGTGAGGAACATCCCGCGGCCGTCGACGGCCATCACCCGGTCCCAGTCCTCCGGCGTGGCGTCCAGGACGTTCTGCAGCGGCAGGATCCCGGCGTTGGCGACCAGCACGTCGATCCGGCCGTAGCCGGTGACGGCCTCCTCCACCATCCGCCGGGCGTCGGCCGGTTCCGCGACGTCGCCGGCCACCGCCCGGACCTCGGCCCCGGCCGCCGCCAACCGGCCGCGCAGTTGCTCCAGTTCGGCGGCTGCCACGTCGGTCACCACCAGCCGGGCGCCCTCGGCGGCGAACAGTTCGGCCGTGGCCCGCCCGATGCCCCTGGCCGCACCGGTCACCACCGCCGACTTCCCCGCCAGCCGTCCACCCGTCGATCCCGTCGCCGCCATCGTCCGCTCCCTTCCGCCGGCCCCCGGCACCAGGGTGGCCCACCCACCCGGGCCGGACCCGGCAGGCGCGACGACCGGCCGGCACGGCCGACCGGAGGGTCAGCGGGCCACCGCGGCCAGGAACGCCTCGGGATCGGTGACGCTCAGCCTCAGTTCCCTCAGCCGGACGGGCAGTTGGACGGCCCTGGCACGGACGGCGGGCTCCAGCTCCAGCCGGACCAGCCCGCGGGCGGAGCCGTTCACCAGCCAGTACCCGCCGAGTCCGTGGACGCCGAACCCGCTGACGGGCCGCCGGTCGGGCCCCGCCGACCGGATCGCGGAGAGCGGTATCCCGGCCCGGAACGCCCAGCCCATCCGGACCGTCAGCACCCCGCCGGCCACCCTCACCTCGGCCCGCCGTGGCCCCATCCCCAGTGGGACGGCCAGTTTGGTGAACCAACCGTCGTACCGCAGCGCGAAATCGTTCGTCGACATCCCGTCAGCCTCGCACGCGGGCGGCCCACATGGGAGCCGGCCATACAGGATCTTGACGCACAGGACGGATTCACGTCATCTTCACCGCCTATCGTCACAACCCGCGCCGCACGGTGCTCAGTGCCGTTGACGCGTCCTGGCCGGGTGCCGCTGCCACATGCCTCCCGCGACGACGAACAGGACCGCAGATGCGCATCCGCCGACCGATATCCCTGGCCGGTATCCGGTGATCGACTGGTTCCACGGGGCCGTGCTCGGCCTGATCCAGGGCCTCACCGAGTTCCTGCCGATCTCCTCCAGCGCCCATCTGAGGGTCTCCTCCGCGCTGCTCGGCTGGGACGACCCGGGCGCCGCCTTCACGGCGGTCACCCAGCTCGGCACCGAGTCCGCGGTACTGATCTACTTCCGCAAGGACATCGCGGCGATCGTCTCGGCCTGGGCGGTCTCCCTGGTCAGGCCGGAGCGGCGGCAGGACCCGAACGCCCGGCTCGGCTGGTTCGTGATCATGGGTACGCTGCCGATCGGCCTCCTCGGCGCCGCGTTCCAGCACACCATCGAGACCTCGCTGCGCGACCTCCGCGTGATCGGCACCACGTTGATCGTCTTCGGCCTGATCCTGGCGGTCGCCGACCGCAGCCGGGCCGTCCGCAACGCCCGGCCGATCAGCTCGCTCACCCTGCCGCACGCCGTCGGCTACGGCCTGGCCCAGTCCCTGGCGCTGATCCCCGGGGTGTCCCGCTCCGGCGGGACGATCAGCGCCGGCCTGCTGCTGGGCTACAGCCGCGAGGCCGCGGCCCGCTACTCCTTCCTGCTGGCCGTCCCCGCCGTACTGGCCTCCGGCACGCTGGAGCTCTTCAAGATCGGCGAAGGGCCGGCCCCCTCCTGGGGACCGACCCTGCTGGCCACCGCGATCGCCTTCGTGGTGGGCTACGCGGCGATCGCCTGGTTCCTGAAGTACATCTCGCACAACAGCTTCATGCCGTTCGTGGTGTACCGGGTGGTCCTCGGCGTGGTGCTGATCGGCCTGGTCACCACCGGCCACCTGGCCCCGGACGCCGGCGCCGTCGAGTAGTCCACGGCACCCGAACGCGAGGGCCCGCCACCGGAGACCGGGGCGGGCCCTGCGGCGTCTCAGCCCTCCCGCGTCTCAGCGCCGCGACGTCTCAGCCCGCGACGTCTCAGCCCGCGGCATCTCAGCCCCGCGACGACCGGCGCCACACGGCGACACCCGCGCCGAGCGCCAGCACGGCCACCACACCGATCAGCGCGGCGCGGCCGGCCGCGGAGCCGCCCGAGCCGGCGGCGGCCACCGGGCTCGGCGAGGCCGGTACGGGGGCCGCGGCGGGCGTCGCGGGCTCGGTGGCGGCGGGCGACGGCGTGGGAACCGGGGAGGGCGACGGCGGCGGGGTCGCCGCCAGCGGCGCGGCGCCCGGGGCGGCGGCGGTCAGCTTCAGCACCGGCGCGGGGTGGGCCGGCTCCGCGCCGGCCTGCGGCAGTTCGATCCAGCGGTCCACCTGGCCGTCGGTGTACGTCACCACGGACTTGAAGGCCAGCTCCGCGGCGGCGGGCAGCTGCCGCACCTTCACCCGGTACTCGGCGTCCTCGCCCGGGGCCAGGGCCGGGCCGGCCACGGTGTACCCGTCCTCGGCCGGGGTCAGCGTCCAGCCCTCCGGGCCCCCGGCGAGGCTCACGTCGGCGGGCGCCAAGCCGGCCGGCAGCACCACCCGGACCTCCTTGATCCCGGCCGACGAGGACTCGCCCTCGGCGTCGAAGGCCACCACCGCGTCCACGGCGAGGGCCTGCGGCGTGGACGAGGTGACCTCGACATGGGCGGACGCCGGGCCGGCGAGGGCCGACAGCCCCACCAGGGCGGCGGCCAGCACGGCGGCGCGGGCGAGCGGACGGGAACGCTTCATGGGCCGGACACTCCAGGGGCGGGGGGACGGGCTCGGACTGCGGCCATCATCCACCATCGCGCGGCGAGCAGGCCGGCAGCTCCGGCCGGACACGCCCGCACCGAGCCACTCGTACGGGCCGCTCGTCCCCGGCCCCCGGCGTCGCGGGCTCGGCAGGATCCGCCGGACGGGGAGCCCAGGGCGCGGTGCGCGGAGTCGCGTCGGATGAGGCCGCGGCGGTGGGACGCCCGGGGGCACCTCCCCGGCCTTCGGCCGGGGAGGTGCCCCCGGGCGTCGACCCGGCGGGACTTCGCACACACGCGCTGGGTGCGATGCCACCGACTTGGCAGCGATGGCGAGTCGCTGACCTGCGACGATGCTTCGGCCGGAGAGTCGTGGAAGGCCGCAGGGTCAGGGGTACGACCCTAGAAGGCTCGTGAAGATCTTGGGTTCTGGCCCCGCCGCGTGAGCGGCGGGGCCAGACTGCTTCTTGTGGCAATGGGGGAATGGGCCGGGGA
>NZ_JBIURH010000050.1:0-34342 GCF_044740765.1 Kitasatospora sp. NPDC088346
CCGGTGGAGCCGGAGGTGAACATCACGCAGGCCACGTCCTCGACCGACACCCGCACCCCCGGGTTCGAGGCGTCGAGTGCGGCGATGAGGTCGGCGTCGCGGTCCACCTCGACGGTGTCGGTGTTCGGCGGGGTGAGTCCGGTGCGGGTGACGACGAGGGTGGAGCTGGTCTGTTCCACCAGTCCTGCGAGTCGTTCGGTGGGGAACTTGGGGTCGAGCTGGGTGTAGCCGGCGCCGGCCTTGAGGACGGCGAGGGTGGCGACGACCAGTTCGATGCCGCGTTCCAGCATCACGCCGACCACCGCGCCGCGGGTGACCCCGCGGTCCGCCAGGTGCCGGGCGAGGCGGTTGGCGCGGGCGTTGAGCTCGCCGTAGGACACGGTCGCGCCGTCGAAGACCAGTGCCACCGCGTCGGGGGCCTCGGCCGCCCGCTCCTCGAACACCTCGTGGACCGTGCGGTCCGCGTCGTACCCGGCCTCCGTCCGGTTCCAGTCGATCAGCAACTGCCGCCACGCGGGGATCATCTTCTCCACCTCTGTCAGGACTGGGACTTGCGCGCCGGTTGGTAGGCGTCCGGGGGGCGCGGGTGTGGGCCGGGAGCGGGTCTGGTGCGGGAGCCGCGTCCGTGCCGTCAGTTCTCGTTCATGGCCGCGACGAGGCTGGCGGGCCGCAGGTCCGTCCAGTGCTCGTTGACGTAGTCCAGGCAGGCCTGCCGGGTGTCCTCGGCGTGGGCGACCGTCCAGCCGGCGGGGACGTCGATGAACGCCGGCCACAGCGAGTGCTGGTTCTCCTCGTTGACCAGCACCAGGTAGGTGCCGTCCTGGATCTCGAACGGGTTGGTGGTCTCGCTCATGGCGATCTCCTTGAAAGGGGTGAAGGGGGTGCGTCAGGCCCGGGCGGTCGGGAAGTCGCGGTGGCGGCGCAGCGGGCCGAGGAGCCGCAGCAGCTTGCCGAGCACGCCGGCCGACAGGGTGAGCCACAGCGACTCGCGGACGCCGAGGACGGAGCCGAGGGCGCCGCCGAGCAGCGCGGCGACCGGGATGACCCCGAACTGGAGGAACCGGGCGCTGGTGAACACCCGCCCCAGCAGTTCGGCGGGTACGTACGCCTGGCGGAAGCCGCTGGACAGCACGTTCGCCACGACCAGGCCGGCGGCCGGCACGCTCAGGCCGAGGACGAAGAGCAGCAGCCGGGGCCCGTCGTCGGCGAGCGGGATGAGCAGGGTGAAGGGCGCGGTGACGAGGGCGGCGACCAGCATGCCGTGCGCGCTGCCGAACCGGCGCCCGATCCGGGTCGCGACCAGGGCACCGAGGATCCCGCCGACCGCGTCCGCGGCGATCAGCAGACCGATCAGCTCCGGGTCCACCCCGGCGACGCGGACCAGGAAGACCACGTACAGGGTGGAGGAGGCGACCAGGGTGAGGTTGTCCACCGCGGCGCACAGGGTGAGGATCCGCAGGTACGGGTCCCGGACGACGAAGCGCATGCCCTCGGCGATGTCGCGACGCAGCGTGGTCCGCCTGCGCTCGCGGTCCGGCCGGGTCTCGGTGGCCCGGATGCCGAGCAGGCAGGCAGCCGAGACCGCGAAGCTGGCCGCGTCGGCGAGGACGCCGGTCACGGCGCCCAGCAGCCGTACGAGCAGGCCGCCGAGGCCGGGCCCGGCGATGCCGGCGACCTGCTCGCCGGCCTGCAGCCGGGCGTTGGCGGCCGGGAGGTCCGGCTTGGCCACCAGCGAGGGCAGGTAGGCCTGGTAGCTGGTGGTGAAGAAGACCGAGGCCGCTCCGGTGCCGAGCGCGACCGCGACCAGCTGGCCGAGGCCGAGCACCCCGGTCCAGGCCGCGATCGGCACGCTGGCCAGCAGGGTCAGCGAGACGGCGTCGCAGATCAGCATGGTGCGGCGGCGCTGCATCCGGTCGGTCCAGGCGCCGGCCGGGAGGCCGACGACCAGCCAGGGGAGCCAGGCCGCGGCGCCGAGCACGCCGACCACGAAGGTGCTGGCGTGCAGGACGGTGACGGCCACCATGGCCATGGCGATGCCGCTGATCCCGGTGCCCAGGCGGCTGACGGACTCGCCGAACCACAGCAGGTGGAAGTCACGGCCGAGCCGGCGGGCGGGTTCCGTGGTCGCCGGCTCGGTGGTGGCCGGTTCGGTGGTCGCGATGACCGGCTCGGCGGCCGGTTCTGCGGCCGGTTCAGCGGTCGCGGTCGCCGCTGCCGTCGCGGTCGTGGTGGCGGTCGTGGTGTCGTTCACGGGCTGCTCCATGCCATCTCCTGTTCGCGGTCGGTCGGTTCCCCGGGCGCCCAGAGGTCCTCGGGGCCGAGGGCGGACGCCGCGTACTTGCCCACCGCACTGATCAGCAGCCGGAGTTCGAGCTCCAGGCACTCGACCAGGCGGCGGACGCCGTGTTCGGGGTCCTCGTCCGCGGCGAGCAGTGCGGCGCGGCCGAGGCCGACCGCGGTGGCGCCCAGGGCCAGTGCCTTGACGGCCCGGGCGCCCTCCCAGATCCGGCCGGTGACCAGCAGCGATCCCGGTCCACCAGGTCGGCCGACCCGTCGCAGGCACTCGCTCAGCGGCAGTCCGACGTGGTCGAGGAAGACCGAGGGTGCCCAGCCGGTGCCGCCCTCGGCGCCGTCGACGGTGACCGCGTCCGCGCCCGCCTGCCAGGCGACGGCGGCGGCCTCGTGGACGTCCTGCGCGGGGTGCAGCTTCACCCAGACCCGGGCCCGGGGGAAGTTGTTGCGCATGAAGCGGATCTGCTGGCGCAGGATCTCCTCGGTGAACGTGCCCGGGCTGCTGCTGCGCAGCCGGCGCGGGCTGTCGGCGCCGTAGACGCCGTCGTCGACGGTGTAGGCGCCGGCGAGCCGGGCGGCGCCGGCCGCGTCGACGACCGTCATGCCGCCGAGCCCGGGTTTGGCGCCCTGGCCGACCTTCAGCTCGAAGGCGAGCCGCCCGGAGGCGAGCAGGGGCAGCGCGGACGGGTCGCTGTAGACCAGGTTCCACACCTCGGCGTCGGCGTCCTCGGTGCTCTGCTGGACGGCCACGCCGCCCAGGCCGTCCGGGAGTTCGTCGAGGTAGGCGTTGATCCGGGAGAGCAGTCCGCGGGGCCCGGAGGGGTCGGTGCGTCCGTAGCCGCTGACCGGCACCACGTTCTCGCCGATCACCATCGGCAGGCCGAGGCGCCCGGCCTGGCGGCTGACCGCGAGGCCCAGGTCCCCGCCGGCTACCTGGGTGGAGCCGAAGGCCGAGAGGTAGACCGGGAGCGGGGAGCGGAACCCGCCGACGGCGGTGTGCAGGTCGACGTCGCCGTAGATCGGCTCGCGGCCGAGGTCGATCAGCTTCTCCAGCCGCTGCGGCATGAACACCGGCGGCACGATCCGGGTGGCGTCCAGTGCGTCCCCGCCGACGGGCGCGCCGGCCGCACCGAACAGCGTCCGGCCGTACCCCTCGGGCGCGGGGAACGCGGCCGCGCCGCCGGTCCTGGCGCGCTCGCGCACCTGCTCCTCGGGGAACGTCCCCGCGCGCAGCCCGCTCACGGGGACACCACACCGGGGAGCTTCGGGTAGGCGGTGGCCTGCCAGACCTTGTCGAGTCCGCAGATGTAGCGGGTCAGCCGCTGGACGCCGATGCCGAAGCCCGAGCTGCTGGGGATGCCGGCGCGGGCCATGTCCAGGTACCAGCCGTACTTGGCCGGGTTCTCGCCGCTCTCGCGGATGCGGGCGACCAGCCGCGCGTAGTCGAACTCGCGCTCGCTGCCGCTGCAGACCTCGCCGTAGCCCTCGGGGGCGAGCAGGTCGAAGTTGCGCAGGGTGCCGGGGGCGGCGGGGTCCTCGCGGTCGTAGAAGCCGCGCGAACCCTTGGGGTACTGGGTGACGAAGAACGGCCGGTCGGCCCGGCGGGAGATCAGCGCCTCGCCCTCCCAGTCGATCTCGGCGTCGGGGTTCTGATCGTGGTCGATCCCGTGCAGCGAGGCGACGGCGTCCTGGTGGGTCATCCGGTCGAACGGCTTGGCGAGCAGCGCGGCGAACACCTCGGGGTCGCGGCCGAGGGCGGCGAGCTCCCGGCCGTGCCGCTCGACGACCCGGCCCACCGCGTGCCGGACCAGCCCCTCCACGACGGCGGTGATCTCGTCCCGGCCGGCGCCGGCCATCTCCACGTCGATCTGGTGGAACTCGGCCAGGTGGCGGCTGGTGGAGGAGGACTCCAGCGGCTCCAGTCGGACGTTGGGCGCGATGTAGAAGATCTTCGGGAAGGCCAGCAGTGAGGCCTGCTTGTAGAGGATCGCGCTGGTCATGAGCTTGTAGCGGTGGCCGTAGAAGTCGATGTCGACCTGCTTGGAGCCGCGGCCGCCGGGATCGGTGACCGGCCCGATGATCGGCGGCAGGAGTTCGGTGAAGCCCTCCTCGGACAGGTACTCGCGGGTGGCCCTGAGGATGCCGTCCTGGACGGTCAGGACGGCCCTGGTCTCCGGTGCGGACAGGTGGACGCCGGGCGGCGGCGGGAGCTCGGCGGCCGGGGTCGGCGGAGCGGGCAGCTCGGTGACGGTCATGGGTGTTCCCTCCGGTTGGGGTGGGTCGGGCGCGGCCGGTCGGCCCGCGCGGTGCGTCAGCGGGTGAGTTGCGGAACCCCGGGCCGCCGGGCGGCGGCGATGTCGAACTTCCGTTCCACGTAGGTGAGCGAGCCGATGAGGTCGGCGGAGGTCATCGCCCGGCGGCGGTCGACCTCGGCGACCCGGGCGATCGGCATCGCCCCGGTCTCGCTCCACCGCAGCCGGCCGTCGTCGCCGATGAAGCTGCGGGCCCGGCCCGCGTTGTCGGGGTGCAGGCAGAACGGCACGTCCAGCCGCCCCCGGGCGAAGGCCTCGGGCAGCGACCGGCCGAGGTCCGGCCCGAGGTCGAGGACGCCCTCGATCAGGGCCCGGGCCTCGGTGTACACGGCGGTGTCGGGGCCCGGCCCGACCGGCGTACGGCGGCGCGGTTCGGCCGCGGCCACCTGCGCCGCGTGCTCCAGGGCCTGGACGTTCTCGGCGACCGTCGGGATCCGGAAGGCCTCCGCGACCGTCTTGACGATCAGCCGGGCCGAGTCGGTGCGCATGGCCAACTGCGCGGCCTCCTTGAGGAGTTCGAGCGCGCCGGGCTCGGATCGCGGGTACACCCCCATGTAGGTGTAGACCACCACGTGCCAGTCGACGGCCGGCAGCAGTTCCCAGGCGAGCCGGCGCAGCGCCAGCACCGCCTCCTCGTCCTGCTCGGCACTGGTCTGCTGGGCGTAGCTGAGCGAGATGCTGCGCAGGCCGTGCTGCCGGAAGAACATGCCCTCCAACACGCTGAGCGCGACCAGCAGGCTCGGCGGGCAGAGCTGGCCCATCATGCAGCCGCCGAACGTCTCCAGGTGCGGTTCCACCCCGGAGTCCCGGACGCCGGCCAGGATCTCGCAGCAGCGCACCCAGTTCTCCACCGACCGCGCGATCGGCAGCCGGCTGTACGGCAGGCAGTACGAGACCGGACCGCCCTCCGTCGCGTCGAGGCCGGCGGCGATCAGTGCGGTGAAGATGTCCTGCGGCCGGGCCGAGCCGTGCCGCACCTGGACGGGGAAGTCGGCGTCGCGGATGCCGTCCAGCAGGGCGCGGGTGACGGCCGGGCCGTGCGCGACGATCGGGTACCCGTTGAGGTCGCGTCCCTCGTCCAGCGCCGCACGGGCGGTGTCGTGGGCGCCCGTCCTGGTGTAGCTGTCCAGGGTCAGGGTGCCGACCGTGGTGGCCGCGGCGGTCCGGGTGGCCAGCAGGCCCTCCCGCATCCGCCCGGGGTCGCCGAACCCCATCCTGGGCTGCACCACCAGCTCGCCGGCGGCCTGCGCGAGGCCGACGAACTCGCCGAAGGACACCCGGCCGGGGCGGCGGTCGGCGAGCCGGAGCCCGGCGCCGGCGTTCACGCCGCCGCCCCGGCGGGCAGCGCGCCCAGGAAGGAGCGGAACAGTGCGATGCCCTCGCCCCCGGCGTCGTCGAACGCCGCGTCGAAGCCCGCGGCGACCAGCTCGGCCGCGTGCCGGCGGTTGCCCGCGCCGCTGACGCCCAGCTTGCCGCCGATCACCGCCGGCACGTCCGCCAGCTCCGGGACGGCGCGCAGTGCGGCGATCACCCGCCGCCCCTCGTCGTGGGCGTGCCCGTTGACGCTGCTCACCACGACCAGGTCCGGCCGGACCCGCAGGCACGCGGAGACGATCTCCCCGTCCGGCACGCACGGTCCCAGGTTCACCACCCGGTGGCCGAGCTCCTCCAGCAGCAGCTCCAGGAAGACCAGGTTCCACATGTGGGAATCCGAGGCCATGCTGGTCACGACGATCCTCAGCGGGCTGCCCGCCGATGCGGACAGCAGGTCCTGACGGTGCATCAGATCCGTTTTCATGAGCCCTTCCTCCGTGGTCGCTCCGGCTCCCGGGGAAGAACGCTAGGTGCGGGCGCCGGGCCCGGGCGGAAGATGCGGAGGCAGATCGGGGGCACCTTCGCCGCCCGGACCGGCCGCCCGGACCGACCCGGCGTCCGGCCGCCGGGCCCACCGGTCCGGGGGTACTCCGGTGGCGGGATCCGGACCCGGCGACCAGGGTGGGCGGTGGACCACGACCCTGGGAGACGCAATGCCCGAAGTCACCACCCCCTACCAGCCCGGCACGCCGTGCTGGGTGGACCTGATGGCCAAGGACCAGCAGGCGGCGCTGGACTTCTACCGCGACCTGTTCGGCTGGCAGGGCGAGATCGGCCCGGCCGAGTTCGGCGGCTACGCGATCTGCACGCTCAACGGCAGGCCGGTGGCCGGCATCGGACCCACCATGGCCCCGGAGGGCATGCCCGAGCCGCCGGTCGCCTGGACCACCTACCTGGCCTCCGACGACGCCGACGCCACCCTGGCCGCCGTCACCGCTGCCGGCGGCACCGCGCTGATGCCGGTGATGGACGTCGGCACGGTGGGCCGGATGCTGGTGGTGGCCGACCCGACCGGCGCGGTGTTCGGCGTCTGGCAGCGGGTCGACTTCCCCGGCGCACAGGTGGTCAACGAACCCGGCGCGCTGATCTGGAACGAGCTCAACACCGCCGACCCCGCCGTCGCCTCCGCGTTCTACACCGCCGCCTTCGGCGTGGAACTGCCGCTGATGGAGGGTGCCACCCACTACTGGTCGCTGAACGTGAACGGCAAGCCGGTCGGCGGCGTGCAGAAGCTCGGCGGCGCCCTGCCGCCCGGCACCCCCTCGCACTGGCTGACCTACTTCGCGGTGGACGACACCGACAGCACCGTGGACGCCCTGGTGAAGGCGCGCGGCTCGGTGCTCGCCCCGCCCACCGACGCCCCCTGGGGCCGCTACGCGATCGTCCAGGACCCGCAGGGCGCGGTCTTCGCGGTTATCAAGGCGCCCACCGGGTAGCCGACCCGGGACCTCGGGGCCGCCCGTTCGCGACGCGCCAGCAGCGCCGCAATGGGCGGCTCCGCCGCGTGTTCGAGCGAGGATGACAGACATGCTGGGACTTCCGGATCACATCCGCGCCTTCCTTTTCGACCTGGACGGCGTCCTCACCCAGACCGCCAAGGTGCACGCGGCCGCCTGGAAGGACATGTTCGACACCTTCCTCAGGGCCGAGGCCGCACGCGAGGGCGAGGAGTTCGTCCCGTTCGACCCGGTGACCGACTACGACCGCTACGTGGACGGCCGGCCCCGGCTGGACGGCACCCGCGGCTTCCTGGAGGCGCGCCGCATCCGGCTGCCCGAGGGCGGCCCGCAGGACCCGTCCGGCGCCCGGACCGTGCACGGGCTCAGCTGCGCCAAGAACGACACCGTGCTGCGCATGATCAAGGAGCAGGGCGTCCAGCCGTACGCCGGTTCGGTGGAGTACCTGCACCGGCTGCGGGTGCTCGGGCTGCCGCGCGCCGTGGTCTCGTCCAGCGCCAACTGCCGGGACGTGCTGCGCGCGGCCGGGATCGAG
Organism: Kitasatospora sp. NPDC088346; assembly: GCF_044740765.1. Taxonomy (NCBI): domain Bacteria; kingdom Bacillati; phylum Actinomycetota; class Actinomycetes; order Kitasatosporales; family Streptomycetaceae; genus Kitasatospora; species Kitasatospora sp. NPDC088346. Next base: position 7,971 of record NZ_JBIURH010000050.1, read on the forward strand.
GGGCTGTTCGAGGTCGTCGTGGACGGGGTGGTGGCCGGCGAACGGCAGCTGGCCGGCAAGCCCGCCCCGGACACCTACCTGGCCGCCGCCGAGGAGCTCGGGGTGCCGCCGGAGCACGCCGCGGTCTTCGAGGACGCGCTCGCCGGGGTCGCCTCCGGCCGGGCCGGCGGCTTCGGCGCGGTGGTCGGCGTGGACCGCACCGGCCAGGCCGACGAACTGCTCGAACACGGCGCCGACCTGGTCGTCTCCGACCTGTGCGAGCTGATCCCGGGGGACTCCCGGTGACCGGGACGACGGACGCGTTCTCGATCGATCCCTGGGGGCTCGCCGAGCACGGCCTCGACCTGGACGCACAGGCCCGCGCCGAGTCGGTGTTCGCGCTCTCCAACGGCCACATCGGCCTGCGCGGCAACCTCGACGAGGGGGAGCCGCACGGCCTCCCCGGCACCTACCTGAACGGCGTGTTCGAACTGCGCCCGCTGCCGTACGCGGAGAGCGGCTACGGCTACCCGGAGTCCGGGCAGAGCGTCATCAACGTCACCAACGGCAAGGTGATCCGGCTGCTGGTCGACGACGAGCCGTTCGACCTGCGGTACGGCGAACTCCGCAGCCACCAGCGCGGCCTGGACTTCCGGGACGGCCTGCTGCGGCGCAACGCCGAGTGGACCTCCCCGGCCGGGCGGACGGTCAAGGTGAGCTCGGTGCGGCTGGTCTCGCTCACCCAGCGGGCGATCGCCGCGGTGGACTACACGGTGGAGGCGGTGGACGGGCCGGTCCGGATCGTGGTCCAGTCCGAGCTGGTCGCCAACGAGCAACTGCCCGGCGGGGAACGGGACCCCCGGGCCGCCGCCGTGCTGGAACAGCCGCTGATGGCCGAGCTGCACCACGCGGCCGGCACCAAGGCCGTCCTGGTGCACCGCACCCGCTACAGCGAGCTGCGGGTGGCGGCCGGCATCGACCACGTGATCGAGGGCTCGGACCGGGTGGACACCATCGCCGAGTCCACCGACGACCAGGGCCGGATCAGCGTCACCACCGTGCTGGAGGCCGGCGAGCGGCTGCGGCTGACCAAGTTCATCGCGTACGGCTGGTCCGCGACCCGCTCGCTGCCCGCCGTCCGGGACCAGGTGGAGGCCGCGCTGACCGCGGCCCGGCACACCGGCTGGGACGGCCTGGTGGCCGAACAGCGGGACTACCTGGAGGAGTTCTGGGACCACAGCGACATCGAGATCGAGGGCGACGTCGAACTCCAGCAGGCCGTCCGGTTCGCCCTGTTCCACGTCCTGCAAGCCGGCGCGCGCAGCGAGGAACGGGCCATCCCCGCCAAGGGGTTGACCGGTCCCGGCTACGACGGGCACAGCTTCTGGGACACCGAGATGTTCGTGCTGCCCGTGCTCACCTACTGCCTGCCCGGCGCGGTCGGGCAGGCCCTGCGCTGGCGGCACACCACACTGCCGATGGCCCGTGAGCGCGCCGCCCAACTCGGCCTGGCCGGAGCGGTGTTCCCGTGGCGGACGATCCGCGGCGAGGAGTGCTCCGGGTACTGGCCGGCCGGCACGGCGGCCTTCCACATCGGCGCGGACATCGCGGCCGCCGTGGTCCGCTACGTCCGGGTCACCGGGAACACCGAGTTCGAACGGGCCTACGGGCTCGAACTGCTGGTGGAGACGGCCCGGATGTGGCGCTCGCTCGGCCACCACGACGCGGTCGGACGGTTCCGGATCGAAGGGGTCACCGGCCCCGACGAGTACAGCGCGGTCGCCGACAACAACGTCTTCACCAACCTGATGGCGCAGTCCAACCTGCGCGCCGCCGCCGAGGCCGCCACCCGCCACCCGCAGGAGGCCGCGGCCCTGGGCGTGGACACCGAGGAGGCCGCCGCCTGGCGGGACGCGGCCGCCGCGATGTACGTCCCGTACGACGAGAAGCTCGGCGTCCACCCGCAGGCGGACGGCTTCACCGACCACCAGCTCTGGGACTTCGAGGGCACCCCGCGGGAGAGCTACCCGCTGCTGCTGCACTTCCCGTACTTCGACCTCTACCGCAAGCAGGTGGTCAAGCAGGCCGACCTGGTGCTGGCCATGCAGGTCCGCGGCGACGCCTTCACCGACGCCCAGAAGGCCCGCAACTTCGCCTACTACGAGCGGTTGACCGTCCGGGACTCCTCGCTCTCCGCCGGCACCCAGGCGGTGATCGCGGCCGAGGTGGGCCAGCTCGACCTGGCGTACGACTACACCGCCGAGGCCGCCCTGATGGACCTGCGGGACCTCGGCGGCAACACCCGGGACGGCCTGCACATGGCCTCGCTGGCGGGCGCCTGCATCGCATTGGTGGCGGGCTTCGGCGGGCTGCGCGACAACGCCGAGTACCTGACCTTCCGGCCCCGGCTGCCGGCCGGCCTCCAGCGGCTGGCGTTCTCGCTGCGGATCCGGGACAGCCTGCTGCGGGTGGACATCGGCCACGAACGCACCACGTACACCGTCCGCCGGGGCGGCCCGCTGACCCTGCTGCACGACGGCGAACCGGTGCGGCTGGACCGCGAGGGCTCGGTCGGCCGGCCGACCGCCGTGGTCGAGGCGCCGGAGCGCTGCGCCCAGCCGCCCGGCCGCGAGCCGGTGCGGCGACACGCCACGGCCGGGCAGCGGACGGTCGTCCAGCCGGGCGGGACGGAGCACCTGGCCGCCGAGTGAGACGGCCGCCGGGCAGGGACGAGCCGGGCGAACCGAGACGAGGGATCCCATGGGCAGTGTGGCCGAGCAGATGGTCGAGGTGCTCCGGCAGGCGGGCGTGGAACGGGTCTACGGGGTGGTGGGCGACAGCCTCAACCCGGTGGTCGACGCGATCCGGCGGGCCGAGGGCGTCTCCTGGGTGCACGTGCGCAACGAGGAGGCGGGCGCCTTCGCCGCGGCCGCGGAGGCCGGGCTGACCGGCCGGCTCGCGGTCTGCGCCGGCTCCTGCGGCCCCGGCAACACCCACCTGGTCCAGGGCCTCTACGACGCCCAGCGCAGCGGCGTCCCGGTGCTGGCGCTGGCCTCGCACATCCCGTCCGGGCAGATCGGCACCGGCTTCTTCCAGGAGACCCACCCCGAGCGGGTCTTCACCGACTGCAGCGCCTTCTGCGAACTGGTCTCCACCCCGGCCCAGCTGCCCCGGCTGCTGCGGGTCGCGGTGCAGCACGCGCTCGGCGCCCCCGGCGTGGCCACGCTGGTCTTCCCCGGCGACGTCGCGGCGCTGCCCGCCTCCGGACCCACCGGCACGAGCACCTTCCTCACCGAGCAGGCCGTCGCCGCCCCGCCGTGGTCCCAGGTCCGGGCGCTGGCCGAGGTGCTCAACGCGGCCTCCAGGGTCGCGGTGTTCGCCGGCGCGGGCACCCGCGGCGCGCACGAGGAGGTGATGCAGCTGGCCGCGACCGTCCTGGCGCCGGTCGGCCACTCGCTGCGCGGCAAGGAGTGGATCCAGTACGACAACCCGTACGACGTGGGCATGAGCGGCCTGCTCGGCTACGGCGCCTGCCACGAGGCCCTGCACGGGGCCGACCTGGTGCTGCTGCTGGGCACCGACTTCCCGTACGACTCCTTCCTGCCGCAGGCCCGTACGGTGCAGGTGGACCACGACGCCACCCGGCTCGGGCGCCGGACCGCGCTGGAGCTCGCCGTGCACGGCGACGTCGCGGCCACCCTGCGGGCCGTGCTGCCGCTGCTGGAGCAGAAGCGCGACCGGTCCTTCCTGGACGGCATGCTCGACAAGCACTGCAGGGCGCTGGAGAACGTGGTCGGCGCGTACACCCGGGACATCGCGCACCACCGCCCGATCCACCCCGAGTACGTGGCCGCCGTCCTGGACGAACTGGCCGCCGACGACGCGGTGTTCACCGTCGACACCGGGATGAACAACGTCTGGGCCGCCCGCTACCTGACCCCGAACGGGAGGCGCCGGGTGATCGGCTCCTTCCTGCACGGCTCGATGGCCAACGCGCTGCCGCACGCGATCGGGGCCCAACTCGCCTTCCCGGGACGGCAGGTGGTGTCGCTGTCCGGGGACGGCGGGATCGGGATGCTGCTCGGCGAGCTGCTCACGGTGGCCAAGTACCGGCTGCCGGTGAAGACGGTGGTGTTCAACAACGGTGCGCTCGGCATGATCAAGCTGGAGATGCTGGTCAGCGGCTACCCGGAGGCCGAGACCGACAACGGCGACGTGGACTACGCCGCGATCGCCCGGGCCTGCGGCATCCCGGCCAAGCGGGTGACCGACCCGTCCGCCGTCGCGGACGTGCTCCGGGAGTCGCTGGAACGCCCCGGGCCGGTCCTGGTCGACGTGGTGACCGACCCCAACGCACTGTCCATCCCGCCGCACATCACCGCGGCCCAGCTCAGGGGGTTCGCGCTGGCCGCCGGCCGGACGGTGCTCTCCGGCGGGGTCGGGCGCATGATCGACCTGGCCCGGAGCAACCTGCGCCACATCCCCCGCCCCTGAGGCGTTTTGCCTCTGAGGCAAGTTTCTTGCCTCGGAGGCATCACGAGGTGTGGACTGGACGCATGACAGACGACCAGGAGGTCGCGGGCCTCGGCACCCGGCTCCGCGAGCACCGGCTGGCCGGCCGGCTCACCCTGGAGGCGGCCGCCGCCCGGGTCGGGCTCTCCCCAGCCTACGTGTCACGACTGGAGACGGGACAGCGCCAGCCCTCGCTGCCGGTCCTGCTCGGCCTGGCCCGCGCGTACGGGACGACGGTCTCCGGGCTGCTCGGCGAGCAGCCCGGGGAGCCGGACCCGGTGATTCGCGGCGGCGCCATCGAACCCGACCGGGTGGGCGGCTGGGGGTACCGCAGGGCCGGTGCCCCGGGCCGGGCCATGCAGGCCCTGCGGGTCCAGGTGCCGCCGAGCCTCCAGGACGCCGTCGTGCGGGTGCACCCCGGCGAGGAGTGGCTGCACGTCACCCGGGGCCGGCTGCGGCTGACCCTGGGCGACACCGTCCACCTGCTGGACGAAGGCGACTCCGCCCACTTCGAATCCCTGACCCCGCACTGCATCGCCGCGGACTCGCCCGACGGGGTCGAACTGCTCTTCCTGCACACCCTGTTGCAGAGCCCGGGCGGCGAGCTCTGCCTCGGCGACTCGCCCCGGCTCTGACCGAGCGGGCCCATCCAGTCATCGAAGGGACGACCATGACCACCCCCAAGCTCACCACCGATGCCGGCCGGCGCACCGACCGCCGGGTCTGGATCCGGGCGGCCATCTACATGGTGGCGACCCATGTGTTCGCGGGGTTCGTGATCCTGCTGTTCGAGATCGGGCAGCGGGGGCGCTGAGGGCTGACCGGTGACGGCTGACAGATGATGAAATCCGTCAGCCGTCCGCGGTCGTCCGTCATCGGTCATCGGTCATCGGTCTGCGCTCTGCGGTCTGCGTTACCGGCCGCCGGTCAGCCGTCGGTCGTCGGCCGGCCCTCAGCCGTCCGTCCGGTCCGTCAGCAGGCGGAATCCGGAGTGCCGTCCGTGCCCCTGGGCGACGGCGAGCCGGAACCAGATCCACAACGCCTGGTCCACCAGGCCGTACTGGTCCGGCCCCAGGTAGACCGGCCGCAGGCCGACCGCCGAGATCAGCCGCTCCACGGCCGCCCGGTCCTCCTCCGCCGCCGAGAACAGGTGGTCGGAGGCCGTGCCGCCGATCACCGGGTCGGCGAACACCTCGACCCCCTGGCTGCTGAACGCCCGCGCGTACCGGGCGCCGGGCGCGTGCTCGGCCACCTGGGCGGCGCTGTGCTGCACCGGCGCCTCCAGCCGGTTGGCCGCGTCGACCAGCAGCTTGCCGTCCAGCGCGGCGCCGTGCTCGGCCAGGAACTCGTCCACGGCCGCCCCCGGCCGGGCCAGCACCACGGTGTCCGCGGCCGCCAACGCCTCGGCGACGGTGGTGACCTTCACCGGGCCGTCCGCCGCGGCGTCCGGGTTCCGCGAGCCGAGCACGGTCTCCAGCCCCGCGCCGCTGAACGCCCGGGCCAGGGTGCTGCCGATCTTCCCGGTCCCGATGATGGCGATGGTCATGGTGGACTCCCCTCCTCGTGCACCGGGCCGGCCGACCCGGGTAGCCGCTTCAAGCCACCGTGCCCGCACGGGAATTCCGCCGGCCGCAGGAGAATGTCAGGTCGCTGGGCAGTGTCAGGTCGGGGGGCAGTGCCGGGCCGTGGGGAAGTGCCGGGCCGTGGGGAAGTGCCGGGCCGTGGGCTCCCTCAGAGCCGGACCAGTGTGCACAGCGCGTCCAGGGCCGCCGGGAACGCCCGGTCGGACGGCGTCCCGTACCCGACCACCAGCGCCGACCCGGCCCCGGGGGCGGGTTCGACCGAGGGCGCCCGGCACCAGGACAGGACGCTCAGCGAGATGCCCAGCCACTGTGCCTGGCGCAGCAGGTCCGCTTCGCCGAGCGAGCCGGGCGGGAGTTCGAGCACGGCGCTCAGGCCGGCGGACAGGCCGGTCACCCGGACCTCGGGTGCGCGCTCGGCCAGCGTCGCGATCAGCTGGTCGCGGCGCTTGCGGTACTGCAGCCGGCTGCGCCGGATGTGCCGGTCGTAGTCGCCGGAGGTGATCAGTTCGGCCAGGGTGAGCTGTTCCACGGCCGCCGACTGGCCGTCGGCCAGCCGCTTCTGCCGCATCACCGGCTCCACCAGCCGGGACGGCAGGGCCAGCCAGCCGAGCCGCAGGCCGGGGGCGAGGCTCTTGGCGGCCGTGCCGGCGTACACCACCCGGTCCGGGTCCAGGGCCTGCATGGCGCCCAGGGGCTGGCGGTCGTAGCGGAACTCGCCGTCGTAGTCGTCCTCGATCACGATCCCGTCGGTGGCCCGCGCCCAGGCGACCGCCGTCGCCCGGCGGGAGGCCCGCAGCGCGACGCCGGTCGGGAACTGGTGCGCGGGGGTCAGCACGACGGCCCCGGCCGCCGAGCCGAGCAGCGCCTCGGTGCGGGCACCGCCCTCGTCCAGCGGCAGCGGCACGGTGCCGAGGCCGGCCGCGTCGATCACCGCCCGCTGCGGCGGCAGCCCGTACTCCTCCACGGCGAGGGTGCGGACCCCCTCCGCGTGCAGGGCCCGGCAGACCAGCCCGAGGCCCTGGGTGTAGCCGGAGCAGATCAGCAGCCGTTCCGGGTCGGTGCGCACGCCCCGGACCCGGGCCAGGTAGTCGGCCAGCGCCCGGCGCAGCTCGATCCGGCCGCGCGGGTCGCCGAGTCCGAACGCCTCGTGCGGTGCGGCGGCCAGGGCCCGGCGGGTGGCCGCCAGCCAGGCGGCGCGGGGGAAACGGGACAGGTCGGGGCTGCCGGGCATCAGGTCGTGCCGTACCGCGGGCCCGGGCCGGACGCCGGGCGGCGGGGCGGCGGCGGGCGGGGCGCCGCGTTCGGCCACCACCGTGCCGGAGCCCTGGCGGGAGGTCAGCCAGCCCTCGGCGCTGAGCTGGGTGTACGCCTCGGCGACGGTGTTGCGGGCGATCCCCAGGTCGGCGGCGAGGGCCCGGGAGGAGAGCAGCCGGGTGCCGGGGGCGAGCCGGCCGTCCCGTACGGCGGAGCGCAGGGCGTCCTCCAGGGCGGCCCGCAGGCCGAGCCCGCGGGCCCGGCCCGCGGAGAGGTCGAGGTGCAGGTCGCCGCCGAAAGTGGCCCAGGATCCCATGACTCAAATGAACCACAGTTCCGGTCCACCCGGCGCCTAGGGTGGACCGTATGACGACGAACGAGCACGCCACCGCCACCGCCGCCCCCGTCTCCGATGCCGCTGTCCCGGCCCCCGTCCAGCGGATCTCGCTGCCCGAGCAGGCCGCCGAGTTCTACCGCGCGATGATCAAGCTGGACCGGGCCGCCGTGGCCGGGGTCGACCCGGTCCTGGCCGAGCTGGTCAAGATCCGTGCCTCGCAGGTCAACGGCTGCGCGTTCTGCCTGGACATGCACACCGTCGACGCCCGCGCCCAGGGCGAGCAGGAGCACCGCATCTACTCGCTGCCGGCCTGGCGGGAGACCCCGTGGTTCACCGCACGGGAGCGCGCCGCGCTGGCCCTGACGGAGGCCGTCACCCTGGTGACCGACGGGCACGTCCCGGACGCGGTGTACGACGAGGCGGCCAAGCTGTTCGACCAGCAGGAGCTGGCCCAGCTGATCGCCCTGATCATCGCCATCAACTCGTGGAACCGGATCGGCATCACCTCCCGGCTGAGCCCGGCCCCCAAGCGGGCCTGACCGCCCCGTTCCGTCCCGGGTCCCCGTGCGCGGGGGCCCGGATCCGGCCGGACGGTCGACGTCCGAAAGCCGCCGGTCCGACCCGCCTCCGGCATGACAGGTTGTCACCATGACCACGCAGAACGACAAGGCGAAGCTCCTCCACTCCCTGCACCGCCCCGGTGCGCCGCTGGTCCTGGCCAACGTCTGGGACGCGGCGAGCGCCCGCCTGGTGGCCGGGGCCGGCGCCCCGGCGATCGCCACCGCCAGCGCCAGCGTCTCCTGGACCCTCGGCGTGCCGGACGGCCACCGGCTCGACCGCGCCCGCGCGCTGGCCCAGACCGCACTGATCGCGTCGGCCGTGGACCTCCCGGTCACCGCCGACCTGGAGCACGGCTTCGCCGACACCGCCGAGGGCGTCGGGGAGACGGTCACCGCCCTGCTCGCCACCGGCGCCGTCGGCGTCAACCTGGAGGACAGCTGGTCCGGCCCGGGCGTGCTGCGCCCGGTGGACGACGCGGCCGAGCGGATCGCGGCCGCCCGCCGGGCCGCCGACCGGGCCGGGATCCCGCTGTTCCTGAACGCCCGGACGGACGTCTTCCTGCTCGGCGTCGGCGACCCGGCCGGTCGCCTGGAGGAGGCCCTGGCCCGGGCCCGTGCCTACGTGGCGGCGGGCGCCGACGGCGTCTTCGTCCCCGGCGTCGACGACCCCGCGACGGTCGCCGCCCTGGTGGCGGCCGTGCCGGTGCCGCTCAACGTGATGGCGGGGCCGGGCGCCCCGGGCGTCGCGGAGCTCGCCGCGCTGGGGGTGGGCCGGATCAGCCTCGGCCCGGGGCTGGCCAAGGTCGCCTACGCGGCCGTGCGGCGTGCCGCCCGCCAGGTGTACGCCGACGGCAGCTACGGCGCGCTGGCGGACGGCCTGGGCTTCGACGAGATGAACGCGCTGTTCGAGGACTGAGAGCCGGTCGGGCCACCTGCGGTCGGGCCACCTGCGGTCAGGCCACCGACACCGGCGGGCGGTCCAGGACCCGCCCGACCGTCCCGCAGGCACCGGTGGTGCGCTCGGCGGCCGGCCCGACCAGCGGGTACTGGGTCAGCTCCTGGTGGCAGACCTCCTCGGCGGTCGCCCCCCGCACGTGGTCACGGACCTGGTCCGCCTGCGCGGGGGCGGCGGCCGCCGCGAGCGCGGCCAGGGAGAGCACGGCGAGCACCGGGGTCTTCGTCATGCCCTGCCCAACGATCCCCGGCCCCCGGGGTACCGGCCACGGCCACGAACGGCGGCAGCCGGCACCCCGCGGACGTCCCCGCGCACCCGGAGGGGGCCGGCCGCCCGGGCGGGGCTCAGCCCGTGCGGACGTACAGGGTGCGCACGCTGTTGCTGACGAACGACGCGATCGGCTCCGGCGCCGGGCCGTCCTTCGCCGCGGTGAGTCCCGGGAAGCGGCCGAACAGGCCGCGCAGCGCCGTCTCGGCCTCCAGCCTGGCCAGTCCGGCACCGAGGCAGAAGTGCGGGCCGTGGCCGAGCGAGAGGTGCTTGGCGGGGCCGCGGTTCAGGTCGAAGCGGTCGGCGTCCGGGTAGTGGCCGCCGTCCCGGCCGGCCGCGGCGTACGAGGCGAGCAGCGCCTCGCCCTGCCGGATCAGCACCCCGCCGACCTGGATGTCCTGCACCGCGTACCGCAGCGGGAACTGGCCCACCGGGGAGTCGTAGCGCAGGGTCTCCTCGACCACCGCCGACCACGGGCGGGCGCCGGACAGCACCAGCTCCAGCTGGTCCGGGTGGGCCAGCAGGGCCCGTACCGCGTTGGTGATCAGGTTGAGCGTGGTCTCGTGGCCGGCGACCAGCATCAGCAGCAGGGTGCCGACCAGCTCCTGCTCGGTGAGCCGGTCGTCCGCCTCGCGGGCCGCGATCAGGTCGGTGGTCAGGTCGTCGGCGGGCTCGGCCCGCTTGGCCGCGACCACCGAGGCGAGCAGGGCGAACAGGCCCTGCTGGGCGGCGAGTGCCGCCTCGGGCGTGGCCGAGCTGCTGACCAGGGTGTCGGACAGCTCGTGCAGCTGGTCCTGCTGCTCGACGGCCAGGCCGAGCAGTTCGCCGATCACCTGCATCGGCAGCGGGTAGGCGAAGTGCTCCCGCAGGTCGAAGTCGCCCTCCAGCTCGGCCACCGCGTCCAGCAGCCGGTTGCTGCGGGCCTCCACGGCCGGTGCCAGCTCGGCGATCCGGCGCGGGGTGAACGCCTGGGTGACCAGCCCCCGCAGCCGGCGGTGGTCGGCGCCGTCCACGGTGATCATGCCGGGGACGGTGACGAAGTTGAGCAGCGGCCAGCCCTTGGGCAGCCGGCCCTCCCGGAAGGTGTTCCACAGCTGCGGGTTCTTGCCGACCCGCGGGTCGGCGAGCAGCTCCTGAAGGGTGTCGTGGTGGGTTATCGCCCAGACCACCACCCCGCCAGGGAGTTCCACCAGGACCGCCGGGCCGGCTTCGCGGAGTCGTCCGTTCTCTCCGTGCTGGTCGCGTCCGAAGGCGTCGAGGGTGACGGGAACGAGGGTGTCGGCGGTGTCCATGTCGGCCTTTCGGGGGCGGCGGCTCGGGGCGGGGTGAAGGCGCTGTAGAGCACCGGCAGGGAGACCAGGGCCCGCGACCAGGGGGACGGCCGCCAGGTCAGTTCGTTGGCGGGGACGGCCAGTTGGAGGTCGGGCAGGCGGTGCAGCAGGGTCTCCAGCGCGGTCTCGACGATCAGTCGCGCCGGGTGCTGCGCCGGGCAGACGTGCCGGCCGGCCCCCCAGGCCAGGTGGGCCCGGTTGCCGGCGATGCCGTCGCCGGCGTGCACCGACGGGTCGGCGTTGGCGGCTGCCAGGCCGAGCACCAGCATGTCGCCGGCGCTGATGTACTGGCCGCCGAGCACCGTGTCACCGGTGGCCCAGCGCCCGGGGAAGTTCTGCGTGGGCGGGTCCCGCCAGAGCACCTCCTCCAGCGCGTCGGCGACGGTGAGTCGCCCGCCGGTGAGGGTGGAGCGGAACCGCCGGTCGGTGAGCAGCAGCCGCAGCGTGTTGCCGGTCCAGTTGATGGTGGTCTCGTTGCCGGCGACCAGGATCACCACCAGGTGGTGCAGGGCCTCCTCGTCGGTCATCGCCGCCTGGTGGGCCAGCAGCCAGGAGGTCAGGTCCGCGCCCGGCTCGGCCCGGCGGTGGCGGACCAGGTCGGTCAGGATGGTCTGGAACTCGGCGTTGGCCCGCACCGACTTCTCGCTGCTGTCCACGAAGTGGCTGATCAGCTCGATCAGGTGCGGCCCCATCTCGGCGGGCAGGCCGAGCAGTTGGGTGAAGACCAGCAGCGGCAGCCGGCGCGCGTACTGGGCGATCAGGTCGGCGGTGCCGTCCGGTCCCCAGCTGTCGATCAGGCTGTTGGCCGCGGCCTCGGTGGTCTCGCGCAGCTGGCGGTGGTCGATCCGGCCGAGGGTCTGGGCGACCGCCCCGCGCAGCCGCTGGTGCTCGGCGCCGTCCAGGTTGAGCAGGGTGGGCCGCCAGGAGGTCATCGGCAGCAGCCGGGAGTCCGGCTTCAGCCGGCCCTCGGCCGGGACCCGCCAGCGCCGCGAGTCCTTGGAGAACAGCTGCTCGTTGCGGGTCAGTTCGAGCAGTTCGGGGTAGCCGAGCACCAGCCAGGCCTCGACGCCCGGCTCCAGCTCGATCGGCGCGACCGGGCCGTGCTGCTCGCGCAGCCGCGCGTACAGGCCGTGCGGGTCGTCGGCGACCGAGGCGCCGTAGAGCTGGGCCGGTCCGCCGGACGGGCCGCCGGCGTGCATCGGGCAGCCGGGCGGCGGCACGGCCGCCTGGGGCTTGGGTGTCGTCATGGCTGGAGCTCCAGTGCGGCGGTGGAGAGCAGGTGGTCCACGAAGTCGATCAGGACGTCGTACGCGGCCTGCCGGTCGCGGGCGTCGCACCGCAGGATCGGCACGTCCGGCAGCAGGTCGAGCGCCGCCCGCAGGTCGTCCTCCGGGTGCTCGGGGGTGTCCGGGAAGACGTTGACGGCGACCGCGAACGGGATCCGCTGCTCCTCCAACTGCCCCAGGACGTCGAAGCTCTCGTCCAGGCGGCGGGTGTCCACCAGGGCGATCGCCCCGAGCGCGCCGCGCGAGAGGTCCTCCCAGAGCGGCCAGAAGCGCTGCTGGCCCGGGGTGCCGAAGAGGTAGAGCGCGAGCTGCGGGTTGAGCGTGATCCGGCCGAAGTCCAGCGCCACGGTGGTGGTGGTCTTGCCGGGCCGCCCGGTGAGGTCGTCCACGCCGACGCCGGCCTCGGTCATGACCTCCTCGGTGCGCAGCGGCGTGATCTCGCTGAGCGCGCCGACCAGCGTGGTCTTGCCGACCCCGAACGGGCCGGTCACCAGGATCTTCACCGCACCCTGGACGGTGGCGGGCAGGTAGCACGGCTCGGCCGTGCCGACGGCGGGCTCAGCGGAGCTGGCGGAGGCCAACGAGCACCTCCTCGAGGAGTGCGGTGGACAGGCGGTCGGTCTGCCGGGCGGGCGGGCGGACCTGGACGGCGCCGAGGTCCCGGAGGTCGTCGACGAGCACCCGGACCACGCTGACCGGCAGGCGCAGGTGGGCGGCGATCTCGGCGACCGACAGCAGGTCGTGGCAGAGCGTCAGGATCCGCTGGTGCTCCCGGTTGAGGTGGTCGCCGGCCAGCAGGTCCGGGTCGAGCCCGGCCGCCGGCAGCGCCTGCACCAGGCTCTCGATGGCGAGCCCCGGCCGGTCGGACCCGCTGCGGCCGCCGGTGATGACGTAGGGCCGGACCGGCCCGCTCACCGGAGGTCCCCGGCCGCCCGCTCGACCCGGGGCGGACTGGTCAGGTGGGTGCCGATCCGCTCCACCAGCACCTGCATCTGGTACGCGACCAGCCCGGCGTCCACCGCCTCGCCGGTCACCACGGCCAGGTGCGCCCCGGCGCCGGCGGCGACCACGAACAGGTAGCCGCCGCCGTACTCGACGACGATCTGCCGGGTGCTGCTGCCGTGCCCGCCGAAGCCCTGGGCCACTCCCCGGGCCAGCGACTGGAGTCCGGAGCAGGCGGCGGCGAGGCGTTCGGCGTCGTCACGGCCGATCTTCTCGCTGCGGCCGATCTCCAGGCCGTCGTTGGACACCACGACGGCGTGCCGGACGTCGGGCACGCCGACGATGTCCGAGAGCAGCCAGCCGAGGTCAGGATTGGTGGTCATGGAAATCTCCGGAGCGCTGGGGAAGTCGGGGGGACGCGGGGGTGGGCTCCACCGGCCCGGTGGACGGGTGGGGAGCGTCGGACGGCCGGTCCTGGCGGGCGGCCGTGCGGCCGCTCGCGGTGCCGGCCTGGAACAGGGCCATGAAGGTCTTGGCCTCCTCGGCGCAGCGCGGGGGCGCGGGGGCGTCCACGGGCTGCGCCGGCCGGGGCGCGGGCTCGCTGCCCCGGCGGTTGGCCCGGCGCGGGAGCGCGCCGGACGAGGGCCGGGCCGTGGCCCGGGGCTGGGCGGGGACCCTGGTCCGGTCCGCGGTGGGGAGTTCCGCGGGTGCGGCGTCGGCCGCCGGGAGGGTCGGCGGGGGTGACGGCAGGGCGGCCGCCGGGGGGTGTGGCGCCGGCGTGGCCGGCAGCGCCGTCGGGACGGCGGCCGGCAGCGGCTCGGTGAGCAGCGCGTTGGGCAGCAGGACGACCACCCGCACGCCGCCGTACGGCGAGGGCGCGGAGCTGAGGGTGACCCGGAAGCCGTACTGCTCGGCGAGCCGGCCGACCGCGGCCAGTCCCAGCTGCGGTACCTCGCCGAGGCGGGAGACCTCCAGGGTGCCGCCGCCGGCGAGCGCGGCGGCGGCCTTCTCGACGGCCTGCTCGGGCATCCCCACGCCGCAGTCGTCGATCTCGACGACGGCGCCGTTGTGGACGGGCATCAGCGTGACGAACACCTGGGTGGAGGGTGGTGAGTAGCGGGTCGCGTTGTCCAGCAGCTCGGCCACGGCGTGGATCAGCGCCTCGGCGGCGGCGCCGACCACGGCGGTCTCGATCCGGCTGCGGACCACCACCCGCTGGAACGGCAGGATGCGGGACTGCGCGCCGCGCACCACGTCCTCCAGGGCGACCGGCTCGGGCCAGTGCCGTCCGGCCCGGGCGCCGCAGAGCACCGCCAGGGTCTGGGCCAGCCTGGCCTGTTGGGCCGCCGCGTGGTCCGCCTTCAGCAGGCCGTCGAGCAGTGCCGGGTCGTCGTGGGTGCGTTCCATGTGGTCCAGGCCGGCCTGCTGGTCGTGGGCCATCACCAGGATGCGCCGGGCGACGCTCAGGAAGGCCCGCCGGGTCGCCGAGTTGAGGTCCTGCTCCTGCTGGACGGCGGCGTTCTCGGCCGAGCGGTGGGCCAGTTCCTGTTCCAGGGCGGCCCGCAGGCGCCCGAGTTCGGTCTCGTGCCCGGCCAGTCGGCCACGCAGGGTCACGGTGACGGCTCGGTACCTCGCGGCCGCCACCAGCCCGAGGAGGGCGAGGACACCGGCTGCTGCTGCGCACCACTGAGTCATCGTCACGCGGCGAATTGTAGGGCGATGATCCTACGTTCGGGTGAACCGAGCGATCGTCAATTGAACTCAATCGGTCAAGCTCTCACAACCGTCACCATCATCCAACTACCTGACGTGAACACATCGGTGCTGGTCACCGGCGCGCCCCGGGCGGCGGATCCGCCGGCGCTCCGGGCGCCACCGCGAGGTGGACCGGCCGGGCACCGGACGGAACGTCCGGATCGCGCCGGGGTCCGCTACCCGTCGGTCGCCGCGTCCGCGGAGATCCGGTGCAGGAGCAGCAGCGCGACGTCGTCCGGACGGGAGTTGCGCTGGGTGACGTTCAGGGTGAGCGACTCGGCCAGGGCCTCCAGGCTGTCCCGGGCGCCGTCGGCGCCCGCACCCGTGCCCTTGCGGGCCCACAGCTCCAGCCCGCAGACCATCCGCCGCACCGACTCGTCGTAGTCCTCGCCGCGCTCCTCGACCAGCCCGTCGGTGTACGCCAGCAGCGTCTCGCCGGCCGCCAGGCCGTGCACGGTCAGCTGGTACGTCCAGCCGGGGGCCACCCCGAGCGGCGGCCCGCCGGGCAGGTCCAGCTCGGCGGCCGAGCCGCCGGAGATCCGGATCGGCGGCGGGTGCCCGGCCCGGGCGCCGCGCAGCGTCCCGGTGGCGGGGTCCAGGGTGAGGTACAGGCAGGTGGCGAACAGGTCGGTGTCCAGCTCGGCGAGCAGCCGGCTGGTCCTGGCCAGTGTGGCGGCCGGGTCGTGCCCGTCGGTGGCGTACGCCCGCAGGCCGCTGCGCAGCTGTCCCATGACGGCGCTGGCCTCGGCGTTGTGCCCCTGGACGTCGCCGATCACCAGGCCGACCGCACCGTCCGGCAGGCGCAGCAGGTCGTACCAGTCGCCGCCGATCTGCATGCCCTCGGTGCCGGGCAGGTAGCGGGCCGCCGAGGCGATGCCGGCCAGCTGCGGCAGGCTGCGCGGCAGCATGGCCCGCTGGAGCTCGGTGGCGCGGTGGTGGTGGATGTCGTAGAGCCTGGCCCGTTCCAGGGACTGCGCGAGGATGCCCGCGAAGGCCGAGTACATGGTGCGGTCCTCGCGGCCGAAGATCCGTGCGGTGTCGAAGGTGATCAGGCAGGAGCCGACCTGCCGGCCGGAGGCGACCAGCGGCAGCACGGCCCAGGCCGAGGGGGTGAGCGGGCCGCCGCCCGGCGCGGGTCCGTCCCCCTCGCTGAACAGCGGGACGGCGCGGGCCAGCGACTGCTCCATGACCCCGGCGGAGAGCTCGTGCAGCCGGTTCAGCTCGCTGCGGTAGGGGCCGCCGTAGACGGCCGGCGAGACCGGCAGCAGCCGGCCCTCGTCGACCAGGTCCAGCACCACGTTGGCCGCGCCGAGGGCCGGCCGGGCTATGTCGGTCAGGGTGGTGGTGACGTCCCGGACGGTGACGGCCCGGGAGAGCGCCCGGGTGAGCGAGAGCAGCAGCACCGAACGCGTCCCGGCCCGGGAGGGGTCGGCCGGCGGCGCGTCGCCCTCCTCCAGGCCGGGGCGCTCCGGGTACGCGGGCCGGTCGCGGGCGGTGAGCAGGCCGGCGATCCGGACCGGGCGCCCGTGCAGGTCGCGCATCACCTCGCCCGACTCGTCCACCCGGGTGACCGTCCCGTCGGCGTGCACGACCCGGTAGTCGAGCCGGTACGGGCCGCCCGCCGCGAGCGCGTCGGCCATGCCGGCCTGAAGGTCGGGGAGGTCCTCGGGGTGCACCACCCGGCTGAGGTCGGGGGCCGGTGCGGTGTCGCCCCCGGTCGGCGGGGGCAGCCCGACGACCTGGTAGGCGAGGCCGTCCCAGGTGGTCTCGCCGGTGACCAGGTCACGTTCGAAGGCACCCGCCCCGGCGGCCCGGACGGCCAGCGAGAGCAGCGGCCGGTCGCCCTCGTAGGCGGCGGTGCGGATCCCCTCCGGCGCCGGGCTCGCGGCCTGGACGTGGTCGATCAGGTGGGAGAGCCGGTGGGCGCACGCCTCGGCGAGGGTCTCCAGGACCTCCACGTCGCGCTGCGGGACGGTGCCGCGGTGCGCCAGCGCCAGCGCGAGCACGCCGATCGGCAGGTCGTCCACGACCAGCGGCAGGACGGCGAGGGCGACCAGGCCGGTGCCGCGCCCGTGGTTGGTGCCGAGGTGCTCGCCGCCGGTCCGCTCGGGGCTGAGCAGGACGGTCTCGCGGCGGCGCAGGGCCAGCGCCGCGGGCAGGTCGCTCGCCGGGTCGACCAGGCCGTAGCGCTCGTGGGCCCAGTCCGGCAGACCCTGCGAGGCGGCCAGCCGGAGCATGCCGTCGGAGTCCAGCAGGTACAGCGCGGAGCCTTCGCCGGTGATCCAGCCCGGGCCCTCGGTGAGCACGGTGGCCAGCAGTTCGGCGGCGCCGGTGCAGCGCAGCAGCAGCCGCACGCAGCGCAGTTCGGTGCGGGTGACGGGGCGCGAAGAGCTCAGGTCCATGGGCTCGACCGGTCCCTTCCGCTCAGTCCGCCGCTGTCCGATGTGAACATCTTATGGACGTCCCGTGTGCCTGTCCGGTTGCGGAGCGGGGCAGGACGGAGCGGTGGTGCCGGGCGGGGCGCTCGCGGCGGTGCGGCTACTGGCCGTCGGACTCGCCGTACGGCTCCTGGGCGACGGCCGGAACGGGCCGCATCGAGCGCAGACCGCGCAGCACGGCGTACGCGCGGGACAGGTGGCCCCGCGGCGGGACGGCCGCCGGACGGCCGGCGCCCGGGCCCGGTGCGGGGCGCTGGGCGGGTACGAGGCCGACGGTGCCGCGGCCGGGCTGCACGGTCCTGGTCATCTGTCCACGTCCTCCGGGATGCCGGTGCGGCACCGCCGGACTGACGGAACGTGGCCGGCCGGGCCTCCGAACGACGGACCGTTCGGGTACCCCGCCAGTGTCACCCGTGGACGGTGACGGAACGGTCTCGAATCCCACCCGAACCTGTACCGGCCACGAGCGGTCCGCCGGCCGCCCCCGTGCCCGGCGGACCGCTCGGGCCGGGAGACGGTTCAGGCCGGGCGACGGCGGGCGGCTCGGATCAGGAGGCGGCTCAGACCGGGAGGCCCGGCAGTCCGTTCAGCCCGTCCACGTCGGGGCTGCCCTCGGAGACCGTGCCGACCAGGTCCACCGGCAGGTCGGGGGCGGTGATGGCGTCGGGCGTCAGGCCCTGCCCGACGGTCGGCGCCGCGTGCGCGCTCGGGGCGGTCAGGGAGGCCACCACACCCACGGCGAGGGAGGCGACGGCGAGCATGCTTCGCTTCTTCATGCCCTGCCCAACGCGGTCGGGCCCTCGAAGGACACGGGTCGGCCCCCTCAGGCCCGCCCGGGCCAGTTGCGCAGCCCTTCGGTCAGGACCCCGGTCACGCGCTGACGGGTCACCGCGAGGTCCTCGGGCAGCTGGAAGCCGCCGCCGGTGGTCAGCGAGGCGAACCCGTGCGCCACCGCCCGCACCGTCCGGGTGGCGTGCACCGCCTCCGCCCCCTCCAGCCCGTAGCCGCGCAGCACCGCCGTGATCACCTCGACCAGCCGGGTGCCCGCTGCGGCCAGGTCCGGGTCGGCGCCGTCGGGTGCCTGCGGCAGCGCCGCGTACCGCTCTGGGTGGCGCACGGCGTACTCGACGTAGGCCGCCACCAGCGCCTCGACGGCCTCGTCGGTGCTGCGCCCGAGCACCGCGGCGGTCAGCCGGTCGGCCAGCTCCTCGGTGACCCGGACGGCGATCAGCCGGCGCAGCTCGGCCAGGCCGCCGGGCACGTGCTTGTAGAGCGAGGGCGTGGCGACCTTCGCACGGGCGGCGACGGCGGCCAGCGTGAGGGCCTCGCCGCCCTGCTCGTCGAGCAGGGCCACGGCGTGGTCCACGACGGCGGCGGGGGTGAGTCCGACCCGGGGCATCAGGCGACCTCGTCCAGGAAGGGGACCAGGGCATCGGCGGTGGCCTGCGGGAATCCCGCCATCGGGTAGTGGCCGCCGCCGTCGATCATCACCTTGCGGGCCTTCAGTGCGGCGGCCTGGCGGTCGGCCACCACCTCCGGCTTCGGGAAGTCCGGGTCCTTGCTGCCCATGATCACCAGGGCCGGGCAGCGCACCGCGGCGGACCAGCCGACCGGCGCGGAGTCCCCGGCCACGTACCCGCGGGCGGCCGCCCGGCGTCCGGGCTCGCGCAGCATCGCGACCAGCCCGGCGCGGTACTCGTCGAAGTCGGCGGGCCGGGCGGTGGGGAAGTAGAGCCGCTGCGCCGCGCCCCACAGTGCCGGGAACCGCACCACCGCCGCGCCGAGGACCCGGACCAGGGCCTTCTGGACGGCGTTCGGCGGGAGGTTCTCGATGAAGGCGTCGATCAGCACGATGCCGGCCACCCGCTCCGGCCGGTCCCCGGCGGCCCTGACCACGGTGGCTCCGGTGTAGGAGTTGCCGACCAGGACGGCCCGCTCGACGCCCAGGTGGTCGAGCAGTGCGAGCACGTCCCCGGCGATCGCGGCGGGGGAGTGGTCGGCGAAGCCGGTGGAGGACTCCCCGAGGCCGCGCAGGTCCATGGTGATCACCCGGCGGCCCGCGGCGGTCAGCAGCGGGACCAGGTGCCGGTAGGCGGTGCGCCTGTCGAGCATGCCGGGGAGCAGGACGACGGGGGTGCCGGTGGCGGTGCCTGCTCCGGTGGCGGAGTCGTCGAAGGCGATCCGGCCGCCGGGGACGTCGACGTACTGGGTGCTGGTGCTGGTCACTGCTGCCTCCTGGAGCTCCTTGGTGGGCGCCCGACCGGTTCGGTGAACCCCTGTAGCTCCAAAGCTAAGGCTAATAGCCTTAGCCGTCAAGGGGTGGCCGCGGCCCTGGGGTAGCGTGCCGCTGGTCGCGCGGCCGGTCCCGCGCCCGTGACCGCCGTGTCCGTGACCACCGAGTCCCTTCGAGCGCGCCAGGAGGCGTCGTGCCCTTCATCAACGTCAAGCAGCTGTCCGGTCGCAGTGACGAGCAGAACGCCGAGATCGCCCGGGCGCTGACCGAGACCTACGCCAGGATCACCGGCGTCGACCCGCAGAACATCTGGGTCGCGGTCGAGGAGGTCCCGGCCACCCACTGGACGGCCGGCGGCGAGACCTTCGCCGCCCGCAGGGCGAAGGCCGCCGCCGAGGGCAGCTGACCCCCGCCCCGACCGGTCGGAACTCAGGCTCCCTCCACCCGGAACGGGTCGTGCTCGGCCAGCAGCTTGTCCAGCCGGGCCTGGTCCACCCGGCTGGTCAGTTCGTCGGCCTCCTGCCGGTCGCGGATCACCTTGGCCAGCGTGAACGCCGAGGTGATCTCGTACAGCAGGCCGACGGCCAGGAAACCGCGCATCCAGGAGTCCACCGGGAGATAGGCGATCCCGGCGGCGAGGGCGGTGGTGGCGAGGGCGAAGGAGATGACGGCCTGGACGAAGTACGCGGCCGTGGTCCTGGACTGCATCTTTGTGCTCATGCCGAAAGGGTCTCCAAGTCCCTTTCCTCGCACATGAGTACGGATACTCAACCGGCCGGTAGCAGTCCGTCACGGGTGCCGTCGCGAAATCGGGCGAACCGCCCTCTGGTCTGCGAACGACCCGTATTTCCTCCGCCCGGGCGCTTGGAATCATGGGGCGCATAGGATTAACTTTCGATAACGCAGCGCGGAACCAAACGCCGTACCCAGACGGCACCGTGCGCCATCGCTCAATCCGCGGGCACGCCTCCACCGGCGGGTCCGCGGAACCGGGGAACCACGTTCCTTGGGGTGAATCGGTCCGGCCCAGGCCAGGCCGTAGGAGACCTTCCTGCTCCGAACCCGTCAGCTAACCCGGTCGGCGAGAGGGAAGGAAAGGAGCACGCCTCAGTGGCGTCGACGCACCCGCTCCACGGCTCGGCTGCAGGCACCCAGCTGCTCGACCACCCGGTGGGCCAGCTCCACCAGGCCGACCAGGGCGACCAGGGCGGCGACCCGGCCCGGCACCGGATGCCCCGTCAGGCCAGGAGCAGCGCACCCCTGCTCGGCGTCACCGCGATGACCGCCGCCCTCGGTGCCACCGGCTTCGCCGCCGCGTCCTCCGCCCAGGCCGCTCCCGCCCCCGCTCCGGCCCCCGTCGTCGCCGCCGACCCCGCCGAGCAGGACGGCGCCGCGACCGCCGACCCGGGCCTGGCCCTCGCCGCCCGGATCCAGCAGCAGGCCGACGGCCGGAGCGCCGCCGAGGAGGCAGCCCGGCTCGCCGCCGCCCAGGAGGCCGAGGCCAGGCACGCCGCCCAGCAGGCCCAGATCCAGGCCCAGGCTTCCGCGCAGGCGCAGGCGCAGGCGCAGGCTTCCGCGCACGCCCAGGCCCAGGCCCAGGCCCAGGCACCGCAGGCCGCGCCGATCGTGCTCGCCCCGCCGGTCACCGGCTACACCCTGAGCGCGCACTACGGGCAGTCCGGCTCGTACTGGTCGCACCTGCACACCGGGCTCGACTTCGCGGCCCAGACCGGCGCCCCGGTCACCGCCGTCGCCGCCGGCACCGTCACCTCGGCCGGCTGGTCCGGCGCCTACGGCTACCGGGTCATCCAGACCCTGCCGGACGGCACCGAGGTCTGGTACTGCCACCTGTCCCGGATCGCCACCGCCGACGGCCCGGTCGTCCCCGGCACCGTGCTCGGCGCGGTCGGCGCCACCGGCAACGTCACCAGCCCGCACCTGCACCTGGAGGTCCGCCCCGACGGTGGCGCCCCCGTCGACCCGCTCGCCTGGATGCAGGCGCGCGGCCTCAATCCGTAGGCTCCCCGGCGGCCGGGGCCTGGTCCGCCAGGTACGCCTCGATCTCCTCGGTGCCCGGCTCCGGCGCCAGGTCCGGGTACTCCTCGACCAGCAGCGCGGGCAGGCCGGGCACCGTCCACTCCCCGTACAGTCGCAGCGCCTCGCGGGCCACCGCCGCCTCGAAGTCCTCGAAGTCCCCGGAGAGCTCCTCGGGCATCGGCCGGCCCAGCGCGGTCAGCTCGGCCAGGTTGCGGTAGCTGCGCTGCATCAGGCCCTGCTCCAGCAGCAGCCGCGCGCCGTCCGTCGCCATCCCGACCATCAGCAGCCGGGTCGGCCCCCAACCGCCGTCCCGCTCCTCCGGGTCCAGGTCCGGCACCGCCGCGAACGCCTCAAGACGCTGCTCCTGCGTCAGCTCCCGGAAGGCGTCCAGCCAGGCCCGGACCGCCTCCCGGTCGGCGGTGTCCACCCCGTCCGCCCACAGCAGCAGGGCGTACAGCCGGGGCCAGGTCACCAGGTCGGCCCGCCGCAGCAGCCCGCACAGCACCTCCCCCTGCCACTCGGCCTCCTCGCGCAGCCGCTCGTACCGCTTGCTGTTCAGCCGGCGGGCCGCCCGCTGGTGCTCGATCAGCAGCAGCACCGCCGCCCCGTACGCCGCGGGGTCGCCGCCGGGCTGGACGTACAGGTGGAGCCGCTCGTAGAGCAGTTGCTCCAGCAGCGCCGAGCTCAACTCCGGGTAGCCGTCGTGCATCCGGGCGCCGCTCAGCTCCAGCAGCGCCAGCACCGTCCGCAGCGCCTCCTCGGGCACGTCCTGACCGGCCGCCGCGGCGGTCAGGTCGGCGGCGCGGGTGTGCGGAATGAGCTGCAGGTCTTCGTCGTTCACGGACAAACCGTAGCCGGTGCCGAAGATCCCGACGGGCAGGGTCGGCGGGCATGGACCCAGTACGGCTGACCGGCCCCCGCCTGATCCTGCGCGAGTTCGACCACACCGAGGCGGAGGTCGCCGGTCTGCACGCGGTCTTCGGCGACCCGGAGACCGCGCGCTACCTGCCGTTCGAACCGCGCGACCTGGAGGAATGCGCCGACCAGATCGAGCAGTACCTGGACGCCGCCGAGCAGCGCCCCCGCACCGAGTACCGGCTCGCCGTCGCCAGGCCCGCCGACGGCGTCCGCGCGCCCCTGATCGGCACCGCCGCCCTCACCCTCGAAGGCGACCGGGCCGCCGTCCTCGGGTACGCGCTGCGCCGGGACGCCTGGGGCCACGGGTACGCCGGCGAAGTCCTCGCACTGCTCTGCGGATTCGGCTTCCACACCCTGGGCCTGCACCGGCTCGCCGCCCGCACCGACCCCGGCAACGCCGCCTCCGCCCGGGTGCTCACCCGGGCCGGCTTCCAGCTGGAGGGCCGGATCCGGCACGAGCTGAACCGGGCGGGCCGCTGGCTCGACGGCATGCAGTACTCGCTGCTGGAACACGAGTGGCCCGCCGGGGGCGCGGACGGCCCCGCGGCCGCCCGGGGTGGGGACAACCCCACCCCGGATCCGGCAGCGGACCGGATACCCCGCCGGCCCCCCGGTTCGGCATCGTGGAGGTCGTGAGCACGGACGACTTCGAGGGGCCCGAGATGACCGCCACCACCAGCCCGTACCGGCCCGCCGCGGCCCCGAGCCCGGCCTTCTGGCGGGCGCCGTTCAGCGCCTCGACCTACCGCGAGGTGGGCTTCGTCCTCACCGGGCTGCCGACCGCCCTGCTGGGGTTCGTCCTGGTGGTGGCCCTCCTCCCGCTCGGCCTCGGCCTGGTGGTCACCGCCCTCGGCCTGCCGGTGCTGGCCCTGATGCTGACCGCCGCCCGGGGCCTGGGCGCCCTCGACCGGGAGCGGGTACGCACCCTGCTGGGCACGCCGGTGACCGCACCCGCTCCGGTCCGGCCGGCCCGGAGCGGCTTCTGGGGCGGCATCACCGCCCGGCTGGCCGACCCGGACGGCTGGCGGGCCGCGCTGTACCACGTACTGATGCTGCCCTGGGCGATCACCAGCTTCGTGACCACCGTGGTCTTCCTGGTCACCGGCTGGGTCCTCGCCCTCTACCCGGCCTACCACTGGGTCTTCCACCGCTACCTGGACTGGCCCGGGTACCGGGTCGTCGAGTTCACCAACGGCAAGGGCGAGTACTACGCCTACTACGTCACCTCGCCCCTCCAGATCGCCGGGGTCTCGCTGGTCGGCATCGCCCTGGTGCTGCTCACCCCGAAGATCGTCCGCGGGCTGACCGGCGTGCACCGCCTCGCCGTCCGCGGCCTGCTCGGCGCCCGCTGACCCGTCCGGCGGCCCCGGAGGGCGGGCCCGTGCTCCCCGTGATCGGCTGGAGCGGCCCGCGGCCCCCCGCGCGCGGGCGAGCCCGAGTCAGGAGCCGCCGTGTCCGTACTGGTCACCTCCCGCCCGCTGGACGAGTACTGCGGGCTCTTCGGTCTCACCCGCGGCGAACTGCGCGCCCTCCCCGGACCGGTCCTCGACTGCCCGGGCGGTGCGTCCGGGCTGGTCGCCGAGGCCCGGGCGCTCGGCTGCCGGGTGATCGCGGCCGACCCCGGCTACGCCGTCCCGCCGTCCGAACTGGCCGCGCTGGCCCGGGCCGGCCGGGAGACGATGGCCGCGGCCATCCGCGCCGAACCCGGGCGCTACCTCCCCCGCGCCTACCGGGCCGACCGCTACCTGCGCAGCTGGGACCGCGCCCGGCGGCTGTTCGCCGCCGACGCGGCCGCCCACCCGGAGGCGTACGTGGCCGCCGCGCTGCCCCGGCTGCCGTTCGCGGACGGCGCGTTCGCGCTGACCCTCAGCAGCTACCTGCTGTTCGCCTACCCCGCGCTGTTCTCCCCGGCGGAGCAACTCGCGGCCCTGCGCGAGCTGGTGCGGGTCACCGACCCGGCGGGCGAGGTCCGGATCCACCCGCTGCACGACTCCACCGGCCGCCCGTACCCGCACCTGGACGCGCTGCGCGCCGATCTGGGCCGCCGGCAGGTCGCGTCCGAGATCCGGCGGTGCGGCGGACCCGGGACGCACCGGGTGCTGGTGCTGCGCGCGGCCGACCACCGCCGCCGGTCGGCCGGGCTCAGCGCGGGGCGGGTACGGCCGGATCCGGCCCGGTCGGATCGGTCGACACCGGATCGGTCGAGGCCGGACCGAGAGCGGCCGGGTCCGTCGCGCCGGGAGCGCCAGGGCCGGGAGCGCCCGGGCCGGCCGGGAGAAGCTGCTCCGGCAGCACCCTGAGCACGTCCTCCGCCACCGCCCGCCGCCGCGAGTACGGCGGCACGTTGCGGGAGTTGCGCATCTTGTAGCGGACGGCGTCGCGCAGGGCGCCGCGCTGCGCGGGGGTCAGGTCGGGCAGGTCGGCCGCGGCGCGGGCCGCCAGCAGCGCCTGCAGCAGCTCGAACGCCGAGAGGTGACGGTCGATGGCGGTGATGATCAGGTCGAGGTTGCGCGCGTCCGG
Organism: Kitasatospora sp. NPDC088346; assembly: GCF_044740765.1. Taxonomy (NCBI): domain Bacteria; kingdom Bacillati; phylum Actinomycetota; class Actinomycetes; order Kitasatosporales; family Streptomycetaceae; genus Kitasatospora; species Kitasatospora sp. NPDC088346. The sequence continues at coordinate 32,878 of NZ_JBIURH010000050.1, forward strand.
CGCGCCCTGCAGCAGGGCCAGCGCCTGCACGCGCAGGCCCTCCACCCCGGTCCGGAAGAGGTCCCGGACCTGCTCGGCGCTGAAGCCGAGCGAGGGGGCCGCGACGACGGTCTTGTTCACCGAGTCGGCCAGCGTCTGCCGGTCGGCCGCGGACAGCGCCCGGGCCAGCAGCAGCCGGGTGAACAGCCAGCCGGTCAGGAAGCCGACCACGCTGAAGTACACCCCGAGCGCCGCCGCGAAGCCGGCCGACCCGGGGCCGCCGCCGAGCACCGGGGCGAGCGCCCGGCCCAGCTCCCGCAGGCGCTGCGGCACGGTGCCGATCTGGGTGAGGCCCGCTCCGAGCAGGATCTTGGTGAGCCAGTCGGAGACCTGCTCCAGGTTGGTGTTGGGCGCGTAGCTCGCCGTGGAGGTCGCCGAGCGGTCCTCCGGGTGGGCGGCCGCGCCACTGGTCAGCAGCTTCGGCACGCCGAACAGGAAGCCCAGCAGGCCGCCCGCCACCGAGAAGGTCGCGGCCACCATCAGGCCGCCGCCGAGGGACGCCGCCCAGTGCGGCGAGGCCGCGGCGAACAGGGCCAGGCCGAGTAACCCGGCTCCCAGCACCCCGGTCAGCGCGATCTTCACCGCCGGCGCCGGCTCGCCGCCGCGTTCGAGCTCCACCGACTCCACCCCCGTACGGTCCGTCAGGTCGCTGTGACTGTAGCGGATCGCGTACGGGCGCCGGCAGCACTCGTACGGGTGGAGCCGGGACCGGTCGAGGACGCACCGCCCGCCGCGGGACCGGTCCGTGCGACTGCCCCGGGGCGCCCCCACGACCGGGGCCGGACAGCAGGCGGCCCGTGGGCTGCTCTCCTCGGCGCCGGGCCCGCGAGGGGCCCTGGCGGCCGAGGCACCGGGGATGTACCGGTGAGCCCACGGGCCGGGTGACTGCTTGGGTCTGCGCCTGCCGCCGGAGGCCGTACGCGCCTCTTTCTGCACAGGCAGGGGCGGCTCTAGCGAGCAGCCACCTCACGCATCCTGATGGAACTCAACTCAGGATCACCTCCTTTCAGTGTGCCGCCACTGTAGGCACGCTCCTGAGGGGAGGGCAACGGTTTTTCAAGGCGGTGCACCCGGGGCGAGACGGCGGCGCGCGGCTGCGGCGCGGCCGGGGGAACGACGAAGGCCCGGCAGACTGGCTGCCGGGCCTTCGGTGCTACTGAGTAGCGGGGACAGGATTTGAACCTGCGACCTCTGGGTTATGAGCCCAGCGAGCTACCGAGCTGCTCCACCCCGCGTCGGTGAACACGACAGTACGTGAGCGGTGGGCAGAAGGGAAATCGGATTCCCGACGCACGGGGGCGAGACGGCGAAACGGCTGGCGGCGCGGCTGGGGGAACGACGAAGGCCCGGCAGACTGGCTGCCGGGCCTTCGGTGCTACTGAGTAGCGGGGACAGGATTTGAACCTGCGACCTCTGGGTTATGAGC
>NZ_JBIURH010000050.1:34440-50437 GCF_044740765.1 Kitasatospora sp. NPDC088346
GCCCAGCGAGCTACCGAGCTGCTCCACCCCGCGTCGGTGAACCCCACAGTACGGGACCGTCATGCGGAAGGGAAATCGGATTCCCGCCTGGGCGCCGCCGCGGTGCGGACCGGCTGCCGGGAGGCTCTGGTCCTGGCCCAGACCGCGAAGCAGACCAGGGCGGCGAAGCAGGGCACCATCACCAGGGCGTAGACCAGCAGGAAGCCGTCGGTGCCGAGCCCGGCCGCCGCGTTCCAGCTGCCGTGCAGGGTGATCGCCAGCAGCAGCCCGCCCGGTGCGGCCAGCCGGGCCGGCCAGCGGCGGGCGGTGGTCAGGGCGATCGCGATGCCGAGGCCGGTGAGCGCGGTGAACAGCGGGTGGGCGAACGGCGAGAGCATCCCGCGCAGGACGAAGGTGTGCACGGTGCCGTCGAAGTCCCGCAGGCTCGGGGGCTCGCCGAGACCGATCGAGTCCAGCCGGGCCTGCTGGTCGTCGGTGAAGGCCCGCCCCAGGTACAGGGCGTTCTCGGTGAAGGCGAAGCCGCAGGCGGTGATCGAGCCGAGCACGGTGCCGGCGGCCAGCGTGCGCGGGCTGGAGCGGGCCCGTCGCCCGGGCGGGGCCGGGCGGAAGTACGGGAGCGGGCGCAACCGGGCCCGGGCCGGCCGGGGCGGCGCGGGGGGCACCGGGGGCGGCGGTGAGCCGTCCGGGCGGATCGCGGACAGCTGGCGGGTGAGCAGCGCGCAGGTGCGCTCCGTACGGCAGCGCAGCCTGCGGTGGAAGGGCAGCAGGAGCAGCAGCAGGGCGGCGGCCTTGGCGCTCTCCTCGATCAGCGGGGTGACGAACTCGGCGACGAGCGTCTCGCCGCGGGCCGTGCCCTGGTGGGCGATGAGGAAGTCGCTGGCCCAGCCGTTGGCCATGATGGCGACGGTGGTGGCCGCGCAGGCCCCCCAGGCGAGGCAGAACAGGATGTGCCGCATCGGGACCCGGGCGGTGCGGTTGAGCCAGGCCAGGGAGCCGAGCACGAAGGGCAGCGGCAGTATCGCCAGGGCGAGGCCGACCAGCAGCCCGGTGGTGCCGGTCTGCCGCTGGACGAGGTGCAGGATCAGCACGCCGGAGCCGGCCAGCGCGCCGGCGGCGAGGGCCGAGGAGAGCGCCGGACGGCGCAGCGAGGTCAGGCGGTGCAGCAGCCGTCCGGCCTGCGGGGGCAGCGCTACGGTGGCCCGCCGCACCCGCGGCCCCGGGATCCGCCGGGTGCCGGTGGTGTGCGTGGGCCGGTCGGCGGCGGCGGTGGCGCCCGCAGCGGACGGGGGGACCGTTGCGGGTGCGCTCGCCCCGGGCGGGCAGCTCACGCCGAAAAGCGTAGGGGACCTCGTCGGCCGAACGGGAGAGTGCGGGACAAGCCACGCCAATCCGCCTACCTGTGGTAACGGTGTGCGGGTGTGATGCGTGTGGCCCGCGTGGCCGCCGGGGCCGGTCCGTCCGGGCCCACCGCCGGGCGCAGACCTGGGCCCACCGGCGGTCCCGGCGGGCTCAGCGGCGGCGGAACAGCAGGTCGTGCACCACGTGTCCCTTGGCGAGTCCGGCCCGCTCGAACTTGGTCATCGGCCGCCAGTCCGGGCGCGGCGCGTAGCCGGGGATGCTGCCGGCCGGGTGCTCGGCGGGCTCCAGCCAGCCGGTGCCGTCGCCCTCGGGGTGCAGGTTCTCCAGCTCGGGCGAGGCGGTGAGCACGCGGAGCATCTGCTCGGCGTACTCCTCCCAGTCGGTGGCGCAGTGCACCAGCGCGCCGGGTGCCAGCCGCGGCAGGACCAGCTCCAGGAAGGACTCCTGGATCAGGCGCCGCTTGTGGTGCTTGGGCTTGGGCCACGGGTCGGGGAAGTAGACCCGCAGGCCGGCCAGCGAGGCGTCGGGCAGCATGTCGCGGAGCAGGATGACGGCGTCGCCGGCGGCCAGCCGGACGTTGCGGGAGTCGTCGCGCTCCAGGAACTGCAGCAGGTTGCCGTGGCCGGGGGTGTGCACGTCGGCGGCGAGGATGCCGGTGGACGGGTCGGCGGCGGCCATGGCGGCGGTGGTGTCACCCATGCCGAAGCCGATCTCCAGGGTGACCGGGCGGCCCTCGAACAGCTCGGCGAGGTCCAGCGGGGTGCCGTCGATCGCCAGGCCGTACTGCTCCCAGCCGCGGTCCAGCGCACCGGCCTGGGCCTTGGTCATCCGCCCGCGGCGCGGCTGGAAGCTGCGGATGCGGTGCTCGCGGTGCTGCTCCTCGGTGGCCTTGTGCGGGTACATCGGCGCCGGGTAGCCCGCGGGGGCGGCGGAGAGCCGGGCCGAGGGGCGCAGCTCGGTCGCGGGCTCGGCGGTCGCGGGCTCGGCGGTCTCGGTCAGCTGGGGGGAGGCGGTGGCAGTCACAATCGGCCAAGTCTAAGGGGGCTCGCGCGGGGCCGGGGCGGCGCGTGACGCATTCCTCACCTCCGCCGGTCCGGGCCCGCGGCGGGCCCGCGTGCGGTCAGCCGCCGGCCTCCAGGGCGGCCAGCGCCCGGCGGGCCACCTCGCGGCCGATCGCCGGCGAGGCGGTGGCGGCGGGGGAGGGGGCGTTGAGGACGTGCACCGTGCGGCGGGCGGAGGCGGGGTCGGCGGGGTCGAAGCCGGCGAACGCGAAGTCGTCCAGCAGCGAGCCGTCCCGGGCCACGGCCTGGGCCCGGACGCCCGCGGTGGCCGGGACCAGGTCGGCGGCGGTGACGGCGGGCAGCAGCCGCTGCACGGCGGTGGTGAAGGCGCGCTTGGACAGCGAGCGGTGCAGCTCGCCGATCTCGTAGCGCCAGTGGCGCCGGGCGATCTGCCAGGTGCCGGGGAAGGCGGCGGTCTCGGCCAGGTCGCGGACCTTGAGGGTGCGCCAGTCGTACCCCTCGCGGGCCAGCGCGGGGACGGCGTTGGGGCCGACGTGGACGTCGCCGTGGACGCCCCGGGTGAGGTGGACGCCGAGGAACGGGAAGGCCGGGTCGGGCACCGGGTAGACCAGGCCGCGGACCAGTGCCCGGCGGGCTTCGGTCAGTTCGTAGTACTCGCCGCGGAACGGGACGATGCGCACCCCGGGGTCGTCGCCGGCGAGCCGGGCGATCCGGTCGCTGTGCAGGCCGGCGCAGTTCACCAGGACGCCGCAGCGCAGTTCGCCGGTGGAGGTCTGCACGGTCACCCCGTCGGGGCGGCGGGCCACCGCGCGCAGTTCGGTGCCGGTGCGCAGTTCGGCGCCCTTCTCCTCGGCGAGGCGGGCGTAGCTGCGGGCCACGGCGGGGAAGTCGCAGATGCCGGTGGTGCCGATGTGCAGGCCGGCGGTGCCGGTGACCTCGGGCTCGTGCTCGCGGATGCCGTCCGGTCCGAGTTCGGTGACCGGGATGCCGTTCTCCCGGCCGCGCTCGGCCAGGGCGGCGAGCCGGGGCAGTTCGGCGGCGTCGGTGGCGACGATCAGCTTGCCGGTCACCCGGTGCGGGATGCCGTGCTCGCGGCAGAACTCGACCATCTCGGCGGCGCCGCCGGTCGCGTACCGGGCCTTGAGCGAGCCGGGGCGGTAGTAGACCCCGCTGTGGATCACGCCGCTGTTGCGGCCGGTCTGGTGGGCGGCGAAGTCCGGCTCCTTCTCCAGCAGCGCCACCGTCAGTCCGGGCCTGGCCCGGGTCAGCGCGTACGCCGTGGACAGCCCGACGATCCCGCCGCCCACCACCAGCACATCGACGTCGTATCCCACCGCAGTCCCTTCCGCAGGCTCCCCGCAGCGATGCTTTCACGGCGGGGAGCCGGGGGTGGGGGTTTCCGGCCGGGACATTCCGGCGCCGGGATCACCCCGAGGCGGTCAGCACCAGCCGGGCCCGCTCCGCCAGCTCCCGTACCCGGCGCTCGTCCTGGTACGGCTCCAGCAGGCGCAGCATCTCCAGCACGTACTCGCGGCTGCGGTGCGAGGAGATCCGGCCGGCCACCTCCACGGCCCGCTCGCCGGCGGCGACTGCGGCCTCCAGGTCGCCCGCCTCGGCCTCGGCCATCGCGGAGACGAACAGCCGCAGCCCGTGGGAGCGGACGTACCCCTCGGTCGGCCGGGCGAGCGCCTCCCGGGTGAAGTGCCGCACCTTGGCGGGGACCCCGAGGTCGCGGAAGCACTCCGCCGCGTCGGCGGCCAGCCGGTCGTAGGCGTAGAAGTCGATCCAGGTCGGGTCCGGGTCCCCGGGCCGGGATCGGTCGAGGGCGATCTCGGCGGCCGCCAGCGCCGCGGAGCAGGCCGCCGCCGAGCCCGCTCTCGCGTGCGCCCGGGCCTCGACCAGGTGGAAGAAGCTCATCGTCCGCGCGGTCGCCAGGCCCCGGTTGCGTTCCAGCGCGGCCTGCGCCAGGTCGATCGCCTCGTCGGGGAAGTTGCGGTAGGCCGCCTGGAGGCTCATCGAGGCCAGCACGTACCCGCCCAGCGGTACGTCACCGGCGGCCCTGGCCAGTCGCAGGGCCTGGATGTAGTAGCGCTGGGCGGCCTCGTGCTGGCCGGTGTCGAAGGCCATCCACCCGGCCAGCCGGGTGAGTTCGGCCGTCGCGCCGAACAGTGCCCGGCCGACCGCGTCGCTGTAGGAGGCCAGCAGCAGCGGGGCCGCCTCCACCCGCAGGCACTCCGGGACCATGGACGAACGCCAGTCCCCGCCACCGTACTTGGAGTCCCAGCGGCGGGCCTCCTGGGCCGCCTCCCGGAGCTTGGCCGCGTCCGCGTGCCCGACCCGGTAGCCGGAGAGGTCCGGTACGGGCGTCTCGCGGGCCACCGAGCCGTCCGCCGGGGTGATCAGCCAGCGGGAGACCGGGGTGGCGTACGCCGACACCGAGAACGTCCCGGCCAGGCTGTCGCTCCAGCGCCCGCCGCCCGGGCCGCGCCGCAGGTCCAGGTCGACCCGCCACAGCTCGGTCGCCGAGCGCACGGCCTCCGGCACCTCGCGGGGGAACTCCAGGCCCAGCTCCGGGGTCGGGTGCGAGTCGGCCAGGCCGATCTCCTCCAGCGGCACCGGCCGGCCCAGCTTGTTGCCCAGGGCGGTGGCGATCAGGTGGGGCACCGGGCGCTGCGGCACCATGCCCTTGGTCACCCACCGGGCCACCGAGGTCTTGTCGTAGCGGAGTGTCAGTCCGCGTTGTGCGCCCAGGTCGTTGACCCGGCGGGCGAGGCCGGCGTTGCTGATCTGGGCGAGCGACAGGAGTGCACCGAGCCGTTCGTTCGGCCCTCGTGAGCTGACGGTCATGGTGGCGGTGGCACCCCCGGGCGACGTCGTGCGCGGATGGCGGGCGAGCGGCAGCGCGGCGTCGGCCCGTTGTGCGGGTGTCCGCTCCCGTACTGCTGCACCTAGCGTAGTCGTCCGGGTTCCGAGGGTTAAGAGGCTGCATTCCGGATGGCGGGATCGCGCGCCCGCGCGACCGGTGGGGAGCCGGCGGTGGGAGGGGCCCGTGCGCCCCGGCGGGTCGAGTGCGGAGGGTCGTGCTCCGGTCGTGTGCCGATGTGCGCCACTCGTGCTCCCTGGCTCACAGGGGCAGGTCGGCGATTCGCTGGAGGCCGTGGAAGCGGCCCGTCGCCGAGGACCCGGCGGGCCGGGGGAAACCGCTGCCTACGTCCCCGCGGGCAGTGGTGGGTCCGGGAGGGCATGCGGATGCCCTCCCGGGCTGTGCGGCGCCTTTCGGCCATCCGGCGATGTCCATGCCACGGGCCGCCGGGCGGCCCTTCCCGTGCCGCGCAGGGGCGGCCCGGGCCACGGAGGGGGAGGTCCGGACCGCCCGCGGCGTCCCGGCCGTGGCGCTCACGCCCCTACCCCGCCGAAATCACCTCCGCAACACGGGTCACCGCCGGCCCGTCCGGTGGCACGATGTCTCCTGACGGCGCGTCGACCCGCACCACGCACGCGCCCGATCCCCTCGGCAGGCGGAGGCGCGATGCGGTGGCTCACCGGCTGGAGTGGTTCCCCCGGCACCGGGAACCCGGCCCTGGCCGAGGTGCGACCACTCGCCGGCACCGCGCTCTGGACCGGCCCCAACCCGCTCTGGGCGGTGGGCGACTGGCGTCCGGACGAGATCCGCCTGGCCACCCTGCGCCCGGGCGCCCCGGCCACCGTCCGGACCGGACCGCAGCCGGAGGACCCCGCCGACCCGGACTCCCCGGCCACCCTGCGGCTCGCCGTGGTCGGCCACTGCGGCGCCTCCGACGCCGAGATCGCCGCCGGTCTCGCCGCCGCCCGCGGCGGGGCCGTCCGCCACCTCACCAGCTGGCCCGGCAGCTACACCGTGGTGCTGCGCGCGGGCGTGCGCAGCACCGTCCTGCTCACCGACCTGGCCGGCCTGCAACAGGTCTTCCACACCCCCTGGTGCGGCGGCACCGCGTACGCCACCGCCGCCCTGCCGCTCGCCGACCTGGTCGCCGCCCCGCTCGACCCGGAGCACCTCGCCGCCGTGCTGGCCGTCCCCGAGGCCGCCGAGGTGCTGGGCACCGGCACGCCGTACGCGGGCGTCCACCGGGTGCCGGCCGGGCACACCCTCGGCATCCGCAGCGGCCGCCCGTACACCGCCGGGTACGAGCCGGAGACCGGCGGCGGCCGCTGGACGCGGGACGAGGCGCCCGCCGTCCGTGAGCTCACCCGGGCCCTGCTGGAGGCCGTCCGCTGCCGGGTGCGGACGGCCGCCCCGGCCGGGCCGGGCAGCCCTCCGGAGCGGCCCAGGCTCGGCGTCGACCTCTCGTACGGCACCGCCTCGGCCACCGTCGCCCTGCTCGCCGCCGCGGTGCCGATCGGGCCCGCCGCCGCGGCCGCCGCGCCCCGTGCGGCGGCCGCGGCGGTCAGGTCCGGCGCCGTGAAGGGCTCCTGGGCCCGCGGACCGGCCCCGCAGGACGGCACGGCCGCCCCGGAGACCCTCGCCGCCGTCACCCTCGGCGAGAGCGAGCGGCCCGCCCTCGCCGTCGACGCCCCGAGGCTCCGGCACGTCGTGCTGCCCCCGGCCCTCCCGTACGCCGAGCTGGCCGAACCGCCGGCCGAGGCCCCGGCCGGGCCGCTCACCGACGAACCCGGCCCGGCGCTGCTCGCCGCCGGCGCCGTCGGCAGCCGCTTCCGCGCCGGCGGGACGGACCACCTGACCGGCTACGGCGCCCGGCACGTGCTGGACGGCCACCCCGCCCGCCTCGCGGACCTGATCCGGCTCGGCCGCCCCCGCGAGCTGCTCGCCCCGGTCGCCGCCCTCGCCGGCGCGGACCGGGCCACCGCCGGCGCGCTCACCGGGGCCGTCCGGACGCCGGTCACGGTGCTGCGGGCGGCCCACCGGCTGGCCCGGGCCGGCTACGCCGACGCCCTGGACGACCTGGCCGTCTCGCTGACCCTGCGGCAGGTCCCCGAACCGGGCCCGACCGCGGGCGCCGGCTCGGCCGCCGCCCTGGCCTGGGCGGTGCCCGGCCCGGCCGCCCGCTGGCTCTCCGACCACGCGCTCGCCTCGGTCGCCCAGCGGCTGCGGATCGCCGCCCGCGGCGGCGCCCCCACCGAGCTCCCGGGCGCCCGCCGGGCCAGGCTCGCGCTGCACCGGCACGCCGCCGGCTACCGCACCCTGGTCCAGGCCGCGGAGCAGCACGGTCAGCGCCTGCACGCGCCGTTCCTGGACAACCAGGTGGTCCGGGCCGCCCGGCTGCTGCCCGACGAGGTCCGGCTGCAACCCGGTGCCCGGCACGCACTGCTGCACGCCGTCCTGACCGGTGCCGGCCGCACCGACCTGCCCGCGGACTGGGGCCGCGGCCCCCGCCCCGACCGGGCCGCCCCGGCCCGGCGGGGCCTGCGGCTGGCCGCCGACGGCCTGGCCGAGCTCTTCGAGCGGCCCCTGCTCGGCGAGGCCGGCCTGATCGACCCGGCCGCCGTCCGGGAGTCGCTGGGCCGGGCCGCCGCGCCCGACGCCGACCTGCCGCCGGGCACCCTGGCCGGCCTGGCCGACCTCATCGCAGCCGAACTGTGGCTGCGCCGGGTGGCCGCGCGCCGGCACGGCTCCTGCTGGACCGGTCTGCCGCCGGCCGAGCGGCGCGCGCTGGCCAGCCCGGCCTGATCCGGGCGCGTCCTGCGGCCGCGGGCCGGACCGATCGGTGATCCTGGCCTGATGGTCCGTCACCCGGGAGGCCGCCGTGCGTGAACCGTTCCCCGTGCTCGGCGAGCCGCCCGCGCCCGGACGCCCGGGCATCCTGGCCGCCTGCGACGGCTCGGACGGCTCGCTCTGGGCCCTCGACCGGGCGATGACCGAGGCGGAGCTGTTCCGGCTGCCGCTGTACGTCCTCGCGGTGGTCAACCCGTCCCCGACCGGCTACCCGCCGGGGATGGAGGACCTGGTGCACGAGAGCGTCGAGCGGCTGACCGAGAGCATGGCGGACGGGCTGCGCCGGGCCGTCGGCACCGTCCAGTCCGCGCGCGAGCGCCCGTACGGCGGTGAGCTGTCGCTGCACGTGGTGCTCGGCAACGTGGTGGAGGTGGTGCTGGCCTGCACCGCCGGGCAGCACACCGTGGTGCTGGGCACCCGGGGCAACGGCGGCTTCACCCGGCTGCTGCTCGGCTCGGTCGGCACGGCGGCGGTGCACCACGCGGCCTGCCCGGTCCTGGTCGTCCCGGCGCCGCCGGCGGGCTGACCTCCGGGGGGGGGGATCCGGGGGGAATGGGGAATGCGACCAGGTGGTTGAGCGTTCATCTTCCCGTTCAGCCCCACACCGACAGGAGCCCGTCCCCCGATGAAGGTCGAAATCTACAGCGACATCGCCTGCCCCTGGTGCTACCTCGGAAAGCGCCGGTTCGAGCAGGCGCTGGACCGCTTCCCGGGGAAGGCCGACGTCGAGGTGGTCTACCGGCCGTACCAGCTGGTGCCGGACGCCCCCGCGAGCGCGAGCCCGCACCGGGCGTGGCTCGCCGAGCGCTACGGCCCGCAGTCGGTCGCGATGGACGCCCGGGTCACCGAGCTCGGCCTGGCCGAGGGCGTCGCCTTCGACTTCGACACCGCGCTGCACGTCAACACCTTCCTCGGCCACCGGCTGCTGCACCTCGCCGAGACGGAGTACGGCGCCGCCGCGCAGTCCCGGCTCAAGGAACTGCTGCTCAAGGCGCACTTCAGCGACGGCGTCGACGTCGGCGACCGCGCCGAGCTCACCGAGCTGGCCGTCGCGGCCGGTCTGGACCGCGACCGGGCCGCCGGCTACCTGGCGGGCGAGGAGGGCACGGCCGAGGTCCGCGCCCGGCTGGCCGAGGCCCGCGAGCTCGGCATCAGCGCCGTGCCCACCTTCGTCTTCGAAGGCAGGTGGGCGGTCCAGGGCGGGCAGGAGGCCGACACCTTCCTGCGGGTCCTGGAGCAGGTCGCCGCGGACACCGCCGAGGACACCGCTGCGCCCGCCGAGCAGCCCGGCCACCGGGACGGCGCCTGCACGGACGGGGCCTGCGCGGTCTGACCCGACGTCCGCCGGCCCGGTCGCGCCCACGGGCAGGTGCGACCGGGCCCGTGCCCGGCCCTACGTACAGGTGAAACGGGCGTCGGCCCAGTCCGCCACGTTGACCAGCGACCAGCTGCCGAGGGCCGGGGTGACGACCAGCCGGACCGAGGTCTGCCCGTCCAGGGCGACCCGCACGGGCACCGGCCGGTCCCACGGGCCGACCCGCGGCGAGCGCCACAGCGTGCGGCCGTCGCCGCCCTCGACGCTGAACACCACCGAGCTCCCGCCCGCGCCCAGGTCGTCCAGCCCCGCCACCGCCTCGAACGACGAGCAGGAGCGGTTGAGCTCCACCGTCACCCGTGACGGCACGCCCACCGACAGCGCGTGCCGGTGCAGCACCCCGCGCATCCGGACCGCCGGGCGCTGCACCACCGGGTCGCCCCTGCGGATCACCGGCCCGGCCGGCCGGTCGCGGCGCACGCCGCCGAACGGCAGCTGGTCCACCCAGAAGTCGGTCGGTGCTGGCGGCGGCGGGGTGACGGGCGGCGTCGGCTCCACCGGCGGTACCGTTGGGGACGGCGTCGGGGACGGCGTCACCACCGGCGGCACCGGCACGGGAGACGGCGAGGACGCGGAAGGCAGCGGCGGAGCCGGGGACGGCGTCGCCGCCACCCTCGGCCGCACCGCGGGCACCGGGACGGCGCTCGCCTGCGGTACCGGGGACGCGCTCGGCTCCGGCGACGGCGACGGCGACGGCGTCGGAGCGGGCTCGGGCGTGGGCTCCGGCGCGGCCGGCGGCGGCAGCGCGGGGGAGGAGGCCACCGCGGCCGCGACCGGCGGCCGCGGATCGGGCCCGGTCACCAGGGCGTAGGCCGCCACCGCCGCGGCGGCCATCGCCACGCCCGCCGCGATACCGGCCTTGGCCACCGCCCCGAGACCCTCGCCCGCCACCACCCCGGCCAACGACCCGGACGACGACCCGGTGGCCCCCGCCGCGCCCGCGGCGGCGGCCGCGCCGCCACCGACCCCGGCCGTCTGCGCCCCCGCGGCGGCCCCCGCCGCCACCGCGCCGCCGATCGCCGCGCCCGCGCCGACCGCGGCCGCCGCCACCGTGAAGTACCCGCCACCGACCCACAGCAGCACACCACCGGGCAGCACCGCCCGCAGGCTGTGGTTGATGTCCGACAGCTCCAGGTACGCCGCCGTGCAGCGGCCGCACTCCTGGATGTGCCGGCCCACCTCGCCCGAGGCCCGCTTGCGCAGCGACCCGCGTGCGTACGAACCCAGCCGGGTGGCGTACGCCGCGCAGCCGGACTCCTGGCTGCCCGACACGTGCGCCTGGAGGAAGGCGGCGGCCAGCCGGTCCCGCGCCCGGTGCGCCTGGACGGCGGTGGCGTTGGCGGTCTTCCCGATCAGGACGGCCACCGTCTTCGGCGACTCCCGCTCGACCTCGGTGTGCCAGAGCACCAGCCGGTCGTCCTCGGGAAGTTCGACGAAGGCCTGCATCACCATCCGCTGGTCCGCGAACGCCATCGCCCAGGCGTCCGCACCGGGGTCGGCCAGGTCGAACTCCACGGCCGCGGCCGAGGTCTGCGCGAACGCGCTGAAGTCGTCGACCAGTTGCTCGCGCCGCTCGGAGCGGGTCCAGGCCGCGGCCACGTTGCGGACGGCCGTCAACAGGTAGGCGCGGACGGCGAACTCCGGCCCCTTGCCCGCCTTCAGGGCCTGCAGCGTCCGGGCGAACACCTCGCCGGCGAGGTCCTCGGCGGTGAAGCTGTCGCGGCAGCAGGTCCGCGCGTAGCGGCGGACGGAGTCGGCGTGCCGCCGGTAGATCTCCTCGTACGCCAGGTCGTCCCCGGCCCGCACCCGGGCGGTCAACTCGGCGTCGGAGGGCGGGCGCTCACCGTCCACCGGGTCGGCCGGCGCGGGCACCACGGCCCGCGCCGGCGGCACCCCGGTGACGAAGGCCTCCGGGGTGACACCGCCCCGGCCGGCCGGGGCCTGGCCCGGCACCCGGCCGGCCAGCGACTCCCTTGCGGGCGCCCCGGCCTGGTCGGGAACCTGTCCCGGCACGCCGGGGCCGAAGCCGTGCTGGTTCTGATCGTCAGCGCTCAACGCATCCCCCGTGTGCCGAACCGGGGCGGCCGGAGTCGGGCTTGTGCGGACCTGGTCCGAGTGCGGGGCAGCCCACCGAGCGGAACGGCACGCAACGGGACAATGGCTCCAACCACGGGCAAAGAATGGCATAGCGCAGTGGCCATCGGTAGTTGGGCCGGGCGTCACCCACTCTTCCGGGCAGTGCGGCGACGGGCCGTTCGGGCGCAGACCGCTGCGCCTCAGCGCGCTCTCAGGCCCTGCAGCAGGATCTGCAACAGACGGTCCGCCGGGGCGTCGTCGGGTTGACCGGCCGCGGTCCGGACCGGCACCGCGTGCGCCGGGACGGCGGCCGTCAGCACCAGCACCACGTCCGAGACCGTCACCCCCGGCCGCAGCTCGCCCGCCGCACCGGCCCGCGCCACCAGCGCGGCCAGCAGGTGCAGCAGCAGCCGCGGATCGGCGTCCGGCGCCGCCTCCTCGGCGGCCGACCCGGCCGGCAGTACCCCGGCCGGCAGCACCCCGGGCTCGGCGCCGAGGGCGCCGGCGAACTCGCCGCCGAGCGCGACCGCCGACCGGCCCTCGAACGCGGCGTCCAGCGACCGGCGCTGCTCGGGCACCCGGCCGATGTCCTCCGCGTACCGGAAGGACTCCGGCGGCAGCAGCCGCCCGGCCCCGGACTCGACGGCCCGGGCCAGGAAGCCCGCCAGCGCGTCCCAGGGCCGCGCGTCGCCGTACAGCGACTCCCGGGCCTGCGCGGTCAGCCAGCCGACCTCCTCGGCGGCGATCCGCTGGACCAGCACCTCCTTGCTCGGGAAGCGCCGGTAGACCGTGCCCACCCCGACCCCGGCCCGCCGCGCCACCTCCTCCATCGGCGCGTCGTAGCCGAGCTCGCCGAACACCTGGCGGGCGGCCCGCAGCACGCTCTCCAGGTTCCGCCGGGCGTCCACCCGCAGCCGGGACGCGGCCCCGCGCCCGCCGTGCGGCTCGGCCGAGGGCGTGTACTCCCCGAGCCGCTCGGGCCCGGCGGGGCCACGCTGCTCGGGCACCGCGCGCCGGCCGACCGGCGGCAGCGTCCGCCCCGCCATCCGTTCCTGATCAGTCATCCCAACCCTCCCCCGCAGGCGCCCCTCCCGGGCACCTGTTGCGGACTGCGCACCCCCCGGTGCTCGCACCGACGCCCGCGTCGCCCGCCCGATGTCTGCGCACTGCCCTGCCCCGGTCGAGCCCCGTGCAGTCCGGGGCCGGACCGGGTGGTCCCGGGCAGACCGAACCAATCGTTGGTCCAGTGCACAATCCGACCATAGTTCAAGGAAGTTCGGGGCAGAAGTGGCCGAAACTCGGCCACCACCGGAAACCTGGCGCCTTTCCGGCACATCAGTCCCACCCGATCCGGTCGGCACTGTGGACAAGAGGGCCCTCCGCAGGGCGTCATATGGGGACGTGAACCGGATCACAGCGGCCGGAGGTGCCCCATCAGGATCCTGATCATCGGTGGCGGATGTGCCGGGCTGACCGTCGGACTCCGGCTCCAGCAGACGCTCCGCGCCCGGCTGCGGTCCGGCGAGGACGAGATCACCGTGGTCGAACCACAGCCCTACCTCACCTACCACCCGCTGCTCGCCGAGGTGGCGGCCGGCACCATCGACCCCCGGCACGTGGTCGTCCCGCTGCGCCGTACCCTGTCCGGCTGCCGCGTGCTCACCGCCCGGGTGACCCGGGTCGACCACGCCGGACGACGGGTGCGGATCGACGCCGCGCCGCCGGGCGAGCAGGGCCTGCTGACCGAACTTCCCTACGACCTGCTGGTGATGGCCCCCGGCTCGGTCTCCCGGACGGCCCCCGTCCCCGGCCTGGCCGAGCACGGGCTGGGCTTCGCGTCCGTCGGCGAGGCCGTCGGCCTGCGCAACCACGTGCTGGAGCAGCTCGACCTCGCCTCCACCACCCGCGACCCCGAACTCCGCCAGGCCGCCCTCACCTTCGTCTTCGTGGGAGCCGGCTACGCGGGGGTCGGGGCGCTCGCCGAGCTCGAGGACATGGCCAGGTACGCGACCAAGGGCTACCACAACCTCGACGCAGAGGACCTGCGCTGGGTGCTGGTCGAGGCCACCGACCGGATCCTTCCGGAGGAGTCCGCAGAACTGGCCGCTCACACCCTCGCCGAGCTGCGTGAACGCAGCATCGACGTCCGGCTGGGGACGACCCTGGAATCCGCCGCGGACCGGCTGATGGTCCTCTCCGACGGCAGCCGGTTCGCCGCCCGCACACTGGTCTGGACAGCGGGCATCCGCCCGGCGCCGCTGCTGAACGCGACCGATCTGCCGCTGGTCGGAAACGGCCGGATCCGGTGCCTGCCCACCCTCCAGGTGTCGACGCCCGACGGCCGTCCGCTGCCGGACGCCTGGTCCGCCGGTGACTGCGCCGCCGTCCCCGACCCGGCCGCGGACGGCTCCCCGTGCGCACCGAACGCCCAGCACGCGCTGGCCCAGGCCGAGCTGCTGGCGGCCAACGTCCTGGCCGCCCTCGACGGCCGGCCGCTGCGCGACTACCGGCCGGAGCGCCAGGTCTGCTCCACCTCGCTGGGCGTGGGCCGGGCGGTCGCCCACACCGGGCGCGGCCCCCTCACCGGCCGCCGCGCCTGGTGGCTGCACCGCGCCCGCCACCTGCGGCGGATGCCCAGCACCGAGCGGCGGGTGCGGATCCTGACCGACTGGCTGCTGGCCGGACTCTTCCGCCGCGAGGTGGTCTCGCTGGGGTCCGTGGAGCACCCCCGCGCCGAGTTCGAGGCGGGCTTCGCCGACGACCGCCCCGGCCCGCGAGGGGGACGGTGAACGCGCCGCGATGACGGTACGACTTCCGAAACCACGACCTGGCCTGAAAGGATCTGCCCAACCGGGTCATCACGACCTGTACCCGGACGTGCGCAAGAAGTGATGATCTGAAGAATGCCCCCCGAGTGAAGACCTGCACCCGAACCGAGGAAGCGGCCGACGTTTGAACCTCATGCGCTGGAGCGCCCGGCTCACCGGAGCCCCGCGGCGTGCCGTTCCCCCGAGCCCCGCCGACGAGCCGGTCACCGTCCCCGGCCCGCGGGATCCGGCCGTCCCGCCGGGCCTCCTCGACACCCGCGCCCTCGACAACCTCTACGACCTGCGGGACGTCCTGCGCCGGCTGCCCGCCCCCGTCGCGGTCACCTACGGTTCCCAGCACCAGCTCGGCTACGCCAACCGCGCCTACCGGGAGCTCTTCGGGGCCCGCACCAACGGACCGCCGGCCGCCGAGGCGCTCCCGGAGCTCGCGGCCCTCGGCGTCCTGCCCCTGCTCGACCAGGTCCTGCGCAGCGGACGCCCGCGCAGCGTGAAGTCCCGGGCGATCCTCAGCCTGGGCGGCAACCGCTACTACAACATCTCCTGCGTCCCGCTCGGCGCGCAGGAGGACGGCGCCACCCCCGTCGGCGTCCTGATCTTCGCCGCCGAGGTCACCGACCAGGTCCAGGCCGCCCTGCGGGTGCGCGAGGCCGAACGCCGCCAGCGCCAGGCCGCCGTCACCCTCCAGCGCAGCCTGCTCCCGCAGAAGCTGGAACAGCCCGCCGACCTCCGGGTCGCCGCCACCTACCAGCCCGGCGGAGCCGACGCGGCGGTCGGCGGCGACTGGTACGACGTCATCGGCCTCGGCGGCGGCCGCACCGCGATGGTGATCGGCGACGTGATGGGCCGCGGCATGCGCGCCGCCGCCGTGATGGGACAGCTGCGCACCGCCGTCCGCGCCTACGCCCGCCTCGACCTCCCGCCGCACGAGGTGATGAGCCTGCTCGACGGCCTCGCCATGGAGATCGACGCCAACCAGATCGCGACCTGCGCCTACGCCGTCTGGGACCCGGACACCAGCAGCCTCACCTACGCGTCGGCCGGCCACCTGCCCTTCCTGCTGCGCTGCCCCGAGGGCACCGTCCTGCAGAGCGAGGAGCTGAACGGCCCGCCCCTGGGCACCGGCAGCGGCACCCACGTCTCGCACACCCTCCGCCTGCTTCCCGGCACCACCGGCGTCCTCTACACCGACGGCCTGGTCGAGCGCCGGGAGGAGGACATCGACAACGGCATCGACCTGCTGTCCCGCGCCCTGAGCGGTGCGGCCGGCACCCCCGACGTCATCTGCGCCCGCCTGCTGCGGGCCATGGGGGTCACCGCCGAGCACGACGACGACGTCGCGGTCCTGGCCTTCCAGCTGCCACTTGACTCTCCCGCTGTGGATGCCTAAAGTTCTTCGAGCTGCCCGTCTCTGGGAGCACCGGACACGTGTTCTGCGCGGACGGTCCCGAGGCAGCCAATCCCTTGAACCACACTTCTCGTCCCACTGGGCCGCGCTCTGTCGCGTCCCGGTGCGAATTGCTGTGCGCGTTTATATGGATTGCGGTCGGATTCGCTTTTCGGAGTGGCTCTCGGCTAGAGTTCGGAACGTCGGACAGGCCGTCAGGTCGGGCCGGCGGAAGGCGAATCG
>NZ_JBIURH010000051.1:0-50134 GCF_044740765.1 Kitasatospora sp. NPDC088346
TGCTCATGTTGCTCTTGCCACTCACTACCTGGACTGCTTCCTCCGGGACTCAACCGTCCCAGTATCAGGCTGTCCAGCTCAGTGGGGGAACTTCACACCGTGGCAAGCAGCTCCTCCGTCGCGGGGACGGAGAGGGCGGCGGCGGCGTGCACGGTCGCGACGGCGACCACGTCGAGTTCCGCGAGGCGGGCGCTGACCGCTTCCTTCAGGGCCCGGGGCGCGGGGAGGTCCTCCAGGGAACTGGGGCGGGGTGCGGGCTCGGTCGGGTGGCGGCCGGTGGCGGTGAGGGCGAGGAGGTCTTCCTCGGCGACCAGGGGCAGGCCCGCGCTGCGTTCGAACAGCTGGTGTGCCAGGGCGTGTGCGGCGGGTTTGCCGAGGACGCCGGCCGCGAGCTGCTGGATCTGTGTCTGGTCGAGGGGGTGCAGGGTGATGTCGTGGCCGCCGACGCCTGCGGGGCGGCGGTAGGGGGAGCCGAGTGGGGCGGTGTGGGTGGGGAGGTCGCTGCGGCGGTAGGTGATGAGCAGGCGCAGGTGTGGGGGTGGGTTGCGGGCCAGCAGGAGGAGCAGTTCGCGGGTGGCGTCGTCCGCCCAGTGGACGTCCTCGACCACCAGCACCACCGGGCCGATCGCGGCCAGCACCTCGTGGATCGCCCGCATCAGTCGCTGTCCGCCGGTGTCCTCGGCTGCGTCGGTCGGCTGGGGAGGAAAGCGGTGGGTGTGTTCGGGCAGGTGGGGGGCGAGGATCGCGGTCGCGGGGCCCAGTTCCAGGTCGGGTGGGAGGTGGGCCAGTCCGTCACGCAGCGCGTCGACGACCGGGCCGAATGGTGACGGCTCGCGCAGTGGGTGGCACCAGCCCTTCAGCACCGGGGTGCCGCTGTCGTGGTGCAGCGCGGCGAGCGCCTCGCTGACCAGGCGGGACTTGCCGATCCCGGCCTCGCCCTCCACGAGGACGACCGCCGGGCCCGCCCCCAGCGCCGCTGCCAGCGCCCGCATTTCCTGCCGGCGGCCGACGAACGCCAGCCCCGTACGACCGGCCGCCACGATCACCACCACCAGACTCCAGTGGCACGGTCCCTAGACCCTCCTGCTCACGGTAGTCCCACCACCAGCCGCCCGCCCTGACGTCCTCCGGCTCGCGGAACAACGACGCCCGCTGCACCCGCCGCCGCCGACGATGACCGCTGGGGCGAGGACGGCCGGCACCTGCTCGGCCTGGCCGACGCGCTGCGCCGCAGGCTCACCCGCTTCCTGGAGGAGACCGAGACCGGCGACCCGGTCGCGGCCTCCAGGAGCTGGCCCTGCGGCTGCCCAGCTACAGCACCCGCGCGTACATGGCCGCCCAGGAGATCCGGGACAAGGCCCGCTGGCCCGACCTGACCGAGCAGGAGTGAGTGATCGCCCGCTCGCGCGAGAGGACCGGTGGCTGCGCCAGGAAGTCCTCAAGCGCTACTGATGAAGTCGGCCCGGGGCGCGGCCAGGCGGGGCCGACACTGCAACGCGGGGTGCAACACAACGACAGCGTTGCACCCCTGGCCTGCGGAAATAGCCCTTCAGGGGGCTCACGGCCCGTGTTGCACCCCCGCGTTGCACCCCCGCGTTGCACCCCCGGCCGGACGGCAGGTGACGCCGCCGGTATGCCAAATCGTATACCGCTGGGTATATTCTACTGGATATGACGATGACGACGATAAAGGTGCAGGCCGAGGTGCGCGACGAGCTCGCGCGCCTGGCGGCCGACGACCTCGGCGGGGTCACGCTGAACGCCGCCCTGGAACACCTACTGACGGAGCACCGCAAGGCCCAGATCCTGGCCGCCTACGCCCGCCTGGAGGCCGACCCGGCGGCGTGGGCCGAGTACGAGGCGGAACTGACCGAGTGGGACGCCGCGGCCGGCGACGGCCTGGGCGGTGAGGCGTGAGCCGCAAGTCCGCCCCCTGGCAGGTCTGGACGGCCGATCTCTCCCCGGTCATCGGTTTCGAGCAGGCAGGCCGGCGACCCGTCGTGGTCGTCTCCAGTCCGCTGTTCGCCGCCTTCCCGACCGCCATGGCCATCGTGGTTCCCCTCACCACCCAGGACCGCGGCCTGCCCCACCACGTCCCCGTCATCTCCCCCCGCTCCGGCCTCAACCGGCCCAGCTGGGCCCGCACCGATGACGTGCGCACCATCTCCGAGCAGCGCCTCATCGGCAGCCGGCCTCTTGGCACCGTCACCGACAAGGAAGCCGACGAGATCCGCACCTACCTGCGGATGATGATCGACCTGTGACACCCCGCCCCGGGGCCAGCGGGTTCGTCGTGCCGACCGCCCGCAACGGGGAGGACCGGCGCAGGCCCTGCCCGACCATCCAGTCCAGCAGCGTGTTGATCACCGACGCCTCGCGGCCCAGACCGTCCCGCCCACCGGCACGTCCTGCAACTCGATCCGCGACCGCCGGTAGGCCACCAGATCGGATTCCGCTGCCGTGCCCAGATCCCGGCCCCGTTCCGCCAGGAACTCCATCATCCGCAGCACGATGTAGGCGTAGTGCCGCAGCGTGTCCTCCGGGTCCCGGCCCAGGTAGGCGAGGTGACGGAACCAGGAACAGGCCGGTTCGACCGGCCGTATCTCGTCGTCCACGAACACCGGCAGACGATCCGGCAAGGCCCGGTAGTCCAGCCGTCGTACGGCTTCCTCCCCGACCTTGCCGAACAGCTCAGGCCGTTCCTGTACGCGGGCTCGGCTGACAAAGAACAGATTCGATCTCGTCGCTGATCGCCTCGCACTCCTCCAGCAGCCGGGTGTGGGAGCGCGAGCCGGGCGGCATGTTGGTGAGGGTGTTGCTGCGGGTCTGGTGGAGCTCGCGCAGGGCTGCGAGCTGGGCGCCACGCTCTATCGCGAACACGGGAGATGGGCTTCCTTCCGGGCGGGTGTCGGTGGTGGTTCGGGGTGCGGGAGGACGGGGCGGGGCCGGCGGCGAGGCCGGCCCCGCGGGCACCTCTGGTGCCAGGCCCCCGGGTGCTTCGTTCATCCGGGGGCCACTTCGTGTCGGTTACGCGGAGCGAACGGAGCGGACCTTGGCGAGGTGCGGCTCGCGGGTCTCCAGAGCGTCGCGAACGCGCTGGAGGGTGGAGCGTGAGGTGCTCTGGTCGGCGAGTCCCTTGCCCATGAGCGCCGCGTGGATCTGCGCGACCGTCGGCCGGGTGCCGAGCGCGTCGTAGAGCGGGCGGATGAACGCCTGGCGTAGCAGGCTGAGCGCTTCGGCGCTCATGGTGTCGAGGTCGTGAGCGGACAGCGCCCGGCCCTGGGCGGGCGGCAGCGCGGGGTGAGCGCCGTCTGTCCCCCCACCTGCGGTGATCTCGCGCTCATGAGAGCGCTCGCCGTGGGCGCCCTGCGCGGGGAGCAGGGCGTCGTGAGCGCCGGGGTGGATCCCGCCGCCGTCCGGCGGGCGCGGGCCGCCCTGCTCGGGGGCGTCGTCGCGTTCACCGGTGAGCGTCGTCTGCGGGTCGTGTGCGTCGCCCGGCGCGGGGTGGGCGTCGCCGTGGCCGGGCCTGAGCGCGTGGGAGCGCCAGATGACGATCGGCGCGATGCACACGAGCGGGATGATCAGCCACCACTTCGTCTGCCACTGTCCGTGAGCGTCCTGCTGGACGCCGAGCAGGTGGAGCTTGGCGAGGTGGTAGGCGATCTGGGCGAACACCATGACCGACAGGGAGGTGACGATCTCCTTGCGCAGGCGGGCGCGGATCGCGGCGACCACCCACACATCGATCGTCACCGGCAGCAGCCAGGCAGCGGTCGAATCGAAGCCGGCCATCACCGCGAGGTCGTGCTCGCCGGACGCGGTCAGCCAGACGCCGGCGCCGAGCGCGGCCCTCGGCAGCAGCCAGGTGATCACCGCGTCCAGGCGGCGCCGGGCCGTCGGGTACCAGCCGCTGCGCCGGGCCGCGGCGGCCGCCTCCAGCCGCAGCTGCTCCGCCCGCAGCCGCTCCACCGCCTCCCGCACCCGGTCGGCCTCGGCCTCGGCCTCGGCGGTGACCCGCTCCGCCGAAGCGGTCGCCGTGTTCACCAGCCGCTCCGCCTCGGCCTGCGCCCGCCCCCGCGCCGCCGCGGCCTTGCGGCCCTCCTCCGCGACCAGCCGCTCCGCCTCACCGCGCAGCGAATCCACCGCGTCCTGACCGCGCTGACGAGCCGCCGCAGCCTGCCGGGCACCCTCCTCACGCAGCTCCACCGCCTCACCCTCGGCCTCCTCCAGACGGCGCTGCGCCTCGCTCTGGGCGTCCTCGCGGATGGCGTCGGCATCGGTGCGGGCCGACTCCTCCAGGCGGGCCCGCAGCTCCTCGGCCTCCCTGCGCGTCTCCTGGGCCTGGGCCTCGGCCTTCTCCAGGATCTCCCGGGCCCGGCCGGCGGCGGTGGCCCTCGCCTGCTCGTCGTCCTCGGTCAGGCGCTCGGCCGCCTCCTCGGCCTCCCGGCGGGCCTGCTCGGCCTCTGTACGGGTCTGCTCGGCCTGCTGCGCCGCCGCCTGGGTGAGCCGGCGGGCGCAGGCGGTGGCCTGGGTGCGGATCTCCTCGGCCCCGACCGCGGCAGCCGCCAGGGTGCGGTCGGCCGCAGCGGCGGCGTCGCGCTGGATGGTCGTGGCGAGCTCCCGCGCGCCGGTCAGCTCGTGCTCGGCCTGAGCGCGGCGGCCGGCGGCCCGGTCCCGGGCGTGCTCCAGCTCCTGGCGGGCCTCGGCGACCTGGTCCTGGACGTCGGCGAGGTCGGCGGCGGCCCGGCGGCGCACCGCGGTGGCTTCGCGCTCGGCCTCCCCGAGCACCCGGGCGGCCTGCTCCTCGGCGGTGGCGGTGATGCAGGCCATCGCCGCCCGGGCCTGCTCCTCGGCGTCGGAGACGATCCGGGCCGCCTCCTGCCTGGCCTCGGTGGGGACGGCGGCGGCGCGCTGCTCGGCGTCGGCCACCAGCGCCTCGGCCCGCTCGGTGGCCTCCTCCAGCAGCCGGTCCGCCGCCGCGTGGGCGTCCGCGTCGCCCTCCTCGCGCTGCTCCCGGGCGTGCTGGACGGCGTCCTGGCGGATCAGGTCGGCCTGGTCGTTGGCCGTGTCGAGGATCTGTCGGACCGCCCGGTCGGCACGCTGAGTGAGCGATTCGGCCTCGGCCTCGACGTCCGCGCGCAGCTGCTCGGCCTCCGCCGCCCACTGCCCAGCGGTCGCCAGCTCGTGGCCGGCGGTCTCGGCGGCGAGCGCGAGAACGGCGAGCGCCTGGTCCTCGGCGAGGGCCAGGACGTCGGCGGCGCGGTCGGCGGCATCGGCCAGGATCGGTGGGTCGGCCGACGGCCGGACAGGGGTGGCGGCGGGAGCCTGGGCCGGGGTCGACGGCGGGGTGGCGGCGGGAGCCTCGGTGCGGTTGGCGGGGGCCTTGGTGGTGGTCGTCTTGGCGGCGCGGGGGCGGCGTGGGGTGGTGGTGCGGGCCGGGGTCATGGCCGGGTCTCCTGATGGCTCGGTCACGGTGAGTGTCGGTGGGCGGGGTGGTGCGGGCCGGTCGGTCAATGACGGCCGATGGGCCCCTCCCGGGTGGGTTCGGGACCTGCCAGCCGTCTCCGGGGGGTGGGGCGGTCTGATTGGCCTGATTGGTCTTCGCAGGTCAGCATTGGTTTTCTGATTGGCCTGCGATCGGCCCCCATTGGCCGGGCTTTGACCCGTGGCTAATGGGTGGCCGATCGCGGGCCGATGGCCGGCCGATCAGTCGCCGCTGGTGGTCGGTTGCTGATAGTGACGGATCGCGGCCAGCAGGTCGTCCCGGCGGATGCCGCGGGGCCTGCCGTCGAGCTCGTCCAGGCGCTCGGTGGACAGCTCGATCCCGTCCCGGCGGAACTGCGCGCCGAAGGCCTTGCCGATTTCCAGCAGCCGGTGCTTCTCCGTCTTGTCGTGCCAGCGGTCCCACCGCGCCGGGTCATGCTCGATCAGGTGTGGGTGGAGCTGGTCGAGGGTGAGCAGCGCGGTGTCCTCGGTGGCGAAGACCTCGAGCAGGGCAGTGAGGATCTCGGGAAGGTCGGGCTCCTTTCCCTCCTCCTCGTCCTCGCCGGCGGTTGCCGGAGCGAAGACGGCGGGCCCGGCGGCGAGCCGCTCATCGGTACGGAGCGTGGCGATCGGGGCGTCGAGGTGGGTGGCCTTGCGCAGGATCGGGTCGCGCAGGCCGGGGGCGATGATGTAGAAGCAGCCGGCGTCGGCCGGGTCCCAGTCGCCGGGGCTGGGGCTGAGGCGGTGCGGCATCCAGCCCTCGGAGACCGCGGTGTCGGAGCCGACCACGAGCGGGACGTCGGCCTTGCGGGAGGGCAGCATGATCCGGATGCCGAAGGTGTCGGCGATGGCGTCGCCGACGACGTCGCTGGTGGCGTCCTGGGACAGCAGGACCACCGTGACCCGGGCCTTGCGGCCGATCCGGCTCAGCTTGATGACCTTCTGCTTCTGCTTCGGCGTCAGCTGCGGGTGCTCGTCGACGATGGCGAACACGGCCGGGGCGTCGGCAGTGACCTGCCAGTTGTCGACGTCGTCGCCCATCCGCTCGGTGCGCAGTTCCGCTTCGCGGATCGCCCAGTTGAGCGCCTCGTCGATCTCCTCCTCCTTGTAGGCGCGGATCGCGGCGAGGCGGCGCAGCGGGCCGAAGCCGCGGCCGGTGGGGTCGATGTCGAGGGCGATGGCGTCGGTGCAGCTGGTGATGTAGTCGACGAGGTTGCGGACGATCTGGGACTTGCCACCGCCGGAGACCGCGATGACCATGATGTTCTGCCCGGCCAGGGTGATCTGGGTGGGCGTGCCGTCCAGGGACGGGCCGAGGTTGACCGGCTTGAGGATGCTGTTCGACCGGGGAGCGTGGACCGGGTGGGGCGGCATCGGGTCGAACGGGTCGCTGAGCAGGATGCGCAGCACCACGGAGCCGGCTGCGGCCGCCTGCGGCTGGGCCATCACACCGCCGGTGCGGACACCGAGCGCGACGTCGAGCTCCGGCAGCCGCAGGACCAGGCCGGAGGGCTTGCCCTTGGTCAGGTGCGCGGTCGCCTTCCAGCCCCACTTCTCGCGGGTGACGTCGGTGACGGCGCCAACGGCCAGGCCCTCGTCGACCAGCGCACGCAGGATGCTCGCGCCGGCCATCGCGGGGTCGTCGCCCGCGGTGCGGATCGGGAACGGCTTGCCGGTGTCGCCGGGGAACAGCTCAAGGTTGGCCTCGGCGGCGGCTTCGGCTGGCAGGGGCTCGGTGGTGAGCAGCTTGGCGGGCGCATCGAGTTCCGGCAGCAGCAGGTCGGCTGGCACCGGGCGGTGGGTCAGGCGCGGCGGGTGGCCGCCGGTCCACCAGGCGAGCCCCGTGGCGGCGAGCAGGGCGAGCAGTCCGATCTGCGGCTGGTGGACGAGGAGCATCACCGTCGCGGTCGCGGCGCCGAGCAGCGCCGCACCCCGGCGCAGCCTGCCCAGGCTGCGGGCGCGGGCGATCTGCCGCTCGGTGGGCTGCACCCCCCGGAACGGCACCTTGGCCATGTCGCGCAGTGTCTTCTCCAGGCGCCGCGCGGTCTCCCGGGTCAGCGTCAGGTCGCCGCGCTGCGCCTGGGTGAGGCCGCCGTCGGCGGCTTCCTCCTCCAGGCGCACGACCTTCTTGGTGGCCTTGGCCAGAGCCTGGGCGAGTTCGGTCCGGCGCTCGGTGTGGCCTTCCAGTTGGGCGGCGACCAGGCGCCGGCGGATCTCCTCGCCGGACTGGTCGGCAGTCGATGCCCAGTGGCCGACCCACTGGCCAAGGGAGCGGGCGCCGTCGCTGGTACGCCGGGCCTGGGCGCCGGCCCAGGCGGCGACGGGGTTCGGCTTCCTCTCGCCGGTCATGTCCGGCTTGGCGCTGGTGTCGGAGCCGCTGTTCTCATCGGGTGGGGCGGTCGTCTGGTGGGGTACGGCGGCGCTTTCGAAGGGCGCCGCGGCGGGGTCGGTCTCGGTGCTCACAGGGGCCTCCGGGCTCCGGTCGCAGGTAGTGGGGATGAGGCGGGTTGGTGGGTCCGGGCTGGGGTGGCCGTCCCGGAACCGGCCGCGCCTTCGGGTGTGCGGGGCGGGCGGGGCCGGGGCGATCGTCACGGGCCGGAGTCAGCCGATGATCAGGTCGCCGAGCCAGTTGGACAGCGGGACGCCGGTGAACGCGGCGACGCCGCCGAGGGAGATGGACAGGCCCCAGGTGGCGCCGGAGAACGCGCCGGAGATCATCAGGGCGCGCTCGCCCATGTTCTTGGCGTACCAGCAGAACGCGACGGCCAGGCCGAAGAGGATCAGCGCGATCCAGCTGCCGCTGAAGGTGAGCTGGCCCTGCTGGGCGACGGCGACGGCGCCATCGCCGCCGACCATGCCGCGGCTCGCCAGGTCGCCGGCCTGGTTGCCGCCGCCGGTGCTGAACCCGGATACCAGGCCGAGCAGGCCGCCCTGGCACGCGGAGGCCAGGACCATCACGCCCAGGCCGAGGAAGTACGGCACCAGGTACTTCTTCTTCCTCAGCGCCGTGAACTTCCGCTTGTGCTTGAAGAACAGGAACGCCCAGGTGGCGACGAAGGCGGCGAAGCCGATCGCGCTGCCAGCGCGGGTGACGGTGTGGGTGATCTCGATGCTGGTCAGGCTCACTGGAAGACCCCCGTGAAGGTGGCGGACAGCAGCGCGAAGGCCCAGGCGCGGGCCGGTGCGTAGGAGAGGGTGCCGATCACGACCGACCAGGCCGCCAGCCGCACGATCGGGCGCAGGACGCGGACGCCGCGTACCCGGCGGCCGACGACCAGGACCCCGGCGAGCGTCATCAGCCCGAGGCACAGGCCCGGGTCGGCGACGTCGGCAGCCGGGGCGACCGCCGTCGAGCAACTGGCGACGACGCCGCGCCACAGCCAGGCCGGGCCGAGCAGCGCGGCGCCGACGGCGCCGGTGTTCGGCCAGGCCTGTACCGCGTTCTTGAGGCGGGCGGTGGCGCGGCGCACGCGCGGCCAGTCGATCAGGTGGTCCGCGTCGTCGGCCTTGAGCGGGATCGCGGCGTCCAGGCGGGCCTGCCGCAGCTCTTGCGCCAGGTCCGCCAGCCCGTCTCCGTCGTGTGCGGGGGCGGGCCTGGTCCAGAAGTCGTCCAGCACCTCCGGAACCTCGGGCTGCTCCGGGGCGGTGGGGTCGTACGGGGGGCGCGGTGGGACCTCCGGGGTGACGGTCACGATGTCACCTTGTGTCCGTGGGCCGGGGCAGTGGTGTCAGACATCGGCGGCCTCCAGCCGGTCGAGGTAGGGCGGGATGAGGTAGGTCTCGGCGCCTATCGCCAGCAGCAGCCAGAAGGACGTGGCAGCGCTGGTGGCGAAGAACGCGAAGAAGAGGGTGTCGAGCGGCATGTGCGCGGCCTTTCGGACGGGCGGAGCAGCGGAGGAGGTGCGACCCGGAACTCCCCAGGCAGGCCGATCGCGTCGCCGGCTTCTCGGGGCGTTCGGTCCGGGTGACCTGGGCAGCCACGGGGCGGCTCCGGCCGCCGCCGACCGGGGTGCGGTCGGCGGCGGGCCGGTCGTGCGGAGCGGTGCTGGCGGCGGGTCAGGCGTTGCGGATGCAGACGGTGTCGACCTTGCGGCCGGTGTTGGCGGCCAGCGCGGCGCGGGTCTGCGGGCCGACGACGCCGTCGACGTCGATGCCGGTGCAGGTCTGGTACCAGGTGACGGCGTCGCGGGTGAGCGGGCCGAACTGACCGTCCGTCTCCAGCTTCGGGATCTCGCCGAGCTGGGCGTTGAGCTGGCGCTGGAGGTCGGCGACGGCCGAGGAGCGGACGCCGACGCTCAGCGAGGTGGTGCGCGGCGCGGCGGCGGCCGGGGAGGCGGCCAGGGTGACGGCGGCAGCCAGGGCGACCGAGGCGACGGCAGCACGGACGGCAACAGCGGTGGTGGTCTTGCGCATGGCGGTTCTCCTTCATGCGGGCGGAGGGGACCTGAGTGGTCCCGGAGCTCCCCTCTCGCCCCCGAACTGCGTGCCAGCACCGCGTTGGAGCGGGCCGGACGGGCGGGCGGGGGATCAGGGCAGCCACGGGGCTGCGGTGGTGTGGGACCCGGATGGGCGACGGGTGGAGCCAGCCGTGCGTCGGGCGGCTAGTCCCGGACCGGGCGGGGGCCGGAGACAGCCCGGCGGGTCTCGCTCCAGCGCAGGCCGTTGCGCCACGGCGACCACGCCTTGACCTGGTCCTGCTCCCACGTGGTTTGGCCGGGGTTGGAGGCGGCCTGGGTGACGTGCCGGCCGGGGACCGGCTCCGGGTCGGCGGGCAGCAGGGTGGTGCGCTTGAGGACGGTGTCGGTCGCGGCGGCGGCCTCAGCGGTGATCTCCTCGGCGGCGGCGACCAGGTCGGACGCGAAGCCCGCCGCCTCGTCGGCGCCGTGGGCGAGCAGCGCGTCCACGCCGGCCGACAGGCGACCGTCCAGTCCGCGTCGCTGATCTCGCCGTCCTAGCGGATCGGCTCGGTGCCGGTCAGCTTGGCGATTCGCCGAACGGTGGCACGGGGGGTGCGCTCCCCACCGGACGCCTCGGCCACCCAGGCCCAGGCGGCAGTGAGCTGGGCGACCTGCTCGGCCTGGCGGCGGCCGGTAAGCGTGCGGGACATGGCGGTACCTTCTGATCGGGTGGTGCAGGGGGATGTGGCTGGTGGTGGGCCTGGGCGGGCCCGCCGCACCACTTCCGGCACCCATCCCTGCATGGGCATGCCAGGACGGTTCCGGGAGGCAGGCGGCGGGAGACTGCCGAACTGCGAGCGAAGGGAGGGAAGGGGACTACTTGCCGGAGCCGGAACCGCCGGCCTTCGCGGCCTGGGCCCTGGCGAGCGCCTCGCGCGCCCAACGGAGCTGCTCGTCCTGCTGCTGGCGCTGCGCTTCCTCGGGGGTCACGACTTACCCCCGTCCGACCGGGCGAAGTTGCGGCGGAGGAAGCTTTCGGTGTCGGCCCGGCTGTACGGGTCGACAGAGTTCACCCGGTTGCCGTACTGGTCGGTGCTCGCCGGTTCCGGGTGCACCTCCCGTGGCTGACGACGAGCCGCCTCCGCGTCATAGGGGTACCAGCCACCGACGGGCGACCCGCTGGTGCCGGACCCGGAGGAGCTGGAACGGCCGGAGCTGCTCGAGCCGATACCCAGGTAGGAGCGGATACCCATCACCGAGCCTCCGCCTGCTGCGCCGCCTGCTGCTGGCGGATCTGCTCGGCCTGCTCCCGGGCCCAGTCCGCGAGTCGGCTGGCCTCGGCGGCGGACCGCATGTTGGCCTCGGCCTGCCGGTTGAGCTCGGCGATCCCACTCTTGAAGGCGTTCACTGGGACGCCTCCTGACCGGCCTGGCCGTTGCGGGCGGTGTAGTCGGCGGCGGCGCTCTGGCAGACGGTCCGGATCTGCTCGGGGGTCTGCGCGGCGTGGATCGCCTGGTGCAGGGCCTGCGCCCGCAACGCGATCTCCCGCGCCTGCTCCGGGGTCTGCTGCGTCATCGTCGGCACCCCGTCATCTGCTGGGCGGCCCGGCTGGCGACGACGTGGTGGGCGAACCAGGACAGGTGCTCCCACCGGGTGGAGGTGTAGGAGGCGTGGCGCTCGGCGAGCTCCCAGACCTTGGCGACGAGCGTCATCACGACGCTCTCGCCGGCCTTCGGCTCGACGGCCGCCAGGTCCCGCACAACCAACGAGAGGACACGTCCCTCGTACTGGACCTGCGGGGTCAACTGCTCCGCTGGGGTGGTGCTCGGCATCATGACGCGATCGGCCATGCTGGACATTGCGGATCAACTCCTCATTGCCTTGAGGTGCTGGTTCGAAGTGGCTCCAGGCGTGTGCAAGACGTCTGGAGCCACGCTCTTGCCCGAGGCTGACGCCTCAGCAAGATGCCAAACGTTTGGCATCTCCAATATGGCGAGAGTCGCCCTCCAAGTCAAGCGATGCCAAACGTTTGGCATCTTGGGCTACGATGAGCCCACACCGTCCGATCAGCTGAAGAAGGAGGGACCTGGTGCATCTGCCGCAGAAGACGGGCTACCGGGAGATCGCTGCCGCGATCCGAAAGGAAATCCTCGCCGGTGTCTACCCGCCGGCCGGCCTGCTGCCACCCGAGTCCGAGCTCGCGCAGAAGTACGGCGCATCCCGCAGCCTGGCCAACCGTGCGCTCGGCCTCCTCGCCGCGGAGGGCCTCGTGCGGCAGCAGCAGGGACGGGGCACCATCGTGACGTGGCTGCCTCCCATGGTCCACTCCTCCGCCCGCTACTCGCAGGCCACGCGAGAGCGCGACGGAGCGCTGGGCGCCTTCGACAGCGAGGTGAAGGCGCTGGGCCTGGTGCCACAGCACGAGATCACCGTTGAGCGCGCCGAGCCGCCGGCGGAGATCGCCGACGCACTTGGGGTCGCTCGCGGGGAGGTCAACTGCGTGGTGCGCCGCCGTCGCCTGCGGGCCAGTGGGATCCCCGTCCGCATCAGCGCCAGCTGGTTCCCGCTGGACATCGCCCGCGACACGGTACTGGAGGAGCCGACAGCCGCCATCAACGGCGGCGTCAAGAGCGCGCTGGCACAGCTCGGCTACCCCCAGAAGACCGCGAGGGAGCGAATCATCCCCAGCCGGCTGCCCAGCGAGGCCGAAGCCGCCCTGCTGGAGATCAGCCCGGAGCGCTCGGTCACGGACATCGTCCACACCGGCCTCCTGGAGGACGGCCGGGTCGTCGAGGTGACCACCACGCTCGCCCCCGCCCACTACCTGGTCATCGAGCACGACTTCCCGCTCACCTGAAGAGGCATCACGTGATCAACGAGACCGTCGCCGCCCGCTCCGTGTCCTTGGCTACGGAGGGGCGGCTGCCCGCGTTCGTCTACGACCTGGACGCCTTGCGTACACACGCCGCAGCCATCAAGGAAGCGCTCACCCCGGGCACCCCGGAGGTCTTCTACGCCGCGAAGGCCAACCCCGACGCCCCGATCCTGCGAACCCTCGCGCCCTTCGTGGACGGGATCGAGGTGGCGTCCGGCGGCGAACTCCAGCATGTCCGCAGCGTCCTCCCGCACGCGCGCCTCGCGTTCGGCGGCCCGGGCAAGACGGACCAGGAGCTGAGCCTGGCGATGGAGGCGGGCGTGGAACGCATCCACGTGGAAAGCCCCCACGAGCTGACCCGTCTCGCCCAGCTCGCGCAGGCGAGCGGCCGCGACGTTGACATCATGCTCCGCCTCAACCTCGCGGGCGACCGGTCCGGCGCCGCACTCGCGATGTCGGGTCCGTTCGGCATGGACCCCGACCTCATCCAGGCATGCCGCAGCATCCTGGCATCCACCCCGCAGGTGAAGCTCCGCGGAATCCACGCCCACCTCGCGTCCGGCCTCAACGCGGACGCGATGGTCCGGCAGTCCGCCGAGATCCTGGCATGGGCGCGCCCGTGGCTCGCCGAGACAGGGGTCGCCGGCGCCCCGGAGTTCAACCTCGGCGGCGGCATGGCCGTCGACTACACCGACCCGCAGAACGTCTTCGACTGGGCGAGCTACGGCAAACAGATCGCCGCCCTCGCCGCCCCCGGCGAAGTACTGCGGATCGAGCCCGGACGAGCCGTCAGCGTCTACGCCGGCTGGTACGTCACCCAGGTCCTCGACGTGAAGAAAGCCCACGGCCAGTGGTACGCCGTCCTGCGAGGCGGAACCATGCAGCTGCGCACGCCGGTCACGAAGCAGCACAACCAGCCCAGCGTCGTCGTGCCGATGCCGGACGCCGCGGGCCCTTCCGTGGAAGGCGAACCGGTGACCTATGTGGGGCAGCTGTGTACTCCCAAGGACGTGTTCGCGCGCCAGGTACCGACCGCCCGAATCCAGGTGGGAGATGTCGTCGCCTTCGCGATGACGGGCGCCTACGGGTGGAACATCTCGCACCATGACTTCCTGATGCACCCGAAGCCCGACTTCGTCTACCTCGGTGAGGAGGGCTGACGTCCTGAGCTCAGCCTCCCGCGAAGTGCCGAACTCGATTCACAGGACAGCCACCACACGCTCATAGCGCCAGGCTCACCCGGCCTGCCGCAGGGCTAGGTACTGGCCGGATCCCTCGTGGCGCGCCGCACCACCTGGTCCTGAAAACACGAAAGCGGCCCCATGTATCCGCCAAGATCCGGGCCGCTCTCGTCAACCAGACAACCTATTGAGCTGTCGTCGATCCGACGGTACCAGCTGCACCCCGCAAGGCGCGAGAGACACCGACCTGGTCGCATAGCTGGGGACACGCGCGGTGCCGGCGGGCTTGCGGCGGCGGGAAAGAGAGCAACCCCGTTGAGCACAGCCGCACTGCGGCCTGCCGGCGTCACTCCGGCCGCCGCCACTTCACCCTGCCCGGGTGCCATCGATCGCCCGCAACGCCATCCTGCCCGTCGTACAGCCCAGGGACATAGGGACCCAGGACCCTCAGCCCCTGTCGGCCTTTCACATCGGGCCCGGCCCGTCCACCCGTCGACTGCCGTCCTTGCCGGCATTCGCCTGGGGGCCGCCCCTGCCGATCTGGCGGTGATCCGGTGAGCCTGGAACCGATGGTGTGGGCGCTCAGCGGTGACGCGCCGGTCGCCGACGTGAACGAGTACGCCATCCTCGGTTGCATGGCCGAGACGGCCGACCGTGACGGCTGCGGCACCTGGCAGTCGAAGGAGACCATCGCCCATCGCGTCAAGGTGTCCGAGGAGACCGTGAAGCGGTGCTGGCGAAACCTGCTGCGCCGGGGGCTGATCGCCAAGGGGGATCAGTCACTGGTCAAGCACTACCGCGCCGACCGGCGCCCCGTGGTCTATGACCTGCTCATCCCCTACGAGTGGTTCAGCAACATCGAGCGGACGAACACCGAACGAGCCCGGCTCGGCCGCGAGCCACTTACCCCTCGGAACCGTCCACCGATCGCCGCTCCTGAGCCCAGGAAGGAGCGGACGGACAAGGGCGCCTCCCGGCCGAAGCACAAACCCGCCGACCAGGGGGCTCCGGAGCGGGGGAACTCACAGACCCCTCGTCGCGGGACCTCCGGACCGCACCACGGGGGAACTACGAGTCGCCGGCGGGGGAACTACGAGTCGCCCACGGGGGAACTTGCAGACCCCCAAACCAGTACCTCCAACCCAACTACTGAACCGGCGGTCCCTCCCGTCCCTCCGTCCCTACCTGAACCTGACGCGCGCGAGTTGAGTAGAACGGATGGACGGACGGATGGCGGCGAGGCCGGACAGCAGATGATCCGGGACACCGGTACGCCGGTCGACCGGGTCAAGGCGTCGACGGCGACAGCAGCGTCGGCCGGCGTGATGCTGTTGCTGGAGATCGGGGCCGCGCACCCGGAGCTGGCGGTGTCCGGGCTGGCGCTGATCGACCAAGGCGCCGCCTTGGACCGGCGGCTCGCCAACGGCTGGGCGCCGGACCACCTGCGGACTGCTGTGACGGCGAATCCGAAGAACGAGCCGATCCGCAACGCCGCCGCGGTGCTCGCCTACCGGATCTCCACCCTGCCCGAGGCCCCAGGCATTCCGCCCGGGCACGGCGCTGCCGGGGCGACCGCTCCGGCAGTGGCGGTACCACGACCGCGGAGTGTCCAGCAGGAGATCCAGAACCGGGCCCAGCACGAGTGCCAGGGCCGGGACGGGTTCTGCGGACGCCAAGTGCCGGTCGAGGGCGCCCTGTGCTCCGCCTGCCGAAAGCCGTGCTCAGCAGCTTGCGGGCGCGGTCCGGCGGAGCCCGCACGCCTGGACGGCCGGTGCCAGGCGTGCGTCCAGGATGACCTGGATGCCGCTCTGCCCCGGTGCGTGGACGGCTGCGGACGCCCGGCGATACGCAGCGACGGCCGCTGTCCGGCCTGCCACCAGGAGACGACGCACCGTCAAGCGGAGGCGCAGCAGCTGAAGGAGGCCAGTGAGGCTTTGGCAGCGCTGCTCGGCACGGCGTCACCCTGAGGGCACACGGCTCGGGGCGGGACAATTTCCCTGTCCCGAGCCTGTGGCGGCCGTACAGGCCATCGCCGCGCGAGCGGCTGCCCCTCGCGCGGGGTCAGCGGCCTCCGGATGGTTCATCGACGCGATGGGCCGGTCCTCTCTGCGAAGGCGCGGGTTCAGCGGGAGCACCACAGCCTGGTACGCGGCAGGCCACCCAAAGCGCCCAGCAGAGCGTGTGCTCGTCGTCGAATGCTCCGGAGGAATCCTGGGCGCCGGCCACCTGGAGGGTTCACGCCCGGCCTCGCGGCCCGCGCCGTATTCGCCGACGGCACCCGCGCGTTCCTCAAGGGCATCCCGACCGGTGACGGCACCGCGGGCATGTACCGGGCTGAAGCCGCGGTCGGCGCGCTGCGCCCGAGTCGGTGGCCCGGCGCTGCTGTGGTCGGTCGAGGCCGGGAGCTGGCTGGTGTTGTCCTTCGAGGACCTGCCCGGCGGCGCCCTCGACCTTTCGCCCGGAGCCGCAAGTGTGGGACCGGCAGTGGATGTTGTCGGCGCGCTGGAGCGGGCGCTGACACCGTGTGTGGGTCTTACGTCCCATCTGGTACAGGGGCGGCGCAGCAGGTGGTGCGGCGGCTGACGGATACTGTGCTACCTGGCGTTACAGGTGGGAGGCGCTGGGCAGGCGGCCGAGCACGGGTAGGGCGGTGAACGCTTCGGCGTAGGTGGCGCCGCTGCGCCTGCCCCACATGCGTCCCATGTCCTCCGCCATCGGTCCGAAGTGGTCGTCGATCGGCTGGGACTTGTGGCAGCGCAGGGCCTGCAGCTTGGTGTCGAAGGTGTCGCTGACGTCGACCATCACGGTGGGGGTGACGAGGCCGGTGGCGGTGAGGGAGTTGTACGTGTCGCAGGTGTAGAGGCGGCGCGGCCGGCCGGTTTCGATCTTCGCGTTGGGCAGGGCCTCGAGGACGGCTTCGCTGATCCTGCGGTGGTCGGCGTGGGTGTCCTGTACGGGATGGGTGATGACGACGAACGGCCGCAGGTCGACCAGCAGCTCCCGGATGGTTGAGGCGTCGAGGTGCTGCGGCTGGTGGAGGGTGGCGCCGAGGACGGCGGCTCCGGCCCGGGCTTCGGCGTCGCGGACCGGGTCGTGGGAGGGGACTGAGATGTGGCCGGGCGCGTGCCGGGCGTGGAGGGCGAGGGTGCCGCCGGCCCAGAGTTCGGCGTCGTCGGGGTGGGCGAGCACGGCGAGCACGGACTGCGGTCCGGACAGCTGGTCGTCAGGGTTGCGCGGCACGCGGGCCTCCGGTGCTTTCAATGGTGGCGGGGCTGGCCGGGACGAGGCGGCCGTCGTGGATGGTGAGGGTGCGTATGCCGGCGGCGAGCGCGGCGGTGATCCCGTCGTCGGCGTCGTCGACGGCCAGACACCGGGCCGGGTGGGCGCCGAGCCGCCTGGCGGCCTCTAGGTAGGCGTCCGGCGCGGGCTTGCCCTGGGCCACGTCGTCGAGGGTGACGACGACGGGCAGTACCTCGGTCAGGCCCAGCCGGTGGATTCCGTGGTGAACAAGCACCGCGGCGGCGCTTGAGGCGACGGCCACTGGGATGCCGACGCCGAGGGCAGCGTGGAGGAGGTCGAGGGTGCACGGGATCGGGTCGGGGTCCGGGCCGGTGAGCAGAGCGGCCCGGCTGCGCGCTACCACCTCTTCCAGCGCAGGAATGGTGAGGCTGACGTCGGTGGCGAGTGCGGCGATGACATCACGCACGGGCAGCCCCGCCAGTTGCCGGTAGCGGTCGACGGGGACGGCGAGGTCGTGCGGTTCGAGGGCTGCTCGCAGGGCGGCGAGGCGGGCGGCGGTGTTGTCGACGACGGTGCCGTCCCAGTCCACGATGACCGCCTGCGCGTCGCCGAGCAGGCCGTGGGGATCGGTCACCGGGGCACCGCCCGTTGATGGAGGACCTGGCCGTCGGGGCCGAGAACGGCGATGCTCCCGGGCGGGGGCGGGGCATCATACGGCCACAACAGCGTGCCAAGGCCAGGCAGGGGGATCGCCCGGTGGCCGGGCGGCACGGTGACCGGGTCCTGGAGGCTGGCGGGGATCAGCACCCCGACGGGGTGCACGCCGCCGGTGCCGAAGTCAGTAGGGCCAGCCTGGGAATGCGGGTCGTGCCAGAGGATGGTGGCCGCGCGACCGTTGGCGGGGCCGCCCCGATCCAGGGCGCGGGTGAGGACCGCGGTGGCCGCGAGCGAGCGGGCCGGGGCGGTGCGCTGGGCGGGGACGGAGGGGGCGAGGCGCACGGTCCCGGCGCCGCCGTCGACCTCTACCATGTCCCCGGGAGCGATAGCCGTTCGGGCGTCAGCGACGTTGGTGACGCAGGGGATGCCCAGTTCGCGGGTGATGATCGCGGTGTGGGAGAGCTGCCCACCGGTGGTGGCCACCACAGCGGCCGGGCCACTCAGCAAAGCGGAGACGGCTTCAGGGCCGAGGGCGTCGCAGACCAGGACGCGTCCTGCGATATCGGTGTCGGCGTCGGGAACGACTGCTCCGCTGCCGGTACCCGGGGAGGCCGCGATGCCGGACAGGAGTTGCCCGTTGGCGAGCACCGGACCTCGGGGGGCGGGGTCGTCGGCGAGCGGGGCGGTGAGCGGGCGGGCCTGGACAAGGTGGAGGCGGCCGTCGAAGGTGATCGCCCACTCGACGTCGATGTTCTCCAGGCCGAGGGCGTCGGCGGCCCAGGCGGCGGTCGCGAGCAGTTCCTCGCACTGCTCGCGGTTGAGGACCGGGGCGTCGGCCAGGGCGGCGGGAGTGTGGAGGTGGAGGACACCGGCGTCGGAGGTCTGGATCTTCGCCCGGGTGACACAGCCCAGTCCGAGCGGCACCCACTCACCCGGCGGCATCGTCAACTCGGCTGGTGTGCCGGGCAGTTGAAAGACCGGTTGGCCGTTCGTGTAAACACTGGCCGGGCCGGCCGGGGTCCGGGTATGGATCTCGCCCGCCTGGCTGCCGTCCACGAGCGGTGCGGCCAGACCGCGGACGGCCTCGATCCGCCAGCGGATGCACCGGCCGCCGGCGACATGGGCGGCCAAGACGCCCGAGCAGGCCGGGCGCAGGGCGGCCTGGACGAGAACGGCCATCTGAGGCAGGGCGGTGGTGCCGAGGGCGTGGCTGTATGCGGCGATCGCCGGGTTGTGGGTGGAGGCGCGCACGGCGCGGACGGCGTCCAGTAGCGCTGCGGGCTCGGCCGGGGCGAACCGGGAGGTGTAGAGGCCGGCGAAGGAGGCGGTGTCCCCGTCTTCGGCGACGGCGGAGGAGCGGGCGATCAGTCCGTACGGTGCGGGGCAGCGGGCGAGGATCTCGGTGACGGCGCCGGCCATGAGGTGGTCGGGGTGGTCGACGGGGATCACCAGGCCGTCGGGGACGGGCAGGCGGGCGGCGGTGAGGCGGGAGAGGGCGGTGGCCTTGGCCCCGGCTCTCGCGGTCTGGAGTGCCTGGTCGAGGGTGGGAAGGGCGGTGCTGGTCATCGGACGGCTCCCGGGCCGAGGAGATCGGCGATGGTGAGGTCGAGGGGGTCGGTGGTGGTCTGCTCGCACCAGCGGCGGGCGGCGGCGAGGTAGCGGTGCCGCTGGATCTTGCGGCTCTCCTCGCTTCCAGCCGCCCACCGGCATGCCTCGGTCAGCGCCTCCACCCGCGCGGTGGCGCGGGGGTTCCCGGCCGCGGCGAGGCGGGCGGCCAGCGTCCAGGCGTCGCGCAGCTCGACGGCTCGCCGTCGGGCTTGGCCGATGGCGTCCAGCTGGGCGCCGGTGTCGGTACGGGCGGTGGTGGTGAGCAGGTCGGCGGCGCGGGCGTGGTCTTCGAGCGGCATCGCGGCGGCGGCCGGTGAGCCGTCCCCGTACAGCGTTCCGGCGCGGGCCGAGACCGTGGCGGCAGCGGCGGCGAGGTTCCCGCCGTCGCGGACAGCGGCGGCTCCGTTGAGGAGGATCAGGTGGGCGTCCAGGAGGTGCCCGGTCGAATCCGGGGTGGTGAGGGCGAGCAGGCACGCGCGGCCGTCGGCGCCGCTGCCCAGCAGGCCGGCCAGGAAGGCTTCCCACGCCTCGTCTGGGAGCAGCCAGTTCACGATGTGTGCGGACATCACCCCGAGGAACGCCTTGGTGGTGTCCGCCAGTTGGGCTCCGGCCGCCTCGCCGCTGTCCAGCCGCTCCTCCAGGGTGAGGAGGGTGGCATCGGCGATCTGCCGGCGCTGCTCGGCGGAGGCGACCATCGCGGTGGCGTAGGCGGGGTCGGCGAGCCTGTGGTGCCAGCGGGTGGTGAGGGCGACGTGGTCGCTCTCGGGGATGTCGACGATCCCCGCGCGGCGCAACCGGCCGTACGGGCGGGTGTCGTCCATGAAGACGGCCGGCCACGCGGTGAGCGAGGTGGTGTACAGGTCGAGTTCCAGGCGGGTGCTTCCGCGCCTGGTGTGCTCGTAGTCGCAGGTGAGCAGGCCCTTCCAGACGGGCTCCACGGGTGCTCCCTTGTCGGGGGTCGGCGGCACGGCGGCCGGATTGGTGACGTTTGGTCAGGTGGGTGGTGCGGAGTGTGAAAGGCTCGGGCCCCTGCCGCCGGGGAGAGGCCGGGCGGCGCCTGGGTGGCCGAGTGCCGAGGAGTTGAAGTGATCAAGGAATCGACGGCCAGTGCGTTCGTCTTCCGCACCGGGGCGGACGGGGTGTGCCGGACGGCTCTGGTGCGGCACCCGCGGCTGGAGCTGTGGCTTCCGGCCGGCGGGCACGTGGAGGTGGACGAGGGTGCGGCCGAGGCCGCGCTGCGCGAGGTCCACGAGGAGACGGGGCTGCGGGCCGAACTGCTGGCCGGACCTTCACTGTCCCTTCCGGCCGGATTCCCGCACACCGCGCCCGTCGCACCGTGGTGGGTAGTTGAAATGGAGGCCTGCGCCGACAACCACACCCGCGAGCCCCACCGCCACATCGACCACGTCTACGTCGCCCAGGTCCGCGACGACGCGGCCGACGCGGGCGCGGTGCACGAGGTGCGGTGGTTCACCGAGCAGGAGGCCGCTGAGGTTGACGGCCTCTCGGAGGACTCCCGCCTCCAGGTGAAGCAGCTCTTCGCGATGATCGCCGACGGGTCGCTGCGCCTGGCGGCGTGAGTCAGAACAGGGCGCTCTGCTCCGCCTCCGGCACCATGGCCAGGCGCTTGGGCTGCAGTCCGGCGGCCGCGTCCAGCTCCAGGAGGGTGCGCCACCGGCCGGCGGCGCACCCTTCGGTCAGCAGCCGACCCAGGACCTTGGCGGTCACCTCGACATCCGGCATCGCCCGGTGCCGGTCCGCGGGCTTGGGGATGCCGTAGTGGCCGAGCAGGTTGTCCAGCCGGTAGGAGCCGAGCCAGGGAAGGACGGCCCTGGCCAGGCGCACGGTGTCCAGCAGCGAGGTGGCGGCCAGTACCGGGCAGTGCTCGGCCTGGCGGGCGATCATGCCCGCTTCGGTGGAGGCGTGATGGGCCACGAGCCGGTACGGCTGGGCGGTCAGGTTCGCGTCCAGGCGGGCCATCACCTCGCCGGCCTGCGCCTGCCCGGCGAGCATCTGGGCGGTGATGCCGGTCTGGCGGGTGTCCATCTCGGTGACGGGCACGTCCGCCGGCGGACGGATCAGAGAGTCGAACCGGCCGACCTCCACCAGCCGGTCGCCCTCGGGGCGCAGCGCGAGCGCCGCGACCTCGATCGGCTCGGCGGGGCGACCCGTCGGCGTGAGCCCCTCGAAGTCGATCACGATGAGGGTCAGGTCGCGCCAGCGCGGGTCCTGTGTCAACCGGTCCACGTGGCTGCCTCCTGTCGGATCGTCAGCGCCCATCGCTGGATCGCCTGTTCGGTGTCATGCTCGGTGAACGGGACGGCCAGCAGGGTGTCCACCGTAGCCCGCGCGCGGGGAAGATCACCTCTCGCGTAGCCGACGCAGGCAGGGTGGAGGTGGGCGGCGGTCAGGCGGTGGGTGCCGACGCTATTGGGGACGCCAAGCTGCGCCAGGCGGGAGGCGAAGGCCCTCGGCCCGGGCAGGTGCACCCGCCACAGCGCGCTGTAGCCGTTGGTCCGCTCCTCCTCGGCCGCCTCGATCCACTCGAGGCCGGGCGTGCGGTCGACGGCCTGGTGGAGGAGGGCGGCCTGCTCACGGCGCCGGGCCAGTGCCCCGGGGAAGTGTGCGAGCTGATGGCGGGCGAGGGCTGCGAGCGGCTCGGCGAGGCGGTGGTTGACGCCCAGGCAGCTGGCGGCCGGGGCCCCGGGGGCGGGGGTCTGCCAGTGGGTGCGGTGGGCGGCGGCCCGGTCGGCGAGGGCGTCGTCGTCGGTGAGGAGGTAGCCGCCCTCCCCGCAGGCGATGATCTTCCCGTCCTTGAGAGAGAACGCACCGATGTCGCCGATGGTGCCGGCAAGGTGGCCGCGGGCGGTGGTGCCCTGGGCCTGGCAGGCGTCCTCGACCAACCGCAGTCCCGCGGTGCGGGTGTAGGCGGCCAGATCGTGGATGCCGGCGGTGCGGCCGCCCAGGTGCACGGCGATCACGGCCTTGGTGTCCGGGCCGGTCTTCCCCGCGACGTCGGCCAGATCCATGCCGTGGCCGTCAGCGGCGGCCTCGACGAAGACGGGGCGGGCCCCGGCGGCGACGACAGCGGCCACCGTCATGACGACGGTGACGGCGGGCAGCAGGACCTCGTCACCGGCGCCGATGCCGCAGGCGGCCAGTGCGGTGGTGATCGCCGCGGTGCCGGAGGAGACGGCAACGGCCCGCCTGGTTCCGAACACGGCGGCCAGATCGTTCTCCAGCTGCGCGACCTCCTGGTAGCTCGTGGGGTCGGGCATGCGGGCGACGGCCGCGGCCATGGCCCGGTGGCCGGGGTGCTCAGGCACGGGTGGTCTCCGTTCCGGTCGGCGCGAGGACGGGGAAAGAGGTGAGCGGCCACATGTTCACGCAGTCCACCGAGAACAGGGAGCAGTCCGTGCCGCAGCCGGTAGGGTCGGGGAACAGGTCCCGCGCGGCGGCGCCCTTGATGGTGCGGTGGCGCTCCAGCGGGGTGGCGGCGATCCGCAGGGCGGACGGGCAGTCCCACACCGTCCCGTCCGGCTGCACGAAGTGGAGCGTGTCGCCTCCGAAGCAGCCCGGAACGAGGTCGGTCGGCCGCCGGACGGCGGAGGCGACCTGGCCGGCATAAGCGCGCGCTGGCAGCACCAACGGAAGCTCGGCGGCGTACAACTCCTCGAACCGGGCGGTCAGCTCGGGCAGCAGGTCGGGCGTGAGGGACAGCTCGGCGGCGAGCTGGTGATCGGGATCGAGGGCGATCGGCTGCGGGACGGCGTAGTCGCAACCCAGCGCGGCAGCGAGCTCGGGCACGGCGACGATGTCGGCGAGGTTGCGGCGGGTGACGACGCTGTAGATGCCGACCTTCGGCCTCGGCCCGGAGCCGCGAGCCTTGATCAGCGCGCTGATGCCGGAGACGACGGCCTCCCAGCCGTCGCCCTCACGGTGCGGCGGCCGCCACTTGTCGTTGTGGACCGGGTCGGCGGAGTCCAGCGACACGGAGACCGCATCGACGCCGAGCTCGACCAGCGGTTCGCACAGGTCCGGCCGGTTCAGGGCGACCCCGCTGGTGCACACCACGACCTCGACCCCGCCGGCCTTGAGGACCTCGATCAGCGTGAGGATCGGCTTCCACAGCAGCGGCTCCCCGCCGGCGAGGAAGACCCGGCCAACCGGCGAGTCGGCCAGCGTCTTGGCGAAGGCCAGCACATCGGCGGCGGTCAGGTCATTCGGCGACAGGTGGGACAGCACCCCGGGGCCGGTCGGCATCTCCTCGCGGTGCGCGCTGATCATCCCGAAGTAGCAGTACAGGCAGCCGTGGGAGGCGCAGAACGAGCGCAGTCCCCACAGCAAGCTGATCGGCTTCGTCGGCTTCACGGTGTCACCCCTTCCAGGTCGGCGGCGGTGCGGCACGCCCTCGCGATGAACTCGACCGCCTCGGCCTCGCCGGTGGTGCGCCGGTCGAGCACCAGGTACTTGTCGGGCCGGTCGGCAGCGAGCAGCTGGTAGAGGCGCGCGGCCCGGGCCATCAGCGCGCGCTCGTCGGCGCTGCTCGGCCAGCCGGTGCGCTGCTCGAACCGGGCAAGGCATCGACCGGGGTCGTCGCTCGAACCGGGCAAGGCATCGACCGGGGTCGTCGGTGAGCAGCATGGTGATTGTCGGCGGCGGCCGCCACGCCTCGATGACCTTCTCGATGTGCTGGGTCTGTTGAAAGGCCCAGGCGTCGGTGGCGCCGCTCGCCTCAGCGAGCACGGCGGCCTGGTAGACGGCGACCGAGACGGGGCCGCGGTCCTCCAGCACGACCCGGCCCGCTCCGGCCGGCGGCAGCGACTCGTGCCGGTGGACTTGCAGGGCGGCCAGCAGCAGCGTCTCGGTGCGCGGGTGCCCGGTTCGCAGGAACCGGTCACCACCGGCGTACAGCGCGGCGATCACCTGCCCGTCCAGGCCCTCGGGCGGTGAGTCGGGCAGTTCGACCAGCGGCACGCACAGCTCGCCGAGCACGTCGGCGGCCAGAGCACCGAGATGGCTCTTGCCGACACCGTTGACCCCCTCCAGGGCCACCCATGCGCTCACCTGGCGCCGCCCGTCATCGACGCGACCCGGTGCAGCCGCTCCGCCAGCGCCGGGTCGGCGGCGAGCGTGGGCAGCAGGTACTCGGTGGCGGTCCTTGATCCATGAGCACGGACCCCGCGCCCCGTCATGCACAGGTGCTCGCCGACGGCCCAGACGCCCACGGCCTTGCTGCCCGTCAAGCGGGCAATCTCCTCGGCGACCTGGGCGGTCAGGCGTTCCTGCAGCTGCAGCGCGTGGGCGTACTTCTCCACGATCCGCACCGCCTTGGACAGGCCCAGCACCTGGCCTTCGGGGCGGTAGGCGACGCGGACCTCCACGGTGAAGGGCAGCAAGTGGTGCTCGCACAGGCTCGTGGTGCGGATACCGCCGACGGCGACGCAGTCCTGGCCCTCGGCGGAGTGCTCGAAGACGGTGTCGATCGTGCCGGGCTCATGGCCGAGGAACTCGCTCCAGTAGCGGGCGACACGGGCTGGGGTGTCCACCAGCCCGGGCCGGCCGAGGTCCTGGCCGAGCGCGACCAGCAGGGCGCGCACGCTGGCCTCGACGGCCTGGGAGTCGATCCGGCTGCGGGCACCGGAACCGGATGGGGCCGCGGGCGGGGCGAGTGCGGTCAGGGT
Organism: Kitasatospora sp. NPDC088346; assembly: GCF_044740765.1. Taxonomy (NCBI): domain Bacteria; kingdom Bacillati; phylum Actinomycetota; class Actinomycetes; order Kitasatosporales; family Streptomycetaceae; genus Kitasatospora; species Kitasatospora sp. NPDC088346. The sequence goes on from NZ_JBIURH010000051.1 coordinate 25,127, forward strand.
ATCGGTCAAGGGGTCTTCCTCTTTTCCGTGGGAAGGAGATGACGGGGCCGCACGGTGCACCCGTGCGACGAAGCGGCGGAGCGCGGCTACAGGCCGAGCGCGGCCAGGAGAGAGCCAGCGGACTGCTCCGGGGTGAAACGGGCGACCCGGCCGGGCGCGGCCATGCTCGCTCGCCGGTATCCGTCCGGATCGGCCAGCAGTTCGCCCAGCGCCGCCCACAGGGCGTGCGGGCCAGTGTCCAGGGCTACGGTGCGCCCGGCCTCCCCGGCCAGCCGCGGCACGTTGCCGAGGTCGAAGCCGACCACGGGGGTTCCGACCGACAGGGCCTCGGCGGCGGTGAAACAGAACGTCTCCGGGACGCGGGTGGAGATGACGGTGGCCGCGCCGCCGGCGAAGAAGACGGGGACCTCGCTCCAGCGGAGCGGCGGCCAGATCGTCACGACGTCGGGCCGCAGGTCCCGCGCCGCCCGGCAGGCGGCCAGGGTGCGCGACTGCCCGCCGCTTTGGAGCTCGAACCCGGCCTTGGCGAGGACCAGTTCGACGGGCCTGTCCCAGCCTGTGGGCAGGGCCTCCAGGAGTTCGGCCAGGCCCTTCGCCGGGTCGGCGCGCGAAACGATCCGCACCGGCCCCGCCTCCCGGAGCTTCTCCCGCTCGCCGGCCGCAGTGGGCGAAGTAAGGGTGTGCAGGGCGTTGGGGACGGTCACCCAACGGCTGGTGTCCAGGCCCGCCTCGGTGCCGCCGTCCGCGAGGTAGTCGCTGGCCGGGCAGATCACGTCAGCCGCCGCCAGAGCGTGCCGCCACCGTTCTTCGTTGCTGGGGCGGATCTTGTGGACCATCAGCGCCGTGGTGACACTGTCCGGTGCCGGATTGAGATAGCCCAGACCCCACAGGGTGTCGGCCCAGCACACGGCGTCCACCCGGTGCTCGGCCAGGATGCGGCGCACTTCCTCGACCACCGGGGTGGGGTCGGCGAGGGCGGCCAGCACGTCAGCGTTGGTCGCCGGCTGCGGCAGCATAACGCTTCTCAGCCGGATCAGGCCCGGCTCCAACCTGTCCTGCGGCGTGGGGCCGGCGGCCATGACCAGCGGGGTGTGTCCGAGCCGCCGCAGGCCCTTGACCAGCGCGCCGATCGAGCGGTCGATCCCCGAGGGCTGATTGGTCCGGTACGACATCAGGACAAACGCGATCGTGCTCACGAAACTCCCTCCCGTCCGACCAGGGCGGACGTCTCCCACGGGAAGATCACCCAGCGCCGGACCATCTCGCCGATACAGGTCACGCTCTCGCCCGGCGGCCTGCCGCCGGTCCAGTTCGCCTCGTTGACCACCAGAACGGCGCTGCGAACCCTTGCCGCGCCGGCCTGCTCGACCAGGCGGACTGCGGTGGCGAGCGTTTCGCCGGTGCCGGCGACGTCGTCGACGACCAGAACGTCCAAGCCGGTGACGTCGCCCAGCGAGTCGCCGTTGCGGGTCTGCGGCCGGGCGGTCTTGGCCGCGTTGGTGGAGTCGTCGACGTTGTGGGTCACCTCCAGCGCCCGCACGTCGCGGACGCCGAGCTGGTGGGCGAGCACGACGGCGGGGACCATTCCGCCGCGGACGACGGCCACGATGGTCTGCGGTACGCCGCCTGCCCTGGCCGCAGCGGCGATGCGTGCGGCATGTTTCTCGATCATGTTCCACGTCAGAGCGGTCGTGCTCGTGTCTTCGTCGATGGTGCCGGTCACTTGCTACCTCCCACGGTCGGTGTCCCAGATGGTGATGTGCAGGCGAGTGCCCAGGTGCCAGCCGCGGGCGACGACCGGGTCCGCGAGCAAACGCAGGCCGGCCTGCACCGTCTCCCGGGTGGTCGCTACCGGCATCACCCAGACCGGGGTGAGGCCGAACCTGGCCTCCAGCTCGGAGATCTCGGCGAGCTCTTCCGGTGACGAAACGGCGAACTTGAACACTGCGGTGCCCAGCGCTGCGAACGCCTCCAGAGCGGCGGGGACAATCCTGCGGTCCTCAACGACCCCGGAGCCGGACAGCTTCGGCGAGACGTTCCACTGGATGCCAGCACCGGCCAGGGGCAGCGGCGGTGCGATGGTGCCGTTGGTCTCGAACTCGACCCTGCGACCGGCGGCGAGCAGCTGCAGGGCGAGCGGCACGACACCGGGCTGCAGCAGTGGCTCGCCACCGGTGATCACGATGATCGGCTCGGTCCCTTCGAGAGCCCAGGCCACGAGAGAGTTGACCGACCACCACTGCGACTCCGCGGACAGGTCATAGCGCCGGGCGTCCCACGTGAACGGGGTGTCGCACCAACCGCAATCCAGGTTGCAGCCGCACAGGCGGATGAACGCGGCACGCTGCCCCGTCGACGGTCCTTCGCCCTGCACCGTATTCCGGAACATCTCGGCGATCCGCAGGCGGAGCACCGTCGCCCTGGCCCCCGGGCTCACGGGGTGGCCTCGAACTGCGCCCAGGTGCTCTCGGTCTCCGACACGCGGACAGTGAGCGGATGCCCCAGCGCGTCCAGCAACCCCTGGTCGGCTGTCCATCCGGTCAGGTACGCGGCGAGGTGCTCCGAGGTCGGGTTGAAGCCGAGCACCCGGTTCAGGACTCACTGAACTGGTAGACGGGAGCAGCGTGGATCGCAGGGGGTTCATCACAGCGGGCCTGAGGCTGTCGGCTTCGGCGAGCAACTGGTCCAAGGCCCTCGCGGACGGCCGGCCGGAGGCGGTGGCCGAACCCGGCAGCCCGGGCCTGCTCGCCCACATGGACGAGCGGCTGAACTACCTGCGCCGGGTCGACGACGAACTCGGCAGCGGTGAGGTGCTTAAGCAGGCGCGCGGCGAGCTGTCCCTGGCGGTGAAGCTGATCAAGGCCCGCCGGTACAGCGGACCAGCCGTGGACCACCTGTACCGGATCGCCTCCGAAGCCTCCCGGCAGGTGGCGTGGTGCACCTTCGACCAAGGCCGCCCAGGCGCGGCGCAGCGGTACTTCGATGCGTCCCTGCGCGCTTCCGCCGAGGCGAACGACGCCGTCGGCGGCGCCTACGCGATGTCCTTCGCGGCCGTCCAGTGCTACTCCACCGGCCAGCCCGGCCGCGCGGTGGACCTCCTGGACACGGCCAGGACCCAGATCAAGGGACGCGGCACTCCCCGGATGGAGGCCATGCTCGCCGCCCGCACGGCCCGCGCCCTGTCGAAGACCGGCGCCGAAGCAGCCACCCGCCGCCACCTCGACCTGGCGCGCGCCGCACTGGACAAGGGGCCCCGCGACGACGACCCCGGCTTCCTCTACTGGGTGACCTACGGCGAGATCGAGATGATCGCCGGATCATCGGCCCTCGACCTCGGATACCCAGCGCAAGCCCTGCGGCGGTTCGAAGCCGGCATGGACGCGTACCCCGGCGACGAGGACTTCCCCCGCAGCCACGCCATCTACCTGGCCCGGGCTGCAGAGGCACACCTTGCGCTGTACGACCTGGACGCGGCGATCGCCACCGCCCGGCACGCGGCGACCTGCCTGGGCGCAGTCGACTCCGCCCGGTCGGCGTCCGAGCTGACGGGCCTGTGCGAGAAACTGGCCCCGCACACCGCGCACCCCGCCGTCCGCGACTTCCTAGAAGCGGGGTAGGCCCAGTAGATCGCGCAGGCGCTTGGCCACCACGTCTTCGTCCAGCCCGAGAAGCGGGGTGAGGCCGAGCGCCGCGGCGGCCTCCAGATTCGTCTCGCTGTCGTCGACGAACAGGCACTCGTCCGCGCTCACACCGAGCCGGTCAAGCACGATGCGGAAGATCGCCGGATCAGGCTTGCGCACACCGACATCGGCCGACAGCACCACCGCATCGAACGAGCCAGCGAGATCGAACCCCGCATAGGGGTCGTACGGAGCCCTTCCGAGGCTGTTCGAGAGAACCGCCGTCCTGACCCCGGCCGCGCGCGCCTCCCTGGCGACCTGGAGTACCAGGAAGGCCGGGAACGCATCGTGCAGGTACCGGGCCATCAAGTCCCCCGAGTCAACCCCGATCAGGGCAGCGAACCCGCTGTTCCACTCGGCCTGGTTGATTTGGCCGAGCTCCAGCTTCCGGAACAACTCCTGCCCCCGCGAATCTGCCCAGGCGCGAAGGAACACCCCCCGGGCGAGCTTCTCCCGGTCCTCGAAGGCGGTGATCACCTCGACCATATTGAAGGTCAGGACGCCGAAGAAGTCGAAGATCACGCCACGAAACGGAGACGCTCCAGCACTCACCATCCCCGAATCCTAAGGGAAATCAGTGGTCTTGACGCCGTGTCGGAGCGCACCGCCCCCACGCTGCCCGCTGCGCCCACTCCCTCACTGCTCCCCGACCACCTTGCAGCCGGTCGGTGCCGGTCGACTGCGTTCCCCACAACCTGACCCGCACCGAGGAAAGCCTGGGCAGCACTCTGCGCGGCGTCTTCCCACACGACGTCCCCGTCCCGCCGACCGCCGGTCCGGGCACGAGCGACGGCAACGGTGGGCACAGCCCCAGCGCCCGCCCCGCCTCCCCGACCGACAAGGACGACCAGGCGCTGCTGGCAACCGCACTCGACCAGATGCTCGTCTACCTGCACCTGCCTGCGCTACGGACCGGCCCCCGACCTCTGCGACGTCCCGGTGGCCACCGCACCCTCACGGCGCGGCGGCGGGGTCGTGCCGCTGGAGGACGCCCCAAGACCCTCGACGTACGGGCGAAGCTGCGCCGCACGCCCCCGGCCGATCACCGCCAACTGCGACCTGGACACGCTCGCCCGCTGGGTGGTCGGCAACCCGAAGGCCGCCGCCCGCCTCGACCACTGGGCCCAGGTCCAGGACCGCGTCGACGGTCCGAAGGCCGCCATCGCGCCCGCCGAGGTCGAGATCGAGATCCGTGGCGCCCTGATCTTCGCCTGCCTCCTCTACCTCGCTGGCCACCCGGAGAGCGCCCGCTTCTGGTGGCGCCTGGCCGCCGGCGCCGGAGATCAGACCGCCGCGTACTGCCTGCACCTGCAGCACCTTCAGCCGAGGTCAGGTCGGCGAGGCGAACTGGTGGTTCGAGCAGGCACTCACCAACCACGACCCGCTTGGACACCAGGACGGCCCCACCTCGCCCCCCTGGCCCGACTACGTCACCGTCGTACGCACCCTCGAGCGCGCCTACACCGACGGCTCGGTCGCCGCCGAACCCCCCGCCGACGACATCGCCGCAGAGCTCGACCGCCTGATCGACCGGACCTCCCGCAACAACGGCCCCCACGGCCTGGCCAGCCGCCCGACCGACCACCGCCTCGCCGAAACGTTCGCCGGCCACCACTGACACCTCCCGCCCGGCACCCTCCCGCCCGGCAGCCCACCGGGCGGGAAGACGGTGCCCCCCGACCCCTCGGCCCACCCCCGCGAAACCACTGCGAAACTCGCACGCGGATCCCCTTCGGCGCGCGCCACCACCGCCGCCGCTCCCGGCCCTGCCACGCCCCGTGCTGTCCACCGCACACGCCGTCGGCCCGCCGAGGGCTACCGCGTCCCGCACCGCCTCTTCCAGGAGCCGATTCCCCATGCCCGACCAGCAGCCCGTCAACTCCACCTCCTCCGCCGGACCTTCCGGACACCCGCAGGGGCCCGTCATCCACATCACCGCCGGCGCGAACTCCACGATCCACCTCGACCAGACCACCACCGACCAGGCCGGCCCGACCACCGCGGACCCGGCAGTGCGGTCGGCTCCGATCTGGCACCGATCGGCGGTCGTGTGGACCGCACTCGGCGTGATGGTCGCGGCCGGCGGAGTCGTGGTGACCGCCCTCGCGGCCAGATGACGGGACGTGCAGGGACCGGATCAGGGCGGCCGTGCCTGTGCCGTCTGCCTCCTTCGCCTGGTCGGCGGCCCGGTCGTGGGCCGCTCGCGAAGCCAGGGCGCAGGCTTGCCGCCCGCCCGGATCGAGGCCGGGCGCCAGGGCGTGCCACCTGGCCCACCTCACGCATGCCGTTGCCCGATGATGGACATTACTGGTGCCGCCCGCGCCTCCCCGTCGATCAGGATGTCCCCGCCGCCGTACCGCGCACCCGCCCGGCGGTCGGGGGTGGTTCAGCGGGCGAGGGAAACCGTGACGTCGTCGTTGGGGCAGCCGGCCGCGAGGTCGGCGAGCGCCTGGTGCTCGCGGGCGTCGACGCTCAGGCCCCAGCGGGTCTTGATCGCCACCCAGTCGTCCAGGTAGGTACAGCGGTAGGCGGCCGCCGGGGGGAGCCACTGTGCGGGGTCCTTGTCGGACTTGCTGCGGTTGGAGGCCGCAGTGACGGCGATCAACGCGCGCGGCTCGTTCAAGTCGTTGGCGTAGGTCTGGCGCTCGGCCGCGGTCCAGGTGGATGCGCCGGAGTCCCAGGCCTCGGCGAGCGGGACGAGATGGTCGACGTCGAGGCGGCCGGCGTCGGTGACGAGGACGTCGTCGTACAGCGACAGCCACAGCCCGCCGGTCAGTGCGCACCGCGGTCCCTGCGCGGGGGCTTCGAGGGCCTCGGCCTTGATGACTTCCTTGCGGGCGTCGCAGCCGTCCTTGTCGGCGTCGACCCAGTGCTTGAAAGCGGTGCGGACGTAGCCGGTGCGGTCCTCGTCGGTGACGGCGAGCTGGTCGATCGCCTCGGTCAGCGGCAGGGTGATGCTCTGCCCGGCCTCCCGGTGCGCGCCCGCGCCGGCCACGCCGGCCGCGGTGGGCCCGGTGGCGCTCGCGGTCGTGGCCGTAGTGGCGATCAGCAAGGCCGCGGCTGCGGTGGTGATGGCTGCCCGGGTGATGGCGGTGGTCCGCACGGTGGCGCTCCTGCTTCGTCGGCGACTTGTCGTGGACCTTCCTACCGGCCGCCGGGCGATCTTGATAACCCGTCAGGTGGCGGGTCGCCCGTGCGGGGGAGAAGTCGTACTGGTCCCGGACCGTCAGCGTCGAGCTGGCCGGTACGCGGGCGGTGTTCTGGCCGTTCGTCCGGGAGTGAGCGGTCGGGTGGAGCCGCGCGGGAACCGGGACAGAACTTCGTCAGCGCACTCTCCGAGAGAACTAGGCAGCTGCAAGCCGTCTGGGGCGTGTCGACATCCCATATCGGCAACCACACGACCGGTGGAACGATTATCGAGCCGTATATCGCTGGAGCCACATACAGCGCGGCGGCAGCGGCCGGCACAAGCACCAGCACTTCAGCTGAGTGGAATTTCGACATCTGCCGCGGGGCATGTAGGTTCCGGCCCGGTTCTGCTGCAGCGGCGGCAGCGGCAGCGGCGGCGGCAGACAATGCCGCGAAGGCAGCAGGCGGCGACGATACCGATGACGGTCGGCATGGGAGGACAGCGGGGAATCTGCTGACCAAGCCGCGCTCAACCCCGCGTGTCGAAGCCAAGCCGAACGTAAATCGCCCCAAGCCTGGGCCCGAGTGGAAGCGCCCGGATTACCAGGAGCTCCTCAAGTCGATCACCCGGATCTACGGTATCTGGGACCTCGTACAGAACCTTACGGGCGGCGGCACCAGCTTTACGCCAGACGAGGACCAATCCATACATCCAGCCCCGGGAACAGATCCGGGTGCCGGCGGTACTGGAACAGATAAGGGCCGTGGCTCAACGTGCCTCGATCGCAGGCCGTTTGGAGCGGAAGACAATGGTTCATCGGGTGGATGGACCTACTACGATCAGACGGGTCCGAACAAGCAGGCACAAGGAGCCGTAGCTTGCATGTACATGGAAACGTCGCGCGGTTCGCGAGCTGATCCGAACAGTCCTGGAATGGAGGAAGCCAAGAAGACTGCGAGTTCCATTTTTCCCAACCGCGATGGAGTGCTCGTCAATAGCTGTCACCTTATTCCCCAGGCCATGGGTGGTCGCGGGGTTCAGGGAAATCTTTCACCGTGCTGGGCGACTCCAGTCAATGTGGGTGACATGACGAGAATTCAAGGAATTGCCCAAGGCGCCCTGGATACCAAGAGGCTTGTCGTTGAGATGTCGGTTGTTCCAAGATATATATAGGCGGCATGATACCATCCGAGGATGAATATAAGGTTGATATTCGAACTGTAGATGGAAAACTCGTGGACTATCACGATGGGGATGTCCAGAACAGAAAGGATGGCCACTATCTCGATGGTAGCGGCTGATGAGGTGGAGATGCGAGAAGATGTGGCGCGATTTTCTGAGCTTTCTGGGTGTGTCGGCGTCGCGGGGGGTGTGGCGATCCGTTGGGAAGCTTCAAAAGATCTAGTGGGGGTTGACTTCCCCGCAGACTATCGGGAGTTCATTGATACTTTTGGGAGGGGCGAGGTTAGGGGGGATCTGGCCATTATTGGACCTTGGTTGAAGTCTGGAGAGTCTGCTGGCTGGGAGGGGTTCTCTCGAATGCTTGCGCGGACCTCTAGTGACGTCGGGTCGGAGTTTCGGGAAATGCGGCAAAGATCGATTGACCTCTGCCCTTATCCGATTTACCCGGAGCCTGGTGGTATTATTTTGTGGGGTGGTAACTATAATGGGGATCTCTGTTTTTGGCTTACCGAAAGTGACGATCCGAATCGCTGGCCTGTACTGATTTGGCGAAGGGGTGAATTTCCGAATTGTTGGTCTCGTCACGAAATGGGAATGGTGAATATTCTTAATCTAGTACTTGAGGGTGGGGATGATAGGATGTCAGACCTTGCTTATCCTGACTCTGAATCTGCTGTGTGGGTTCCGCTCGCGACCGCGCAGGCATAAGGCTGGCTGGACCTTTGCGCGTGGTGGTGCACTTCGGAGCGTGATCGGGAAGGCCTCGATCTCCAGGAATCTCCAGGACGACGTCGGGCAGCACCGGCTGATACAGGAAGGACGGCTGGCCGGGCAGGCCGGCGACGGTGCCGGGGAGCTCGGCGAGGCTCTCGCCGGCGGGGCGGAGCAGCGGGGCGAGCTCGGTGCGCAGTCGGGTGCCGAGGGGGAGGGTGACGCCGACCGGCCGGAGTCGGCCGTGGGCGTCGGGCTGGGCGATGACGGCGGCCTGCTGCGCGGTGCTGCTGCCGGTGATGCCGACGACGACGGCGTCGGTGGTGTGCCTGCGGCGCCACTTGGCCCAGTTCGAGCTGTAGCGGGGGAGGTAGGGCCGGTCGGTGGGCTTGGCGACGATGCCTTCGACGCCGCCGCCGAGCCCGCCGATCCAGCCTCGGGCCTGGTCGGGATCCTCGGTGGCGGGCAGCGCCTGCACCGCGCGGGGACCGTCGTCCAGGAGCCGGAGCAGGCGGGCGTGCCGTTCGGCATGCGGGCGCGGGCGCCAGTCGTCGTCGAGGCCGAGCAGGTCGAACGCGGCGTAGTGGACGGTGAAGGGCTCGCCACGGCGCGGGCCACCGCCGGCCCGGGTCTGAAGCAGAGCGAACGACAGCGAGCCGTCGGGCAGGACCGCCAACACCTCACCGTCCAGAGTGGCGTCCGGCAGCTCACCGGCAACGGCGATGAGGTCGGCGAACGTCCGGGACAGATCGGTGCCGTGCCGGGAGAACAACGCTGCGCCCGTCCCGGTGCGCAGGACGGCTCGCCAGCCGTCCACTTTCGGGGACAGCAGCAGGCCCGGGCCGGTCGGGAAGTCCTCCACGGGCCGGGCCAGCGCGACGTCGATGGGCAGTTCGAACGGTGCCACACCCTGCTCATGCCCGGCAGGGATGTGTCCTGACCTGCGCGGACAGTCACCGGCGGCAGCTGATCGAGACTTGCACCAATACGAACACGCGTTCGATACTCGGGGTATGAGTACCACCCCCGCCCCCACGTACTACGGCCGTCCGCGCCGGCCCGAGCACCGGCCGGGGGACGCCGAGCGCGCGCCGCGGGAGCTGCTGGACGCCGGTGGGCAGCGCCGGGAGGACCGCACCTGGCGCCTGGTCCACATTCGCATCGGCGGCCGGTGGCGATCCGGTCTGCTCACCGTCTGGTGCCGCCCCGCCGGCAGCGCCGTGTGGGTCGCGCACGTCCGCTGGGGCGAGGACCTGAACTGGGGCTGGTTCCTCTACGACGCCGCCACCATCCGCATGGCCCCCACCCCACCCGAAGAACCGAACCCGCGGCCATGACCGCCCCCACACCCGGCCCTGCGCCGGCCGACGGGCGGCCCTCGCGTGCCGAACGCCTCGCCGCCCTCATCGAGGCCACCGACCCCACCGCCCGGCTGCGCACCGGCACCACCACCCCCGTCCTGCCGGTCCACCAGGAACTGGTGCCGCTGCTCCCCGACGGAGGCCTGCGCCCGGGCACCGCGGTCGAGGTGGCCGATGCCGGGCTGCTGCTGGCGCTGGCTGGCGGCGCCGGCACCTGGGCGGCGGTCGTCGGGATGCCCGACCTCGGACTCGCAGCCGCCCACTCCTACGGCGTCGACCTCGATCGCGTCCTGCTGGTCGACGACCCCGGCACCGACACCTGGACCGACGTCCTCGCCGCCCTCATCCCCGCCGTCCCGCTGATCCTGCTCAACGCCCCGACCGCCATCACCCCGCACCTTGCCCAACGCCTCACCGCCCGGCTGCGCCAGCACCAGTGCGTGATCCTCACGCCGTCCTACTGGCCCGGCTCCGCGGTGCGGATCGAGGTCACGACAAGCTCCTGGACCGGCCTGGGCCAGGGCTGGGGACAACTGCGCGAACGCCGGATCGCCGCCGCCTCCACCGGGCGCAACGGCCTGGGGACCGGCCGTCGGGTCGAGGTGCTGCTCCCGGACGAGCACGGCCGGGTCCGCGCGATCGCGGACGCTGATGAGGTGCCGGTGCGGGAGCGGGCCCGGGCCCGGGCTGGGTGGGAGCTCGCGGCCGCGGCGTACTGAGACCGGAGGGGTGTCCGCGTGCCGCCGGTGTGGCTGCCTTCCGGCCGGCGAATCGTGTCCTAGCGTCAGGTGGTGCAGACCGGCGTTGGCACCTCGGTCCGTCGCTGAGCCCGGTCCGGCCTGCCCTCCCCCCTGGCGGCCGGGCCGGGCCTGCGCTTCGGGGCCCACCCGGGGCCCGAGCAGCGCCTGGTGCACGGGCGGCCCTCTGCGGCCCGGCCGATTCCCGTCCAGGTCGGGCTCGGCGGGAGTGGGGGTGTCCACCGGAGGCACGGACTACCCCAACGCCACCGCGCACGCCGGGCCTGGCGGGTACTCGCGATCAGCGGCCTGAACGATGAGCAGGTACTGTGCGCCACCGACTGGCAGGAGAGCCATCGCCCGCTCTGCCCACCCGCCCCCGCGCGAACGCGGTCCGGTGCGTGATCGCTACTGCTTCTGTCGTTGCCGCAGTGCCCGCAGTCCGAGGTCGTAGCCCATGCTGGCCACGGTCAGGGCCACCAGTGGCCAGAGGAGCGGGGAGTCGGTGGGCAGCGATCCGTGACTGAGTGCCGATGCGAGTGTGCTGGTGCTCAGAATGATGGTGCCCGTGGGCACGCTGCGGAGCCACGCGCGCGGTACGCGGAAGTCGTCGGAGGTCGAGGGTGATTCGGCGAGACGAAGATCGGCACTCCAGCCGTGGACGGGATGCTCAGGCTCCACACGCCGCTGATCGGCCGGGGTGCCCCGGCGACGCGCGATTTCCGGCTGCTGTCGGTCCGGCATTCGTGTCTCCTCCTGATCGGCTACGGAGCTTTCGCCCCGCTGTTTCGTACGTGCGTTTGGTGTTGCGGGCGGTGCCGCCGGTGACGTGACCCCATCGCGTCTGGATGGGGCGCCCGCTGGTGGCGCGTGGTCCGACCGGATCCGTGACCGGCCGGGAAGCGCGGCCGTCGGCCTTGTCGGCCATGGCGGTGGAGAGGTCGGACGGCGAGCCGGTCGGGCCCCGGGGTGGGGGTCATGCCTGTGGGGCATGCGTGGTCTGGCTTTCTAGTCGGTTTGCGGTGTCTCCTGCCGGGCTTCGATGTCGCGGATGTGCTGGGTGATCCATCGGGCGTGGTCCACCGCCTCGTCGTTGCCGTGGTCGGCGGCCCGCCTGTACCAGGTGAGGGCGGAGTCGAGGTCGCGGCGGATGCGGTGGTGGATGACGGCGACGATGCGCATCGCCTCCACGTCGCCACGGTGTGCGGCTTGCTGGCCCCACCGCAGGGCGTCCTCGACGGTGTCGGAGGTGGCGAGGATCTGGGCGGCCTTGCGCATGGCGAGGGTGCGCAGCGGGTCTGGGTTGTCGTGCTGGTTGGCGGTGTTCTCGCACCAGGTGAGGGCTTGGTCGCGGGGCAGGCGGCCGAGCAGGTTGGCGATGTGGCTCAGGCCGGTGGTGCCGCCGGCCTGGGCGTCGCGGTGGTAGTAGGTGATGGCTTCGTCGAGGCGGTCGGCGTGGCGTAGGAGGTCGCCGGCCATGCTGAGCGCGCTGGGGTGGCCTTCGGCGGCGGCGCGGCTGAAGGATTCCAGGGCCTTGCCGGTGCAGCCGGTTTCCCACAGGAGTTCGGCCATGGCGCAGCGTGCTTCGGTGTCGCCGTCTTCCGCCCGGCGGTCGAGCCATTCCAGGGCTTCGTCGGTCTGCCCGGTGCGGTGCAGGAGCTGGGCGGCGTGGTGGACGGCGGCGTGGTGGAGGTTGGCTGAGCGGGGGTCTGTGTCGCCGGGGCCGAGTTCCACGGCTCGCTGGTACCAGTGCGCGGCGCCGGCCTCGTCGCCGGAGAGGCGTAGTTGACGGGCCACTTGTACGGCGGCGTTGACGTCTCCTTGGTCGGCTTTCCGGCGGAGCCAGGGGATGGCCTTGGTGGACATGCCGGATTTTCCGAGCAGGTGTGAGGCCAGTTCCATTGAGAGGTGGTCGCCCTGCTCGGCCGCCTGCTGGTACCAGGTGGTTGCTTCTTCGATGCGGCCCTGGGTTTCGAGGAAGAGGGCACCGATGTTGAGGGCGGAGGTGTCTCCGGTTTGGATGGCGTGGTCGAAGCTGCGGGTGCGTACGGCGGGGTGGGCGCTGGGGTTGGAGGTGAGGTACTCGGTGACGCGTTCGCCGGCGAAGTCGACGGCGAGTTGGAGCCGCCGGTCGGCGTCGGCGTGGCGGTGGAGGCCTTCGCGTTCGTGGCCCGTGAAGTGGGAGGGGGCGTGGATGCCGAAGGTGTCGATCAGGGCGCGTGCCGGGTCGAGGGGGTGGGGGTCGGCGCCGATGGGGTCCAGTAGCCCGGCGAGTGGGCTGAGGGTGGCGAGGAGTAGGACCGGGGCCCGGTCCGGGTTGTGCAGGAGGTCGTTGATCTCGAAGCACAGTCGCTGTGAGACGGCGGGGTCGCCGCCGAGAAGGTTTCCGATTCGGTTCAGCCACAGCACGGTTCTCGGTCCGGCTGTGGCCAGTGCGTGGAGGACCTCGTCGATGTCGCCGGCACGGGAGGGTTGCCACAGCTGCCAACCATCGGGAACGAGATTCAGAGCCTCCCAGCATGACCGGGCTCGTCCGCTCGCCCGGCTTCCGTGCACGATGGCGGCGGAGGTATGGCCGGTTACTGCTCGCCGGACCACTTTGCGCAGCATCGTGTCGTGGTCCCGGTCCACGTACGGGGCCAGGGCGGGCAGGACGACCGTGGAGTTCAGGACGATCGGCGGGCGCACGCCGAATGCGAACGGGTCAGCGATCTCGCGGATCGGACGGCCCAGCACCGGGGTGGCACTCGCGACGGACCACAGCGCGCCGGCGCGCTGCGCGGCAGCTTCGGTGTCCGCCCCGGCCAGGCGGGCGAGCGCGGAGGCGATCGTCTCGGCCTCGCTCTGGCTCGATGGCAGCTGTGGTGACCCCAGGCAGCGTGTCACGGCGGCGCGGCCCGGCAGCGCGTCCAGGCTGTCGTCCATCTTCAGTTGCCGGATGATCCCCTGCATCGGCGGGTAGCCGGCGTCCTGGTAGAGCGAGTACACGTACTCCTTGAAGGCCGTCACCGCCCCGGGCGGCGTCCACGGCAACCTGACGGGCCGCGCCGGAGGACGTCGCGCCCGTACGGGAACCGCACGATCACCTGCCAGACGGGCGCGCTGCGGCCGCAGGGCGGCTCTGCGCGCCGACCGGCGCTCGCCGGCAAGCGCCCGGTCCGCGCCGCTGGCCCACGCAGTCAGCGGATAGTCTCCCGCGAGACATCCCGGCACCGTCGCCGTCAGGCGGATGAACGCCATGAAGACCGCCTTCGTCGGAGTGTGGGTGCCCTTCAGCGCATCACCGAGGGTGCTGCGCTGAAGCGGGGGCGTCCCGCGTTGCAGCGCCCAGTCGTGCATCTCCCGGAGCGAGGGATCCCCGATCTGGCAGCGCAGGAACCGCATCACCCGCCCCAGGTGGGATCGCTCGCGGAGCTCCTCGGGCGCATACCACTGCCCGCTCTGGCTTCCCCTGTTGGCCTCCCGCCACAACCGCCGGGCCTCGCGCAGCTCCGACTCGCAACCGCCGCACACCCGCACGTACGCCTCGACCGTGTCCAGGCGCGGACACCCGTTGCCGGAGTCGGCGCGCGCCCAGGTCGAATGCGAGCGTCCCTGCGCGGCCCCGTGCTCGGACATCTGTCGATGCGTCAGACCGGCTCGTTGCTTCAGCTTCCGCAGGAAGCCGGCCAGGTCCCCGACCGGGGAGCCTTCCGGAATGTCCTTCCTCGGCCTTCCCACCGTGCCGCCCGCCTATCGGCGGTGGCGCTGCGTCGGCAGCGTGGCGAGCAGACGACCGATCCCTGACGGGTAGGCCGTACTTCGCGGCATGACGATCACGTCGAGCGGTAGTCCGGTGCGCATGTCCAGCAAGGTGCTGGTGGGGACGGTGGACGTCGGGTTGTGCATGGTTCCCCTTCAACAGAGGGTCGGTCAACGTCGAGCCGGGCGGGTGCAGCCGCGCCGAACTCATCTCCACTGCTTAAGTGTTGAGCATCTCGTCGCCGCTGATGACCACGACCTCCTCAAGGGTCGGGCCCGGTGAGACAACTGCCGACATGCAGCCAAGAGACACTGCAGGTGAGCGACCATGTGCGCACCGTGTTGGTAGGTGAGGGGTACGTGCGTCCGGACTTTGCGCGCGGGGACAGTGTGCTTCAAGTTGTTGCGAATCCGTCCGAACCCACACGCCGCGTCTTCCCACCCAGTCGCGGGAAAAATCAAAGGTCAGAGCCCCGTATCCGCACTGGGCAAGCCGATGATGCACACTGTCCGACGGCTGGAACCCACTCGCGTCGGCCAGGGCGCGGCAAGGTGGAAATGCCCGTTCCCCTTCAACGAACCTCGAACTGGGCCACCGGCCGGCCAGCGGTGCAGACGCTGTCGGCCCGAGACGACGGTCCTCGGACCGGTCTCACACGAAGGGCGGCCGCCCCAGGCGGCCGCCCTGTCCATTCCCCTGATGCGGAGCCACCGGGCCTGCGCCCTACTTCTCGCTCACGCTCCCCATCGGAACCAAGAAGGTCAGCGGGCGAGGGTCACGGTGATGTCCTCGTCGGGGCAGCCGGCTGCGATGTCGGTGAGCGACTGGTGCTCGGTGGTGTCGATGGTGAGGTTCCAGCGGGTCTTGATGGCGACCCAGTCGTTCAGGTAGGTGCAGCGGTAGGCGGCCGCCGGCGGGAGCCACTGGGCGGGGTCCTTGTCGGCCTTGGAGCGGTTGGAGGCGGCGGTGACGGCGATCAGCGCGCGAGGCTCATTCAGGTCGTTGGCGTAGGTCTGGCGCTCGGCGGCGGTCCAGGCGGAGGCGCCGGAGTCCCAGGCCTCGGCGAGGGGCACGAGGTGGTCGACGTCCAGGCGGCCGGCGTCGGTGACCACCACGTCGTCGTACAGCGACAGCCACACCCCGCCGGTCAGCGCGCACCGCGGCCCCTGCGCCGGTGCTTCGAGGGCCTCGGCCTTGATGACCTCCTTGCGGGCGTCGCAGCCGTCCTTGTCGGCGTCGACCCAGTGCTTGAAGGCCGTGCGGACGTAGCCGGTGCGGTCCTCGTCGGCGACGGTGAGCCGGTCGATCGCCTCGTTCAGGGACAGGGTGACGCTCTGTCCGGCCTCCCGGTGCGCGCCGGTGCCGGCGGCGGGCAGGGCGGCGGCGTTCGCGGGTACGGCGGCCGCGGTGGTGAGCAGCAGGGCTGCGGCGGTGGTGATGGTTGCCCGGGCGATGGCGGTGGTCCGCACGGTGGCGCTCCTGGTTCGTCAGCGACTTGTCGTGGACCTTCCTACCTGCCGAAGGGTGATCTTGATAACCCGTCAGGCGGCGGGGTCGCCCGTGCGGGGGAGAAGTCGTACCGGACCCAGGTCAGGCGCACGCCCGGCCGGACATCGCTGCGCCGGGTCGCCGCGGCAGGGTGGCCGGTACGCGGTCGGCGTGGCGGTCGTTGGGCCCGGTGTGAGCGATCCGAAGGGTGGGCGTGGGGTGCCGGCGCCGGTGCGGTGGGTGTTCGTGGTGCGTGAGGCCACCTTCGGGCGGCCGTTCGCGGAGGCGCTGCTGGAGGTCGGCCCGCCGCTGTACGAGCAGTTGGCGGGGGACGCGGTGGACAGCGGGTTCGTGGTGGCCGCGGGGGAGCCGCCGGCCACGACGGCTGCCGTCCACGTCCGCGGCGGTGCTTTGGTGCGGTTGACTCTGGTCGGGGGTCGCCGGCCGTGGGAGCCGGCCGTGCCGGCGGCTCTGTCGCCCGGGTGGCTGTCGGCGGCCGAGGGCCGCGGCGGGGTGGTCGTCGTGATGCGGCCCCGGCGACACTGCCGGTCATCGATCCGGATGAGAGCGCGGCGCGCAGGAAGGTGGTGTTCCGCGACGTACTGGATGAGGCCCGGGTGCAGGGCCGGCTTCTGCACGGCCTGGCGGCCCTGGCCGTCGAACCTGTCTGATCCGCCGCAGCGGTGCTCGGTGGACAGCACGGTGGCGCGTCCGCGCCGAGCGCCACCGGGCGTTCGGATTCGGGTGGACCGGCGCGGACGCGCCACGGTGCTGCCGTCCTTGGGTGACGGTGGCCCGGCCCCGATGGCCGGCGGGCGGCCGCCACCGTTCGGGGGCCTGCGGCTCAGGCCGGTTCGGCTCCCAGCATCCGGCGGACCAGGTGCACCACCCCGCCGACGGCGACCGCGCCGCCGATCAGGACCACGAAGTACGCCACCACCCAGTGTGTCGCGCCAATTCCGTACTCCAGCAGCCAGGGCGCCGGCCCGAGCGCGATGCCCAAGGCGCGGAGCCGGTCGGGCCGCCGGGCCGAGAGGTGCACCAGCAGCAGCAGCGAGACGACCAGCAGCGCCCAGAAGCCGACCATCGCGGGCACCTCGTACCAGCTCCATCCGAGCAGGGTCACCCGGGAATCCATCAGCACCGCGAGCGGCACCCCGGTGGCGAGGGCGACCGCGACCGCCTCCCAGCGCCCCCGACGGCCGGTGTCCACCAGGTCGGGCGGGGCGAGCAGCACCAGGGCGGCCAGCGCGCAGGCCCGGAGCAGTGCGCCCGGGGCCCGGTCGTACGCGCCGAGGACCACCAGTGCCACGCCGAGGTCGATCAGGGCCGCGAGCACGGCCACCGGGCGGGCCCGGCGCCAGCGACCCGTGGCCGTGAGGAGTAGCGCCACGATCCAGGGGATGAAGACCAGCGCGACCAGGACGACCTCGACGGCGAACAGGCGAGGACGGGCTTGCGGGGAGGTGGTGGCGAGCGCGGTCAGGGACGGGAGCAGCCCCGAGAGGCACTCCCCCGCCGCGAGGGCGAGCGCGACCGGGGCCGTCCCCGCCAGCATCCGGCCGGCCGGGTCGGTGGAGGCTATCCGCAGCCGTAGGCGCAGGGCGTGGGAGGCGAGGTCGAGGTGTTCGCGCAGCAGCGCGCGGCCGTTCAGGCCTTCGGTGGCCTCGGCGAAGGTGGCGGCGATGTCCTCGCTGTGCAGGTCGCGGTAGCGGGCCGGGTAGAGGCCGATCAGCAGCCGGCCGGCCTGCGGGGTGCGCTGCTCCAGGATGTGCTGCTCGTTCACGCGTTCGCTCCGCTCGGGCGCAGCCGAGCGGCGCCCAGGCGCCGTTCGGCCTCCAGGACGGCGAGCCGCAGCCGCCTGGTCTCCTCGGTCAGTAGGTCCTTGCCCTGCTCGGTGAGGGCGAAAGTGCGGCGCAGGCGGCCGCCGACCACCTCCTCGCCGTCGATCCGGACCAGCCCCTGCTGGAGCAGTCGGTCGAGCGCGGTGTAGAGGGTGCCGGTCCGCAGCCGGGTGCGGCCCTCGGAGATGGCCAGCACCTCCTGGATGATCGCGTAGCCGTGCCGCGGGGCATCGGCCAGCGCGGTGAGTACGAGCCGGGTCGGCTCCTGCACTTGACGGTCTGTCATGCATCGAGCATAGGCCCATTATCATCATATGTCGATGATCTACTCATGAAGCCTCCCGGGTGAGCTGCGCCTCAACCCGGGCAGGCCCGGCCCGTGATCCATCCCCGAGTCGCGCCGGCTGGAGGAGGCCGAGCGCCGGGCCGCCCACACGGTGTGGGCCGACTCGTGAAGTCGGGGTGGTGTAGGAGCCCATCGGCTCGTCCGGGCCATTGGGGCCGGCGCCGCGGCGCCAGCCGAACGCCACGCCGCCCGCTCCGTCCACCGGCCGGGGAGAAGAACTAGCGCGACTTCGCGTCCGGGGCGGTCTGGAGCAAGGTGGCAGCCAGCTCTACGAACTCCTTCCGGCGGGCCGCAACGGAGTTGCTCGCCAGGTGATACCCGTCGGTCGTCCCGTGTCCGGGGCGTCCGCTGGGGTCGCGGAACTGGGCCCCCACACCTGCGGCGAGAGCGTCGATGGCGTCCAGCATCCCGGCCGCCGCGACGGCCACCGACTCAGGACCGAGCATGACCACACGCTCGCCGGCCCGAGCGACCGGAAGCCGCTCGTGGTGCAGCTCCTCGGCGTTCAGCTCCCCGGCCGCGTCCCACCCGTCCTCGTTGTCGAGCTGCTCGATCTCGTACAGGTTCAGCATCCGCCCCGCCAGCTGGCCTACCGTCGCGTCCCAGACGGCGAGGAAGTCGACGAACGCCTCCTGACGCTGCCCACGGAGCCACTGCCCGTGTTCGACCTTCGCCTGGTCCTGCACCTGCCGACGCCCGACCCACACGCCGACGAAGCTGCCGGTCACGGCCACGATGCCCGCCACTGCTGCGGCCACGACGGCCGCCACCCCCTGATCCATGCGCTCATCCTGCCCGAGGGCCCCACCCACCGTCTCCACCTTTGGAGAGTCTCCGCGAGCCGCTCAGCCGATTGTCGGCGGGGCCGTCTACGATCCCCCGGCGCCCGACACGATCACCCCCACCGACCCCCACCAACGGCACCGACACCACCGACACCACCGAGGCCGCCGACTCGGCCGAGGTGGAGCTGCATCCCGACTTCGTCATGCCGGTCCCCGAGCCAGGCGACGCCCGGGCCACCGTCGCCTGGTGGTGCGACCAGATCGCCGCGCAGGCCCGGGCCGCGCACCCTGACCCCGACCAGTGGCTCCAGCGGGCCTGCTAGTGCCTGGAGATCGCCGACTGGCGCAGGGACGACGGCGCGCCCGCCCGCCAGTGGGAGTGCACCGAGGGCTGGAACCAGGGCTGGCTGTACGTGGGTCAGATCGGGTCTCGCAAGGAGCTCGGGCTGTCCAACCTCAACTCGGCGTCACTGCTGGAGATCGCCGACTGGCGTACCGACAACGGGGCCCCCGCCCGGCAGTGGAGTGGCAGCACCGCAGGGGTCGTCGCCGCCAACAAGGCGTGGATCACGGCCATCAAGCTGCTCTGACAGTGATGATGAACGTGGTGACGCTGCCGGCTGGGTCCGAGGCGTGCCCCGAGTGACGTTTCGACTGTCCTCGTTTCGGGAGGTGTCGGCCTGTCGGTGGCGTCACCATGTACGCGGCCGGATCGGGTGTCGGAGCCGCAGGCGGACAGTTCCTGGGCCCGCCGGCGCACCTCTTCCGCTGGTGTCGTCTCCGGCCGGGGCGGGGCGAATGTTCGGTGGATGACCCTGCGCCAGGGCTGTTCGTGTGACCGCCGTCGCAGGCCCGGCACTGAGCTTGGGCGAGCGCGGAGGTCGGCGGAACGTTGGTGCCGTTCGCCGACGTCCCCAAGGCCGATCCAGCTCTCGTACACCGGCGCGGGCACTCCCGTTGCTCTGTCAGCCTGGGAGCACACCAACGAGGAACTGCTGCGCCTCGCTTTGCAGATCGCGGTGCTGCGCGCCGTCGCCGACCTGGAGCTCCGCAGGGTCATCACCTTCCACTCCCGCGTCGCCGCCGCCCGCGAGTTCGCCACGACCATGGCCGCCACCGCCGAGCTGCTTCCCGCCGCGGACCGGCCCGAGCGCGTGACCGCGCTCGCGGTCGCCGGCAGCGACAAGCTGAAGGACCGCGCGGCGTTCGCCACCTTCACCGCGTCCACCGGCGAGCGGCCCGGCGAGGAGGGCGAGGAGTGCTGCATCATCTGCAACAGCCGCCTGCTGAACGAGGGCATCGACGTCGCCGCCGTGGACGCGATCGTCTTCGCGGACCCGAAGTCGAGCGTCATCGACGTCGTCCAGGCCGTCGGCTGGGCGCTGCGCCAGTCCTACCGGCAGGGCAAGGTCTCCTGGGTCATCATCCCCGTCTACCTGCCCACCCCCGCGGTCGGCGACGACAGCGCCACCACCGACCCGGCCGAGGTGCGCGAGGCCGCGGACGCGGTGAAGGCCGAGGCCGACGACGAGATCGAGGCGTCCTCCTTCCGCACCATCTGGCGCGTCCTGCGGGCCCTCGCCGCCCACGACGCGCGGGTGGTGGGCCGCATCACCGAGCTGCGCACCAAGCGGGCGGGGGAGAAGGACACCACTGCGGTATCGGAGGCCGGCGAGGACTCCGGTGAGGCTGGTGACGTCGGGCAGCCGGCGTCGGAGTCGCCGGTGGAGTGGCTGCGGATCAACGCCCGCAAGCACGCCGCGCAGATCCTCCAGACGGTGAAGCTGCGGGCGTTCAACCCGCGCGCCACCGAGTGGCAGCGCATGCACCGGCTGGCGGCCGCGTTCCGTGCTCGGCACGGCCACCTCGACGCCTCCGACAAGGCTGTCGACGGCGACCTGGTGAGCTGGCTGGACCGGCAGCGCTACCTCAAGGGCGCCGGCCTGCTCGCCGCGGCCCGCGTGAACGAGCTCGACCAGCTGGACATGATCTGGGACAAGCACGCCCATTCCTGGGAGCGCGGCTTCGCTCACGCCCGAGCCTGGGCCGCACTCCACGGGCACCTGGCGATCCCGGCCGCCGAGAAGCTCGACGGCCACGGCCACGGCCACGGCCACGGCGTCGGCGGCTGGATGGGCCGGCAGCGCAAGAACACCAAGCTGACGGCTGCCCAGGACGCGAAGCTGACCGCTCTGGACGCGATGTGGCGGATCGAGCCGGACTGGAACAGGTCGTACCGGCGTCTGCTCGCCTACCTTGCCGCTGGCGGAACCCTGGACGGCCCGGCCAACCGCACCGGCGGCGAGGCGGACCCGACCTTCCGGCCGGGTGCGTGGCTGCGCAAGCAGGCGGGGGCCCGCGCCGACGGGAAGCTCAGCGTCCAGCAGACCGTGCTCCTGGACGCGCTGGCTGCCGCCGAGCAGGCCGGCGTCTGACCCGACTCGACCGCCCTCCGTCCCGGCACGCCCGGCACGCCCGGCACGCCCGGCTTCCGAGGTGTGACGGTGACGACCCAGCAGAGCACCTGCAGGTCGCTGAGCAGCACGGCCAGGGCGTCGCCGACCGCGTTTGCGAGGCGGCCCTCCAGGCCCGGCAGATCGCAGGCGTCGCGCTCCGCGGTGTCGCCGGGCCAGCCGCCGATCCCGTCAACACCGCCCTCGCCGGCGCCGCTGCGGCAGCTTCAGTTGTCGTGGTCCGTCACTGGCCCCGCCGCGAGCGTGGTCCGTCATCCCGTCCCGTCCCGGCCGGCCGGGACGGGACGACGGTGTCGTACGGGCCCGTGTGGGCTGGCTAGGCGCCGCAGAGGGTGTCGTTGATCTTCAATGAGTGTGTGACGTCGTTGAGCTGGTAGGAGCGCAGGTCGTTGATGGAGCCGCCGTCGCGTCCCACGCACACATGCCGGCCGAAGTAGTTGTCCTTCTGGTAGACCCGCGCGGTGCGGCCGCTGTTGTTGATCACCGAGCTTCCCGCTCCCCGGATGTAGTCCGGCAGGTGTCGCACGCTCCCGTCGACGGCCCGCTTGACGTAGGGCTGGCCGACGAAGTCGATGTCGGGGTAGATGCACACGAACCCGCGGGGGCACGCGATCTTGTCCCGGTGCTGTGCGAGGGCCGTTCCGGTGCCCGGGGCGGCCTGGGCCGGCGTACCGGCGAGCACCGCGGTCAGAGCCACGGTGGTGGCGGCGAGCGTCGTGCGGACACGCATGGTGCGCATGGGGGTCCCTTCGATGGTTCCTCGGACGGCGGGGCGGTGGTGTACCCGGACCGGGCCGGCTGGGGCCTGGGCGCCTGTGGAGGGTGTTCTCCAGGCGGATCGGTTCTGCATGCGGCCGACCGCCCGGATTCACCCGAAGGAGTCAAGCAGCGGCCCGCCGGCCACACCGCCGTGCCGCCGACGGCAGTGGCGCTGCCATGTTCGGCCACAACCCCGTTGCTCTTGCCGAGCTCGTCGGCGACACCATCCGGCTGACCGTCGACCACGAGCAGAGCGACAGCCCCGTGATCGAGTTGTCCGTGGCCGAGCTCCGCCACCTGCTCGCCGGCGCGGAACGCGACCTCACCGACTTCTACCAACTGGCGGCGAACTGGATCGCCCAGCACCTCCCGGATCAAGCCGTCCGCGTCACCGCCGCCCTCGCCGACGCTCTGATCTGCCACAACCGATCGCAGCGTCGTAGAAGCCGCCCAAGCACCCATCCCAACACTGACACTTGACAGCCCATAGGAGCATCAGCGTGGGCCCCGTCGCGCGAAGGCGTGGCCCGATCAGCGGTGCTGAAGGTGGTCCTCGGGGAGTGTCATGAATTCATGACACTCCCTCACCGGCCAGTAGCGCCAACGCCCATGGGGGCGGCCCGCACGCCGGGCCGCCCCTCGCCGACCTGTTCAAGCTCGCCTCGCAGGGCGTGTCCGCGACGGCGGGGAGTTGTTCAGTTTGTTGATCGCTTGTTCGACGGTTCTCCGGTCTGAGGCCAGTTGCTGCTGAGAGTTTCGGGTGGCAGTGCGGCCGGGGCCTCCAGGTGGTGACGTAGCTCGTCCGGCCATGGGGTCGGCTTTTGTGTGTCGGGGTCCAGGAGTACGCAGACCATCCGTCCGGATACGCAGCACCGGTCCTGGTTCGTGACGCGGAGCCGGTAGGTGATCGACGTCGTGCTGACGCGCTCGACTTGCAGGTGGGTGTCGACGACGTCCATGTGCTGGAGCACATGGTGGTAGTCGAATTCCTGGTGGACTCGTACGAGGCGGTGGTAGATCGCGTGCCGGACGCCGAGCCGTTCCAGCAGCAGGCATTCCGCTGCCTCCAGCCACCGGAGCGTCGCGCCGTGGTGCCAGTGGCCGGAGGCATCGGTGTCGGACCACTCCACGCGCCGCTGGACCATGATGCTGCGGCCGGACTGCTGGGCCGGGTGATCATCTGCTTCGGCCGTCGCGGGCCGGTATTCGTCGGGCTGTGTGACGTCCTCTTGCACGTCCACTGCTGGCCCCCTGGTCAGTTGCTGCTGTTGCCTCGCCCCTTCCGTCGAAGGGGGCGGTGGTGGCTCGGGCGGTGGCTCGGTCTCATCGCCGTACCTGCCGGGATGAGGCCGAACGGGTGCACCCGGGATCTGCCGGCGTAGCGCGCGGCCGAATTGCCTGGCCGTCGGTGCGCGTGGCCTCAGTCGCGCCGCCGCTACACCTTGCGACCCCATGCCGTCACGAACCCCATCGCGGTGTCCCAGTCGCGGCCGGCCTCCAGGTAGGCGATCACCTCGTCCGCGCCGCCGGCCCGGGCGTAGCCCTTGGCCACCATGTCCGGCCACAGGTGCCGCAGCGAGCGCGCCATGAACCCCGCCCCGTGCTCGCCGGGCCCCACGACCAGCGCGTTGTAGGACACCCCGATACTGGTCAGCCCGGCATCGTGCAGGCGCTGCGCGTGCCCGGTGCCGTAGGTCATGGAGGTGCCGAGCTCTCCTTCCATGTAGCGGCGGAACTGGGCGAACACCGCACGGTAGGCGAGCGAGCGCATCAGGTCGGGAGCGTCGACCAGGTCGGCGACCACCAGCCAGCCGCCAGGGGCGACGGCGTCCACCATCCGATCGAACAGGACGTCACGCTGGCGCAGGTGCATCAGCAGGTTGCGGGAGTGAACCAGGCCGAACGTGCCGAGCCGGTCCCACACGGCCAGGTCGCAGACATCGGCCTCCAGCGGTGTATAGCCGGCTCCGTCGCGCATGAGCGCGGTGGAGCGGTCCACGCACACGGTCTCCGCCCCCGGGTGCATGGCGGCCAGGTGTTCGGCGACCACGCCGGTGCCGCCGCCCACGTCGAGCAGTCGCCGGCCCGTCGGGACGTCCAGCGAGGCGAGGGCCTGATAGGTGAAGCCGGAGACGGCCAGGGCCAGGCTGTCGAGCCGGGCCCTCTCCTCCGCATTGTCGTGGGTGAACAGCCGGTCGCCGTACTGCTCAGTGCTCTGGCCCATCGGGCATACCTCCACAGAGAACCGCCCCCGGGGGCGGACCGGAACGGGGCGAGGTGTGGCTGCCGGGAGGGCATAGCCCTGGCCCTCCAAGCATGATCGTGAAAACGGCGCTACAGAAGGGAACTGATTCGCGACTGCATTACTGGCGGGTAATCACTCCCCCACGATCGACATGGCCATGCCGACTTTCAGTGGGCAGTCTGGCTGCGCCCTGATATGTAGGGAGATCGTTCCTGCTGAGCCGCCACCTGCCCCATGAGCACCTCCTCGCCAGCCTCGCCGCGCCGGAGCCGAGGCCGTCCAGGCCGGGCACTGGTGGTCCGGGTGGTTTGCCGGTCGTTGATCGTCATCGCGGTGCCAATCGCATGCCGTAGTCCATCCTTGACCTACGGCGTGGCGGAGTAGGCCGCATAATGACTGCCTCAACGCCCATGACCCGAACGACAGTTGAAGTGCTGCTCCTGCAGATGACGGCGCCGGCGGATGATCCACCGTGGGACGCGAAGACCGAGGAACAGACCGATCTCGGCAGGAGCACGGTCTCG
>NZ_JBIURH010000052.1:0-48216 GCF_044740765.1 Kitasatospora sp. NPDC088346
GGTGCGCTGTCGTTGGAGGACGGTGCGCGGGTGGTGGCGTTGCGCAGTCGCGCGATCGCGGGTGGTCTGGCGGGGCTGGGTGGGATGGTGTCGGTCGCCCTGCCGGTGGACGGGGTGCGTGAGCGGCTCGCGGTGTGGGGTGAGGAGCGGATCTCGGTGGCGGCGGTGAACGGCCCGTCGTCGGTGGTCGTCTCGGGTGAACCGGTGGCGCTGGACGAGCTGTTGACCGCCTGCGAGGCGGACGGTGTTCGTGCTCGCCGGATCCCGGTGGACTACGCGTCGCATTCCGCGCAGGTGGAGTCGATCCGTGCCGAATTGTTGGAGGTTCTCGCGGAGGTGAGGCCGTGTTCCGCTCGGGTGCCGTTGTTCTCGACCGTGACCGGTGAGCTCACCGACGGTTCGGGGATGGACGCCGAGTACTGGTACACCAACCTCCGCACCACGGTGCGGTTCGCGGAGGCGGTCGACACTCTCCTCGCGGACGGTTTCGGTACGTTCGTCGAGGTCAGTGCTCATCCGGTGCTGGCGATGGCGGTGCAGGACGCCGCCGAGGCGGCCGGCCGTGAGGTGGCGGCCTTCGGGACGCTGCGCCGCCAGGAGGGCGGTGTGGAGCGGCTGTTCGCGTCGTTCGCGGAGGCGCACGTGCGCGGTCTGCGGATCGACTGGCCGGGGCTGCTGGCCGACCGCGGCGGTCGTGCGGTGGAGCTGCCGACCTACGCCTTCCAGCGCGAACGCTACTGGGTCGAGCCGGCCGTCGGCGGGGTGGCGGACGTGGCCTCGGCGGGGCTCGCCCCCGCCGAGCACCCGTTGCTCGGCGCGGCGCTGGAACTGCCCGACTCGGGCGGCTTCCTCTTCACCGGTCTGCTGTCGTTCCGTACGCAGCCCTGGCTCGCCGAGCACGCGGTGGGCGACACGGTGCTGCTGCCGGGTACGGCCTTCGCCGAGCTGGCCGTGCGGGCGGGGGACCAGGTCGGCTGTGCCCTGGTCGAGGAGTTGACCCTTGAGGTGCCGCTGGTGCTGTCCGAGGGCGGCGGCGTCCAGGTGCAGCTGGTGGTCGGTGCGCCGTCCTCCGACGGTCGACGGTCGCTGGCCCTGTACGGGCGCCCCGGGGACGCCGGCGACGACGGGCGGCCGTGGACCCGGCACGCGAGCGGTCTGCTGGCCGTCGCCGCGGCCGAGGCGCGTCCGCTCGACGAGGTCTGGCCCCCGGCCGGCGCGGTCGAGGTGTCGACGGCTGGTCACTACGAGCAGCTGGCGTCGGCCGGCCTGACGTACGGCCCGGCTTTCCAGGGGTTGGAGCGGGTCTGGAGGCGCGGGGACGAGGTCTTCGCCGAGGTGGTGCTGCCCGACGAGCTGCGTTCCGAGGCAGGCGCCTACGGGTTGCACCCGGCGCTGCTCGACGCGGGACTCCAGGCCCTGGGCCTGGCCGCCCGCCACAGCTCCGACCGGTCCGAGGTGTCCGGCGTCTCCGACGCCTCCGGCGCACCGGACGCACCGGAGGCATCCGACGAGCCCGTCGGCCGCCGCCCGTTCGTCTGGAACGGCTTCACGCTGCACGCCGCCGGCGCCGGCTCGCTGCGGCTGCGGATGGCCCCGGCGGGCCCGGACGCGGTGGTGCTCACCGTCGCCGACGGCACCGGCGCGCCGGTGGCCTCCGTCGACTCGCTCGTCCTGCGGGCCGTCTCGGCCGAGCCGGGCGGACCGAGCGTCCACCACGACTCGCTCTACCGGGTGGAGTGGACGGCCTTCCCGGTGTCCGCCCCTGCCCATGATCCGGCGGGTGCCGGGACGGCGGGAGGCTGGGCCGTCCTGGGCGCGGACGACTTCAAGGTCGGCCCGGCGCTGGAGCACTCCGGCCTGGCCGTCGACACGTACACCGATCTGGCGGAGCTGCTGGCCGCCGTCGAGGCGGGGCATCCGGTCCCGGGCACCGTTCTGGCGGCGTGCTCCGCGGAGGGCACCGGCACCGGCCTGATCGGCGACGTCCACGCCACCACCCACCGGGCGTTCGACCTGGTCCGGGGCTGGCTGGCCGAGGACCGGCTGAGCGCCGCCAGGCTCGTCCTGCTGACCCGCGGCGCGGTGTCCGCGACCGACCCGCACACGCCCACCCACCCCGCCGCCGCCGAGCCGGCACAGGACCTCGCGCAGGCTCCCGTCTGGGGCCTGGTGCGGGCGGCGCAGGCCGAGCACGCCGACCGTCTGGTCCTCGTCGACCTCGACGATCACGATGAGTCCCGCCGTCTGCTGCCGGCCGTCCTGGCCGCCGGCGAGGACGAGTACGCGCTGCGCGCCGGCGCCGTCCGGGTGCCCCGGTTGGCCCGGGTCGCGCGGGCCGCCGACGGCGCCCCGGCGCCGCGCGCGCTGGACCCCGACGGCACGGTGCTGCTCACCGGCGCCACCGGCGGTCTCGGCGCGCTGGTCGCCCGGCACCTGGTGACCGAGTACGGCGTGCGGCGGCTGCTGCTCACCAGCCGCCGCGGCCCGGCCGCCGACGGCGCGGACGAGCTCTTGCGCACCCTCACCGGCCTGGGCGCCCATGCGGAGCTGGTCGCCTGCGACGTGACGGACCGGGAGGCGCTGGCCGCCCTCCTGGAGGCCGTCCCGGCCGGGCACCCGCTCACGGCCGTCGTGCACACCGCCGCCGTCCTGGACGACGGAGTGATCGGGCAGCTCACCGCCGAGCGGATCGACCGGGTGCTGCGTCCCAAGGTGGACGCGGCGGTCCATCTGCACGAGCTGACCGCCGACCTGGACCTGGCCGCCTTCGTCCTGTTCTCGGCCGCCGCCGGCACCTTCGGCGGCGCGGGCCTGGCCAACTACGGTGCTGCCAACGTCTTCCAGGACGCCCTGGCCCGGCACCGCCGCGCGCTGGGACTGCCCGCGGTGTCGCTGGCCTGGGGCCTGTGGGCCGAGGAACGCGGGATGGCCGGGCGGCTGACCGAGGTCGACATCGCCAGGTCGGCGCGCGGTGGTGTCCTGCCGATGACCGCCGACCAGGGGCTGGCCCTGCTGGACGCCGCGCTGACGGTGCCCGACGAGCCGGTCCTGGTGCCGATCCGCCTGGAGCTGGGCGCCCTGCGCGCCCTGGCCGTCACCCCCGGCGCCCTGCCGACGCTCTTCCACGGCCTGGTCCGGGTCCCGGTCCGCCGGACGGCGGCCCGGCCGGGCGCCGCCGGGGCGGGCGCGGGGGACGCGTCCGGTTCGATCGCCGAGCGGCTCGCCGGGCTGGCCCCGGCCGAGCAGAACCGGCTGCTGCTGGACCTGGTGCGCAGCCACGTCACGGCCGTGCTCGGCTACACCTCGGCCGACCTGGTCGGGGCCGGCCAGGCCTTCCGCGAGCTGGGCTTCGACTCGCTGACCGCCGTGGAGCTGCGCAACCGCCTGGGGGCCGCCACCGGGCTGCGGCTCTCCGCGACCCTGGTGTTCGACTACCCGACGCCCGCGCTGCTCGCCGAGCAGCTGCGCACCGAGCTCGTCCCCGAGGCCCCGGACCGGGCCCCGCAGCTGCTGGAGGAGCTCGACCGCCTGGAGGCCGCACTCGCCTCGCTGGCGCTGGACGAGGTGTCCGCCCTCGTCCCCGACGAAGCGGCGCACGGCCGGATCGCCGGCCGGCTGCAGGGCCTGCTCGCCGCCTGGAACGAGGTCAGGACCCCGGGCGGCACGGCCGCGGCGGTCATCGACGACGCCTCCGACGACGAGATCTTCGACTACATCGACAAGAAGTTCGGCCGGGGCTGAGCGCACGTGCACCACTCCGACCCCCGAGGGGCCTGGCGGACAGGCCCCGGCCCGCACCCCGACTCTCCGAATGGGCGACTCCCCGATGGCGAATGAAGACAAGCTCCGCGAATACCTCAAGCGCGTCCTGAAGGAGCTCGACGAGGCCCACACCCGGCTGCGCGACCTCGACGAGCAGGCCCGTGAGCCGGTCGCGATCGTCGGGATGAGCTGCCGTTTCCCCGGCGGCGTCGACACTCCCGAGGACCTGTGGCGGCTGGTGTCCACCGGCGGCGACGCGATCTCCGGCTTCCCCGGCGACCGGGGCTGGGACACCGACGCCCTCTACAGCGACGACCCCGACGCCGAGGGCACCGCCTACACCCGCGAGGGCGGCTTCCTGCACGACGCGGGGCGTTTCGACGCCGCGCTGTTCGGCATCTCGCCGCGCGAGGCGACCGCCATGGACCCGCAGCAGCGCCTGCTGCTGGAGACCACCTGGGAGGTCTTCGAGCGGGCCGGCATCGACCCGCTGTCCCTGGCGGGCAGCCGGACCGGCGTGTTCGTCGGCACCAACGGCCAGGACTACGTGCCGGTCCTGGTGCGGGCCGCGGAGAGCTTCGAGGGCCACCTGGGCACCGGCAACACCGCCAGCGTGATGTCCGGCCGGCTCTCGTACGCCTTCGGCCTGGAGGGGCCCGCGGTCACCGTCGACACCGCCTGCTCCTCCTCGCTGGTCGCCCTGCACCTCGCCGCCCAGGCGCTGCGCACCGGGGACTGCACCCTCGCGGTGGCCGGCGGCATCACCGTGATGCCCAACCCCGGCACGCTGATCGAGTTCAGCCGCCAGCGCGGGCTGGCCGCCGACGGCCGCTGCAAGTCCTTCGCCGGTGCGGCGGACGGCACCAACATGGCCGAGGGTGTCGGCATGCTGCTGGTCGAGCGGCTGTCCGACGCGCGCCGCAACGGGCACCGCGTGCTGGCGCTCGTCCCCGGCAGCGCGGTCAACCAGGACGGCGCCTCGAACGGTCTCACCGCGCCCAACGGCCCCGCGCAGCGCCGGGTCATCCAGCAGGCACTGGCCGCCGCCCGGCTGACGCCCGACCAGATCGACGCCGTCGAGGGCCACGGCACCGGGACCACCCTCGGCGACCCGATCGAGGCGCAGGCCCTGCTCGCCGCGTACGGGCGCGACCGCGCCGGTGGCCGGCCGGCCTACCTCGGCTCGGTGAAGTCGAACATCGGCCACACCCAGGCGGCGGCCGGTGTCGCCGGTGTGATCAAGATGGTGTTGGCGATGCAGCACGGCGTCCTCCCGCGGACCCTCCACGTGGACGAGCCCTCGCCGCACGTCGACTGGACGGCCGGCGCGGTCGAACTGCTCACCGAGAACCGCCCGTGGCCGAAGACCGGCCGCCCGCGCCGCGCGGCCGTCTCCTCGTTCGGCATCAGCGGCACCAACGCGCACGCCGTCCTCGAACAGGCCCCCGCCGAGGACGGCCCGCAGGACACCGACGCGCCCGTCCCGGCCGCGACGGCCGGCCCCGGCCCGCTCCCGTGGCTGCTCTCCGGCAAGAACGAGGCGGCACTGCGCGCCCGGGCCGTCCAACTGCGCGAGCTGCTCGCGGCCCAGGACCGCCCGGCGCCGCTGGACCTCGCCCACTCGCTCGCCACCACCCGGGCGGCACTGGACCACCGGGCCGTGGTGGTCGCCGCCGACGACGCCGAGCTGGCGGCCGCGCTGGACGCCCTGGCCGAGGGGACCTCCTCCGCGCAGCTCGTGCGCGGCACGGTCACCGAAGGCCGGCTGGCCTTCCTGTTCACCGGCCAGGGAAGCCAACGCGTCGCCATGGGAACGGAGTTGGCCGAGACGTTTCCGGCGTTCGCGGCGGCCTTCGACGCCGTCCGTACGGAGCTGGACCGGCACCTGGAGCGTCCGCTGCGCGAGGCGATGGCGGACGCCGAGCTGGTCGACGAGACCGCGTACACCCAGCCGGCGCTGTTCGCCGTCGAGGTGGCGCTGTTCCGGCTGCTCGAATCCTGGGGCCTGCGGCCGGACTTCCTCGCCGGCCACTCCATCGGCGAGCTGGCCGCCGCCCACGTCGCCGGCGTGCTGTCCCTCGGGGACGCGGCGCGGCTGGTCGCGGCCCGGGGCCGGCTGATGCAGGCGCTGCCGCGCGGTGGCGCGATGGTCGCGATCCAGGCCGCCGAGGGTGAGGTGCTGCCGCTGCTGACCGACGGGGTCGGGATCGCGGCGGTCAACGGACCTTCCGCCGTCGTGGTTTCGGGCGAGGAGCGGTCGGTGCTGGAGCTGGCCGCCGACTGGGAGGCGCAGGGCCGCAAGACCAAGCGGCTCGCGGTCAGCCATGCGTTCCACTCGCCGCTGATGGACGGCATGCTGGACGAGTTCCGCACGGTGGCGGAGGAGTTGACCCTCTCGGTGCCCCGGATCCCGATCGTCTCCACGCTCACCGGTGCGCTGGTGTCGGACGAGCTGACCGACCCGGAGTACTGGGTGCGGCACGTCCGCGAGGCCGTCCGTTTCGCCGACGCCGTGCAGACCCTGGCGGCTGAGGGCGTCCGTACCTTCGTCGAGTTGGGTCCGGACGGTGTGCTGTCCGCGATGGGCCAGGACAGCGCCGCCGGGGCCGCGTTCGTCCCGACGCTGCGCGCGGGGCGCCCCGAGCCGCAGGCCGTGATCGCCGCCCTCGGGGCCGCCCAGACCCGCGGGGCGGCCGTCGACTGGCCGGCGTACTTCGCGGGCACCGGAGCGCGCCGGGTGGACCTCCCCACCTACCCGTTCCAGCGCCGCCGGTACTGGCCCGAGGCCGCCGTGGAGGAGCCGGCCGGCTCCGGCGTGGACGCCGCCTTCTGGGCGGCCGTCCAGCAGGAGGACCTCCGGGCGCTGGCCGAACTGGTCCAACTGGACGGCGACCAGCCGCTCGCCGCGGCGCTGCCCGCGCTGGCCGCGTGGTTCCGGGAGCAGGCCCCGCAGCGCCCGGCACCCGCCGAGCGGTCGGCGGCGGACGCGGTGCCGGAGAGCCCGGCGGACGCCCCCACCCTGGCGCAGCGGCTGGCCGCGCTCCCGGAGGCGGAGCGCGACAGCACCGTGCTCGCCCTGGTCCGGTCCGAGGTGGCGGCCGTGCTCGGCTACCCGGGCCCGGAGGAGGTCGACCCGGCCCAGGCGTTCCGCGACCTCGGCCTGGACTCACTCACGGCGGTGAACATGCGCAACCGCCTGTCCGAGGTCACCGGGCTGGTCCTGCCCGCGTCGGTGGTCTACGACCAGCCGACCCCGGGCGCCCTGGCCGCCCACATCCGCCGCGAACTCGCCCCGGACGGCGCCGACCCGGGCCTCGCCGTCCTCGCCGGCATCGACCGGCTGGAGGCCGCGATGGCGGTGACCACCCCGGACGGCGTCACCCGGGCCCGGGTCCAGATGCGCCTCCAGGCCCTCGCCGCCCACTGGGCCGACACCTCGGCCCCCACCGTCGCCGGCGCGGGCACGGCCACCGACCTGGTGGACGCCGAAACCCTGGACGCGGCCTCCGACGAGGAACTGTTCGCCTTCATCGACGACAGCCTCGCCTGACCCGGCCCCGGGCCGTCGGGTGCCGCCGCCTCGGCGGCACCCGACGGCCCGGGCGCTCCCGCCGGCCAACGGCTCCCGGGCGGGACCCGGCGTCGTGACCAGACCGGTTGACGACGCTCCCGGCGGACCGCGGCGAGCTCGTCCCGATGGAGCAGCCCCGCGATGCCGTCGGCCACCGCGGAGTCCCACACCTCGACGTCCCACCTCGACGTCCCACCTCGACGTCCCACCGCGGCGCAACGTCCCGGGAACGCCCGGAGCTCGGGATGGTTGGTGGACCTCAGCCACCCGTGTGCCGCCGGGCTGCCGGCTTCCCACGGCCCGGGCATCCGGCCGCGGCCCGGCTCAACCGCCCACCGGTCGCGAGCCCGCGCCGAGGTGGCGGGCCAGCGGGTCGTCGCGGCCGGGGGCCAGCAGCAGCGGGGCCAGCGCACGGCACCAGGCCAGCAGCCGGTCGCCGTCCGCGCCGGGGACCAGCACGGTCAACTCCTCGATCCGGGCGGTCAGTCCGGCCGGGTCGGTGACGCCGTCCAGGGCCCAGTCGACCAGGTCGAAGTCCGGGTCGCCGAGGCAGGGCCTCGGGTCGATCGCGACCGGCCCGTCCCCGCCGACCAGCACGTTGGCGGTGTGCAGGTCACCGTGGACCAGCCCCACCGGCCCGTCGGCGGCCAGTTCCCGGGCCGCCCGGCGGCAGTGCTCGGGGACGGGTACGTCCCGCCGGCGGGCCAGGTCGAGGATCAGCTCGGCCCGTTCGGCGAGCCGCGGCAGGTCGGCGGGCAGCTCCACGGGCGTCCGGAGTCC
This sequence comes from Kitasatospora sp. NPDC088346, assembly GCF_044740765.1. Taxonomy (NCBI): domain Bacteria; kingdom Bacillati; phylum Actinomycetota; class Actinomycetes; order Kitasatosporales; family Streptomycetaceae; genus Kitasatospora; species Kitasatospora sp. NPDC088346. The sequence continues at coordinate 8,114 of NZ_JBIURH010000052.1, forward strand.
GGTCAGCAGCCGCGCCACCTCGGCGGGCCGCCACGGGCCGCCGCGCAGTGAGGTGCCCGGCTCGACGCCCGCCAGGAGCAGCGCCCCGACGGCCGGAGCGTCGGCCAGCAGTCCCACCACCGACGGCACCGCGGCCCAGGCCCGCAGCGCGGCGGCCTCCTGTCGGGCGATCAGCGGGTCGGGTGTCAGCTTCAGCCACACCGCTGCGCCGTCGGACTCGCTCACGCACCGGTACACCACGGCCGTCCCGCCGCCGTGGGCGTCCAGCACCCGCACACCCCAGCGGGACGCCAACTCCGCCACGAGTGAGGGGAGTTCCCGGTACCACCCGAGCGCCTGCGGCCCGAACCGGCGGACCAACCGCGCCTCGCGCTCCGCGGTCACGGCGCACCGCCTGCGCGGCGGTGGAGCTGCCCGGGACTGTGCACCGGTCCTCCCCGTGGTCGGTCGTCCACCGTCGATTGTGGCAGAGCCGTCAGCTCCGGGCGCGGGCGGCCCGCACCGGGAGCCGGGGCCGCCGGCTCGGCCGACCAGGGGACGTTGCGTATACGTGCCGGGTTCGGGGGCAGACGTGGATCACGGATGCGCACAGAAGAGAGGTACCGATGAATCTCGTCATGGTCCTGCTGCTGGCTCCGATGGTCCTCGCCGCGGTCGTCACCGCGTCCAGCCCGGAACGGCGTTCGCGGCACCGCGGCCGCCGTGGCCTCGGGGCGGCCCGGGCCGGCGGCCGGCCGCGCCACCGCCTGGGCTGACCCGTCGAAAGGCTCCGAAAAGGGTCCCAAAGGGTCCGGGCGGCGACCCCGCGTCGCCGCCCGGACCCTTTGACGGCTCTCGACGGGTCAGCTGCCCTTCCGGGCCCGGCTCGGCTGCACCCGGGCCGGCTCGCCCGGCATCTTCGGATGGTCCGGCGGGTACGGCATGTCGCCCTGGTCCTGCTCGTGGTACAGCTCCAGCACCCGGTCCAGGGTGAAGGCGTGCTCCGCCATGTCGGCGTGCAGGTCACCGAGGTCCGCGAACCGTTCGGGCACCGTCCGCAGGTCGAAGTCGGTCGGCTTCACCTCGCCCAGCTCCTCCCACCGCAGCGGGGTGGAGGCGGTGGCCTCCGGGCGGGGGCGCAGCGAGTACGGCGAGGCGATGGTGCGGTCGCGGGCCATCTGGTTGTAGTCCACGAAGATCCGCTCGCCGCGCTCCTCCTTCCACCAGGCCGTGGTGACCTTGCCGGGCATCCGCTGTTCCAGCGCCCGGCCGAGCGCGATCACGGCGTGCCGGCAGTCGGTGAAGGTCCATCGCGGCTCCAGCGGCACGTACACGTGCAGCCCGCGCCCGCCGGAGGTCTTGGGCCAGCCGCGCAGCCCGTACTCCTCCAGCAGGCCGCGCAGCTCCTGGGCGGCGGCGACGGCGTCGTGGAAGTCGGTGCCGGGCTGCGGGTCCAGGTCGATGCGCAGCTCGTCCGGGTGCTCGGTGTCGTCGCGGCGCACCGGCCAGGGGTGGAAGGTCAGGCACCCCAGATTGGCCGCCCACAGGACGGCGGCGGGCTCGTTCGGGCAGATCTCGTCCGCCGTCCGGCCGCTCGGGAAGGCGATCCGGGCCGTCGGCAGCCACTCCGGCAGTCCCTTCGGGGCGCGTTTCTGGTAGAAGAACTCGCCCTCGACGCCGTCCGGGAACCGCTGCAGGGTGGTCGGCCGGTCGCGCAGGCCGCGCAGCACCCCGGGCGCGACGGCCAGGTAGTAGGTGGCGACGTCCAGCTTGGTGTAGCCCCGCTCCGGGTAGTACACCTTGTCCGGGTTGGACAGCCGCACCGCCCGGCCGCCCACCTCCAGCTCCACAGCTCCTGCCATGCAGCCCACGCTAGGCCGTCCCGGCCGGATCGCACCTCGGGACGCTGGGCCGCCGGGACGCAGGCCGCGCACGGCCGGGCCGGGGCCGGGCGTCCGGTACGCCGACCGGGCGGCGCCGCCGCGCGGAGGCCCGGCCCGGCGGCCACCATCGGAGCATGCAGCTACCCCTGATGCCGCCCGTGTCGCCGATGCTGGCCAAGTCGGTCGCCGAGATCCCGCCCGGCATGCAGTACGAGGCCAAGTGGGACGGCTTCCGGGCGCTCGTCTTCCGCGACGGCGGCGAGGTCGAGCTCGGCAGCCGCACCGGCAAGCCGCTCACCCGGTACTTCCCCGAGGTGGTCGAGGCCTGCCTGAGCGAGCTGCCGGAACGCTGCGTGGTGGACGGCGAGATCGTGATCGCCCGCGACGGCCGGCTGCGCTTCGAGGAGCTCCTCGAACGCATCCACCCCGCCGCCTCCCGGGTCCGCACCCTGGCCGGGCGCACCCCGGCGTCCTTCCTCGCCTTCGACCTGCTCGCCCTCGGCGACCGCGCCCTGGACGGCCTTCCGCTCGCCGACCGCCGGACCGCCCTGGTCGAGGCGCTGGCCGGCGCCGCCCCGCCGGTGCACCTGGCGCCCGCCACCACCGATCTGGAGCTCGCCCGCACCTGGTTCACCCGGTTCGAGGGCGCCGGGCTGGACGGTGTCGTCGCCAAGCCCCTCGACCAGCCCTACCGGCCGGGGGAGCGGACCATGTTCAAGGTCAAGCACCAGCGCACCGCCGACTGCGTGCTCGCCGGCTACCGCGAGCACAAGAGCGGACCGGTGGTCGGCTCCCTGCTGCTCGGCCTCTACGACGAGGAGGGGAACCTCCAGCACGTCGGCGTCTGCGCCTCGTTCCCGATGGCCCGCCGCCGGGAACTCGCCGAGGAGCTCCAGGAGCTCCGGATGGAGACCTTCGCCGGCCACCCCTGGGCCGCCTGGACGGACGAGAGCGCCCAGGCCTCCTCCCGGCTGCCCGGCGGGCAGAGCCGCTGGACCGGCAAGAAGGACCTCTCCTGGGTGCCGCTGCGCCCCGAGCGGGTCTGCGAGGTGGCCTACGACCACATGGAGGGCAGCCGCTTCCGCCACACCACCCAGTTCCGCCACTGGCGGCCCGACCGCGAGCCGCGCGGCTGTACGTACGAGCAGCTGGCGGAGCCGGTCTCGTACGACCTGGCGGAGCTGCTCGGGCCGACCCGGTGACGGCGGCCGCCGGCGCGGGCGGGCCTCAGCGGCGGTTGCGCGGGTGCTGCCTGGCGGTCCGCTCGTTGCCGTGCTTGTAGTGCCCCGTCCAGCGGGCCATCACCAGCTGGGCGTCACCCGACTCGGCCTCCTCGACGAACTCCACGGCGCGCGGGCCGCGCAGCTTCGCCGCGACCCTGCCGTGGTGCCACACCACGACGGTCCCGTCGGGGCGCTGGTCGTAGCTGAATCCGGACGGTGACGGCATGGGTTCCTCTCGGCTGGTTGCGTGACGCCCGTACCCTGGCAAGCCGGCGTCTCGCGCGCAACGGTTTTTCCCGCTCAGGGCCGCTGCGCCTCGACGAGCACGGCGATGCCGTCGAGGATGCGCTGCAGGCCGAACTCGAAGAGCCGGTCGAGGTCGAAGTCGTACCCGGTGGTGGTGATCCGGGCGAGGCCGGGGAACCGGCCGGTGGCCAGCAGGGCCCGGAGGGCGGGTTCCTGGGTGTCCAGCCACTGCTCGTTGTCGAGGCCGGTGAGCGCCTCGGCCTCGGCCTCCGACTCCAGGTTGACGGCGGTGCCGCGGACGTAGTTGAGCAGCACCAGGTGGGTGGTGAAACAGGTGTGCAGGTCCAGGCCGAGGCCGTCGAACGAGGCGAGCACCCACTCGGTCAGGGGCACCGCGCCGGGCAGCGGCTGAGGGCGGGTCAGCGACATCGCGGGTGCGAGCCAGGGATGGCGGCGGAAGGTGTCCCAGAGGAGGCCGGCGGCGAGTTCGAGCCGGGTCCGCCAGCCTCGCGGCGGCTGCTCGGGGAAGGACCACGTGGAGCAGACCGTGTCCATCATCCGGGTCAGCAGCTCGTCCTTGTCCGCCACGTGCCGGTACAACGACATGGTGGCGACGCCGAGTTTGCCGGCGACCCGGCGCATCGAGACCGCGGCCATTCCCTCGGTGTCGGCGACGGCCACGGCCGCGGCGACGATCCGCTCCGGGGTGAGGGCGTGGTCGGGTGCGGGTCTGCGGCGGGCCGGTTCGGCGCGTCCGGGCGGCGGGGTGGTGACGACGGTGCCGACGCCCGGCACCGCGTGGACCAGCCCCTGCCGGCGGAGCTCGTCGAGGACCCTGGTGGCGGTGGCCATCGCCACCCCCCAGTGACGGGTGATCTCCCGGGTCGACGGCACCCGGTCGCCCGGCGCGAGCGCGCCGGTGTCGATCCGCTGCCGCAGCTCGGCGACGATCCGTTCCCGGCGCGAGCCTCCCCGCTGGTCCACCGGACACCTCCACCGCACTAGTGCACCTCGGAGTCGCCACTCTAGCCGCCGGGCAGCGGTGATCGCCCGGCGCAGCGGCCGGAGCGCCGCGCGGGACGGCCGCCGCACTAGTGCACCGACCGGCAAGTCGGCTGCTCAGTGCGCTGGTTATGGCTTGCCGACCACTTGCGTACGCCGTACATTCGACGTCATGGGGAACACCGACATACTGATCTCCGGCGCCGGTATCGCCGGCCCGGCCCTGGCGTACTGGCTACGCAGGGCAGGCTTCGCCGTCACCGTGGTCGAGCGGGCGCCGGCGCCGCGGCCCGGCGGGCAGACCGTGGACCTGCGCGGCGCCGGCCGGACGGTGGTCGAGCGGATGGGCCTGATGGACCGGGCCCGGGCGGCGAGCGTCGACCAGCGCGGCCTGGCCCTGATGGACGCCGCGGGCCGGATCACCGCCCGGATGCCCGCGGACAGCTTCGGCGGGGAGGGCATCGTCTCCGAGATCGAGATCCTCCGCGGCGATCTCGCCCGCATTCTGTACGAGGCGACCGCCGCCGAGGTCGAGTACCGCTTCGACGACAGCATCCGCGCGCTGGAGCAGGACGGCGAGGGGGTGGCCGTCGCGTTCGAGAAGGCCGCCCCGCGCCGGTTCGCTCTGGTGGTCGGCGCGGACGGGCTGCACTCCGTGGTCCGGGCCCTCGCCTTCGGGCCGGAGCCGGAGTTCGTCCGGCCGCTGGGCGTCCACACCGCCTGGTTCACCGGGACCGGCGGGGAGGACCTCGACGGCTGGTTCCGGATGTACAACGCGCCCGGCGGGCTGGTCGCCTCGGCCCGGCCCGGCCGCGCACCCGGCGAGGTCAAGGCGGGGCTGAGCTTCCGCGGGCCGCCCGTCGACCACCACCGCCGGGACGTCGCCGCCCAGATGGACCTGGTGGAGCGCCGGTTCGCCGGGGCCGGCTGGCAGGTGCCCCGCCTGCTGGCGCAGATGCGCACCAGCTCCGACTTCTTCTTCGACTCGATGGGTCAGGTCCGACTGGACGGGTGGTCGCGCGGCCGGGCGGTGCTGCTCGGGGACGCCGGCTACTGCCCCACCCCGCTCACCGGGCTGGGCACCAGCCTGGCGCTGGTCGGCGCCTACGTGCTGGCCGGGGAGCTGGCCGCGGCCGCCGGCGACCACCGGGCCGCCCTGCGGCGGTACGACGAGGTCCTGCAGCCGTACGTCCGGCAGGCCCAGCAGCTGCCGCCCGGCGGCGCCGCGGGCTTCGCGCCGTCCAGCGCACTGGCGATCAGGCTGCGGGCGGCGTCGATGCGTTCGATGAACCGCTGGCCGATGCGGAACCTGCTGGCCGCGCAGTTCGCCAAGGCGGGGGGCATCGAACTCCCCGACTATCGTTTCGGGACCGGCCGCGGGACGACTTCGCGGGTGGGGGGATGGGAAAATGAACGGCGGGACAACACGTCCCACGATCCGCTCCCGAAGAATTCACCCGGCAACTGACGAATCGTCGGTCCGGAAGTGCGAAAAAGCCGGGCCCGGCCGAATCGGCAGGGCCCGGCAATTCACCGGAGGCGTCAGGCGAGGACAGCGTCCGCCGACTTCGGGTTCGGGCCGTACTGGTTGTCGTTCGGCTGGCCCTCGGTGGCCAGGAAGACCAGCAGGATGATCGGGCCGACCACGGGGATCAGCGAGATCAGCAGCCACCAGCCGGAACGGCCGGTGTCGTGCAGGCGGCGGACGCCCGCGGCGAGCGCGGGGAGCAGCACGGCCACCGCGTAGATGCCGCCGAGCAGACCGGAGGTGCCCGCGACACCGTCGACGATCGCCAGCACGATCACGGCGGCGATGTTCACGAGGGCGAACATCCAGTATTCCTTGCGGCGCGCGCGGCCGCTGAATCCGACGTAGTTCTTGAGTACTGCGAGGTACCAGTCCACCGGTGCCGCTCCTATTTTCATGGCTGCTGAGCGGGGCGAACCTACGGCTTCGCCGAACGGGGGGTCAAGTCGGATTTCCGGGCGATGCGTGATCGTGATTGCGGGGTGGTCGTTTTGCCCGTCTTGGGGTACGGGTGAGCGGTATTTCCACGGTGTACCGAGTAATTCTGAGGATCCGTCAGAAGACGGGATCCGTCAGTGCCGGTGGTGGTTGTCGGGCTGGGCGGGGTCGCCGGGGTGTTCGAGCCCGGGGACGAGGGTGAGGCGGGCGGCCCGGGCGTGGTCGAGCCAGCGGGCGAACGCCGTCCGGCGGGCGGAGTCCAGCAACCGGTCGTCGGCGTCGCCGGGGTGCTCCCGCACGGCGTGCCGCCCGAGCAGGGTGGCCCGCCAGCCACCGGCCGCGACCGGCCGGCCGGTCGGGGCGGTCCGCAGCGCCGCGGCCAGCGTGGCCGGCAGGCTGTCCGGATCGGCCTCGAACTCGCCGTCGGGGGTGGCCAGCCGCCAGACCTCGCCGGCCGGCTCCGGCGGGTCGGCGCGGCGGTGCTCGGGGGCCACCTCGGTACCGGCGGTGACGGCCCGGTAGACGGCGCGGACGGCCGCGCTGCCCTCGTACGCGGCGGCGGTGATGGAGCCGAGCTCGACGGCGGCCCGCTGGTCCAGCCGGACGGGGGCCGGGTCCGCGCAGTCCAGGCCGCGTTCGGCGGCCTCGGCCGCACACAGTTCCTCGGTGAGGACCACCTGGGCGACCCAGCGGGTCAGCTGACGGTCCTCGGCGCTGCCCTCGACCGGCAGCGCCGCCGAGCGCGGACCCTCGCGCAGCGCCGCGAGCCGGCGGTCGAGCTCCGTGCGGGCGAGCGGCCGGCCGTCGAGCAGGCCGAGGACGTCGGGGCGCGGCCCGCTGTGGTGGTGGGTTCCGTGGGTGTCGTCGTTCACGGCGCCACCACCAGCTCGACGGTCGGCGAGTACTGGCAGCGGCCGAACCACATCACCTTGGTGAGCGCCCAGTACGCGCCCGGTTCGGCGTCCGGCGGCGCCGCCAGCTCGAAGGTGACGGTCCGTTCCTCCCCGGCGGCCACGGCGAAGCCGCGGACCGGGGCGGCGACCGTCTCCCAGATCCCCCAGGGGGCGACCACCTGGAGTTCGCCGCGGATCTCGCCGCGGGTGCGGTTGGTGAGCACCAGGTGCAGCGCGGCCCGGCCGCCGGGCCGGATCCGCACGGACGCGGCCGTGGCCGCCACCGTCAGCCCGGTCTCCCGCGCGGCGGCGGACGTGGTGCCCTGGGCGGCCGTCCAGTCCTCGGGGGCGTCCCCGGGCGCCGGGAGCAGCGCGGGCAGCTCCCCGACCGCGACGGTGGCCACGTCCTCGATCACCTGCCCGCCGTACCCGGTCCTGACCGCGGCGAAGTACAGGCCGGGCTCGACCCCGGCCGGCGGCGTCAGGGTGACCGGGAACCGCAACTGCCCCGACGCCGCCAGCCGGTACGGCCGGCGGCGCACGCTCACGGCCCAGCCCTCCGGTGCCAGGACCTCGGCGGCGCCCTCGACCTCGGCGTCCCGCAGGTGCGAGGAGAGGACCGCCGACAGCTCGACGCTCTCGCCGCCGGTCCGCAGCAGGCCGGGGGAGACGCCCACCGACACCGGCAGGTAGCCCATCGGCGCGGGGCCGCGGTTGTGCAGCCAGTAGCGGGCGTGCACCGGCTGGGCGGCCTCGGCGGTCGGCCCGAGCGGCAGCCCGTCCGAGCGTGCCCGCTCGGGGCGGCCCGTGACGGTGGTGACCTCGGAGCCGGCCAGCTCGACGCCCTCGCCCAGGGCGGCGACCGGTCGCTCCAGCAGGTCGGCACGGTGCGGTGCGGTGAGCCGCAGTGCGCCGCTGAGGGTGGCGGTGCGGCCGAGACCGGTCGACTCGACGAGCCGCAGGGTGACCCCGTCGGCAGGGTCGGAGGCGGTGGCGGAGCCGTGCGCGATCGGGTTGCCGGTCGGTTTGAGCGTGCCGAGCAGCACTTCCCGGGCCGGTTCGACCCGCAGCCAGGCGCGGGTGCCGGGCAGCGGCCCCGGGTGGGCGGGGACCGGGCGGGCGAGCAGCGGGTGGTTGAACTCCTGGCCCTGGGCGGGGAGGGTCAGCGCCCGCCAGTCCCCGTCGCCGGACACCAGTGCGTAGCAGAACTCATGCGTCCAGTGCTGGAGTTGGAAGGACGAACCGTCCGGAACGGTGCGCCGCGGCGGGTCGATCCAGACACCGGACGGCCAACCGGTGCAGGAGCGCATCAGCGACAGGTGCAGCGCGCCGGTCGGGTCCACCGCGAAGCCGGGCAGGCCGTAGGTGAGCAGCGCGACGGTGTGGTCCGTGAGCCGCTCGGAGGCGGGCAGCTGTCCCGGGCAGACGGCCTGCACGACGGCGTCCGCGAGGTCCTCGGCCAGCCCGGCCGGGTCGGTGACCACCAGGGCGGGCAGCGCCCGCAGGTCGCGCAGGTCGGCGTTGGGCTGCCAGACCTCGTGCAGCGGCTTGTCCGCGGGCACCCAGACCCGGCCGTACGCGGCCAGCGCAGCCGCGTACTGGGCGCCGGCGCGCTCCAGCACCTCCCGGGCGGCCGGGTTGGTCTCCGGGCCGCCGAGCACGATCCGGACGTCGGGCAGGTTGGAGTCGACGTCCAGCCAGCCGTAGCGGGCCCGGTCGGCGCTGCCGGTGGTGGCGGTCACCCCGACCCGTGCGAGCGCGACCACCAGGTCACGGGCGTCGGCGGCCGACGCCTGGTCGGGCACCACCACCTCGGCGACGCCCAGCGCCCGGTCGCCGAGCACCTCGCCGGCCGGACCGGTCAGCGAGACCCGGGCGGTGGAGCCGAGGCCGAACCAGGTGTTGGCGGGGTTGTCGAGCGTCCACGGCGCCTCGGCGGCGTCCACGTCGGGCAGCGCGAAGCCGCGCCCGACCACGGCGCCGGCCACCTCGCTGACGGGCAGGGCACCGGGGAGGTCGACCGGGAACCGCAGCCGCAGCAGCCGGTCGGCCCCGGCGTGGTCCACCACCCTGGTCCGGCAGTCGACCCGGTCCACGCCCTGCCACAGGGTCACCGTCTGCTCGTACCCGATGCCGTCGACCGTGCCGGCGACCACCAGGCGCTCGCCGAGCGGACCGGTCTCGCGGCGGACGGTCGCGGGCGCCGCGGAGGCACCGGTGACCGGGCCGCGCGGGACGAGGTGCCACGGGCCCTCGCCGAAGTCCGGGTGCTGCGGGTACTCCTGGTACACCCGCAGCTCGTTGCCGACCTGGCCGCCCCGGATCAGCTCGCGGCCGTGCGCCTTGTCCCGGACGGAGGTCAGCGCGCCGCCGCGGACCGGGTCGGCGGTGACCAGGTAGCGGCCGTTCTCGGCGGTGAGTCCGTCGGCGGCGGACCACAGCGGCGCGGGCGGGGCGTCGAGCAGCCGCCAGCTGCGCCAGCCGAGGGCGGGGACGTCCTCGGCGAGGAACCACAGGGTGCCGCGGTCGACGCCACTGGGCACCTCGGCGCCGGTGTCGGCCAGGACCCGGGCGCCCCGCACGCCCTCCGGCAGACGGACGGCTGTGAGTGCCGTCCGCTCGAAGGAGAGGGTGTTGGCGACGACGACGGCGGTGCCCTCGCCGGTGGTGTCGATCCGGGCGACCAGCGCGTCCAGGGCGGTGTCGCGGACCTCGGCGGCGAGGTCGTGCGCCTCGCGCCAGCCGCCGAGCAGGTCGATGTAGACCTGGTCCGACTCGGATCCGGTGATCGCGTCGTGGTGGGCGCCGTATGAGAGCTGGCGCCACACCTTGTCGAGGGCCGCGTCCGGGTAGCGGCCCAGACCCTGCAACGCGGCCAGGGTGGCCAGCTTCTCGGCGTCCACCGCGGCCACCTCGGCGGCCCGTTGGGCCTGCTTGGTGTCGATGTAGGAGACGTCCTTGCCGGTGTAGACCGGGTTCATGTCGCGGGTCTGCGGGCTCGGACGGCGCCCGGTGGCGGCGAGTTCGGCGCGGACGGCGGTGAGGAACTCGCGCGGGGTGCCGCAGACGAAGCGGGGCCACACGTACTTGGCGGCCCAGGAGCGGTGGACGGCGGTGACCCACTTGTTCGGCGGCGTGTAGTCGGTGCCGACCGGCAGCAGCAGGTTCCTGGTGGCGCCGACCGGCTTGATCTTGCGGTACAGCTCGTACACGGCCCGCTCGGCGGTGGCGAGGTCGGGCGAGGAGTCCAGCCACCAGCCGGCCGAGTAGTGGTGCGCCATGTAGTGCGTCAGCACCCCGCGGCCGGAGGGCGACAGCCACTCGAACTCGCTGGGGAACTGCATCAGCGTCGCGTCGTCCTTGGCCTCGCCGAAGTTCCTCTGGATCGGCCCCCACTGGTGGAACGGGCCGCGCGCCCAGGCACTGCCGGTCAGGCCCGCGTCGGCCAGGTAGCCGGGGAACTGCGGGTCGTGGCCGAACACGTCGAGCTGCCAGGCGGTCTGCGGGTCGCCGCCGAGGATGTCGCGCTGGTAGCCGATGCCGTGGACCAGGTTGCGGATGGTGGTCTCGGCGCCGGTCAGGTTGGTGTTGGGCTCGTTGTAGGTGCCGCCCACCAGCTCGACCTGCCCGCTCGCCAGCAACCGGCGCAGCTGGGCCCGGCGTTCGGGGTGCTGGTCGAAGTACGGCTTCAGGTAGTCGATCTCGGCCAGCACGAACTTGTAGACCGGGTCGCGCAGCGCCAGGTCGAGGTGGGTGTCGACCAGGGCGAAGCCGTTGCGCTCCCAGAGCGGCCTGGTGGTGGCGTCGCCGGATAGCAGCTCCCACGGAGAGGTGTACGCGGCCTGGGTGTTCCACCAGACCGGGTCGTAGTGGAAGTGCGAGACCAGGTACATCGTCCAGCCCGGCTCGGCCACCTCGACCCGGGCCCGCACCCGGGCCGGGCCGGCGGTGACGGTGACCGGGCGCTCGGTGCCGGCCACCGGATCGCGGACGGTGAGCGGCACCTCGACCACCCCCGTGCCGGTCGCCGCCCCCTCGACGCCCGGCCCGCGGACGGTGATCGGGGTGGGCGGGCCGTCGAGGGTCACCCGCAGCACCTGGCGGGGCGCCTCCTCGGACCCGGTGAACAGGTCGGTGCTCTCGACTGCGGTGATGGTGACCGGCACGGGCGGGCTTCCTCTCGGTCGGGCGGTCGGGCGGTCGGGCGTGACGGTCGAGCGATCGGGCACGGTGGTCAGGTGCGGGCGAGGACGGTGCCGATCCGCCGGGCGGCCAGGTAGGCGCCGTCCTCGGCGCGGTGGGCCGGCAGGACGGCGAGCGGCCCGGCCCGGCGCAGCCGTACCCACTCGGCGTGGAAGGCGCCACCGGGGGCGAGCTCCGTCCGGTGCCCGGGCGGGGTGTCCGGGCCGAGGTCGCAGACCAGGGCGGGACGGTCGACCGCGAGTGCCCGCCGGGCGCGCAGCTCAGCGATGCGGGAGGCGAGTTGGGACGCCGCCGGGGTGCGGCGGCGGTCGACGGTGAACAGACCGTGCTCGCCCTCCACGTCGGGGAAGCCGGCCGCGCGGCGGTCGGTGTCGTGCGAGCACCGCCAGGTGATTCCCCAGAGCGCGGGGTTGGCCGCGACCTGGTCGATCGTCAGACGGACGGCGGCGGCCTCGGTCGCCGGGACCTCCGGCCGCGGGACGCCGACCTCCTGCAGCCACACCGGGCGCAGCGGGTCGGCCGAGCTGGCCGCGGCGAGTTCCACCAGGTAGTCGGCGTGTGAGGTGGCGGCCGGGCCGAGTGGGTCCTCGCGCGCGCCGATGCGACCGTACCCCCGGGTGCGGACGGTGACGGGGCCGCCCGGTCCGCCCGTGACGGGCTGCCCGGGCCCGTGGCGGGCCGCGCCGTCCAGGGGGCAGAGGGTCAGCAGGCGGGGTGCCGCCGCCCGTGCGGCCGCCAGCAACTCGGCCGTCCGGACGTCCTGTTCGGCCCGGTCGTCCCGTTCGGCCGGGTCCACCCGTTCGGCCGGCCGGAGGTGGTCGGCCTCGGGGCCCAGGGTGACCGCGAAGACGTTCGCCCGGGTGGCGACGGCCCGGCAGACCTGCTCCACGTAGGCGGTCAGCCCGGTGCGGACCAGCGCGTCGGTGCGGACGCCGTACTGGTGCCGGGCGGGCACCCAGGACGGCAGGAGGTCGAAGCTGGCGAGGTGGCCCTGCCACAGGTCGACTGCCACCTCCAACGCGAACTCAGCGGCGACGTCGATCAGTTCGAGCAGGTCGTCGATGCCCCTGCGGCGGATCAGGGAGCGGCTAGGCTGGATCCAGGGCCAGATCGGCAGGACCCGGACGTGGTCCAGGCCGAGGCCGGCCAGATCCTCGAAGTCGCGGCGCGCGGCATCCGCGGAGAAGTCCAGCCAACTGCGCAGCCGGCCGGCGGAGGGCACGTGGTCGGCGCCGAATCTGAGCCGGTCGGTGCCCGGCGGGTGCTGCGTCGTCACGCGCGTCCTCCTGCGGCCGGTCGGGGCCCGCGCGGGCCCCGACGTGCGTACGGCGCGGTACGGCGGTCCGGTCGGAGCCGGCTCCTTCACCGTTCGCCCATCGGAGCCTAAACCGATTTAGTGGGCCTGCCAAGAGCGGGCGGCGCGGTGCTCTCCCGGACGGTGAGACGCGGCGTCGGCGTCTTGAGGTCCTCGGCGGACGAAGGGTCGGCGACCGCGCGCAGCAGCACGCCGGCGACCTGCTCGCCGAGCGCGAAGGTGTCCCGGGAGAGGGCGGTGAGCGCGGGGTGGACGATCCGGGCGAGCACCGAGTCGTCGAAGGAGACGATGGACAGGTCGCCGGGCACCGACACACCCATCTCGGCGGCCACCCCCAGCCCGGCCACCGCCATCACGTCGCTGTCGTAGACGATCGCGGTCGGCCGCCCGGCCCGGGCCAGCAGCGTCCGGGTGGCCGCGGCGCCCTCCGCGTCGCTGAAGTCGGTGGGCACCGACACCGCCTCCTCCAGGCCGAGCCGGCGCGAGGCGTCCCGCAGCGCGCGGATCCGGCGCTGGGTGTGCTGGAAGGCGGGCAGTCCGGCGAGGTGGGCGATCCGGCGGTGGCCGAGCGCCGCGAGGTAGTCGACGATCGACAGCATCGCCTCGCGGTCGTCGGCCCAGACGCTCGGCAGCGTTCCGTGCCGGCCGGGGCCGCCCAGCACCACGCTGGGCAGGCCGAGCTCCTCCAGTACCTCGATCCGCGGGTCGCGCAGCTGGAGGTCGACCAGGATGAAGCCGTCCACCCGGTGCTCGGAGGCCCACCTGCGGTAGACGTCGACCTCGGCGGCGGTGTCCTCCACCACCATCAGTTGCAGCGCGACGGCGTGGGCCGACAGTCCGGCCTGCAGACCGGACAGCAGCTGGGCGAAGAACGGCTCGACGCCGATCGTCCGGGCCGGCCGGGCGAGCACCAGCCCGACCGCCCCGGCCCTGGCACCGCCGAGGGCGCGGGCCGCGCTGTGCGGGCGCCAGTTCATCTCCTCGGCGACCCGCAGGATCCGCTCCCTGGTGGTCTCGCTGACGCCGGGCCGTCCGTTCAGCGCGAACGAGACGGCGCCCTTGGAGACCCCCGCCCGGCGGGCGATGTCGGCGATCGTCGGTCTGGACACGGACGCGGCTCCTCTGCCCGTGCACACGGGCGCTGGTCACTGCCGGAAGGCCGGGCCGCCGGGGTTCGGGCGCGGCGGTCGGGTCGCGGGGTGGGTCGGGGGCGGTCTGGGGCGGGCCGCCGGTGCCGGCGTCCCGACACCGGAGTCTAGCCCGCGCGGGCACCCCGGACACTAGACCGGTTTAGTGAATCCCCCGGGTGTGGGTCGCACCGGCACCGTCCGGAAGTGCGTGGTCAGCCGACCGTCCGCGGACAGCACGTGGAAGGCGAGTGCCGGCGGCAGGTCGAGGTGCACCACGTCCTCCCGGTGGGCACGCCGCTCCCACGGCAGCCGCAGGGTCGAGGTGACCCCGGGGGCGACCAGCAGCGGCCGCCCGGCGAAGGTGGTCGCGGCCGGGGTGTGCGCGTGACCGCACAGGAACCCGGCGATCGAGGGCCGGCGCCGGGCCAGTTCGGCGAGCCGCTCCTCGCCGAACTGCCGGATGCCGTCGATGAACGGCTCGTGCAGCGCCGCGGGCGGATGGTGGAAGGCGACCAGCACCGGCACCCCGGCGGGTGTGGCGGCGACCTCCTCCTCCAGCCAGGCCAGCGTCCGGTCGTCCAGCAGCCCGTGGTCCCGGCCGGGCACCGAGGAGTCGCACAGCGCGAGCACGAACCCGTCGCCCCGGTGCACCTGATTGACCGGACCCGCCGGACCCGCGGCGTCGGCCGAGCCCGCCGGACCCGCGGCGTCGGCCGAGCCCGCCGGACCCGCGGCGTCGGCCGAGCCCGCCGGACCCGCCGCGTCGGCCGAGCCCGCCGGACCCGCCGCGTCGGCCGAGCCCGCCGGACCCGCCTGCCCCAGCAGCACGGTGCGGAACGCGGCCCGCTCGTCGTGGTTGCCCGGGCCGACCAGCACCGGGTGCCGCGACACCAGCAGCCGCCGCGCCTGCTCGTACTCGGCCGGCAGCCCGTGATCCGCGACGTCGCCGGTGACCAGCAGGGCGGCGAGCTCGAACGGCAGCCCCTCCAGGTGGTCCAGCACCGCCCGGGCGCGTTCCTCGGCCCGCACGCCACCGTCCAGGTGGAGGTCGCTGAGGTGGGCGATCACGATCACTGCCGAATCCCTTCGTCGTACGTCCGGGCTCCAGGCCCCGGGGACGAACCTACGAGCGCGACCGGACCACCGTTAAGATCCGGTTCCGTGCCGTCTTCCTGGTCCAGTTCCCGCCCGGACCTCCACCTCGACCTGGACCCGGCCGGCGGGCGGCGGAGCGCGGTGGAGAACGCCCTGCGCGAGGCCGTCCGCTCGGGCCGGCTGGCCGCCGGCACCCTGCTGCCCTCCACCCGCGGACTCGCCGCGGACCTCGGCCTCGCCCGGGGCACCGTGACCGCCGCCTACGACCAGCTGGTCGAAGAGGGTTACCTGACGGCCCGTCCCGGTTCCGGGACGACCGTCGCCGACCTGCCGCCGGCCCGGCCCGGCCCCGCGGTCCCGGTCGCGGCGGACTCCGTGGAGCCCCGCCACGACCTGCGCGCCGGCCGGCCCGACGTGAGCGCCTTCCCCGCTCGGGCCTGGCTCGCCGCCACCCGCCGGGTCCTGGACCGCGCCCGCCCGGAGGTGTTCGGCCCCGCGGACCCGCAGGGCCGGATCGAGCTGCGCACCGCGCTCGCCGACCACCTCGGCCGCACCCGGGGCGTGATCACCACCGCCGACCGGGTGGTGATCACGTCCGGCTTCTACCAGTCCCTCGGCCTGCTCGCCGCCGTGCTGCGGGCCCGCGGCGCCACGACCGTCGCCACCGAGGACCCGGGGCACAACCTGCACCGCGACGTGATCCGCCGGGCCGGGCTGACGGTCACCTCCCTGCCCGTCGACGCCCACGGCGCCCGCGTCGAGGAGCTCACCCGGCGGACCGACGCCGTCCTGCTCACCCCCTCGCACCAGTACCCGACCGGGGTGCCGCTGCACCCGGCCCGCCGCCACCGGCTGCTCGGCTGGGCCCGGGCCACCGGCGGCACGGTCGTCGAGGACGACTACGACGGCGAGTTCCGCTACGACCGCAGGCCGGTCGGCGCGCTCCAGGGCGCGGCCCCCGACCACGTCGTCCACTGCGGCACCGCGTCCAAGACCCTCGCCCCCGCGCTCCGCCTGGCCTGGCTGGTACTGCCGCCCGCGCTGGTGCCGGAGGTCGTCCGGGCGAAGGAGGCGGACGACCTGTACACCGAGGCGCTCGGTCAGCTCGTCCTCGCCGAGCTGATCGCCACCCACGCCTACGAGCGGCACGTCCGGGCCGCCCGGATCCGTTACCGACGGCGCCGCGAACTACTCCTCGACCGGCTGGCCGCCGCCGAGACCGCCGTACCGACCGCCGCCGCCGCGCCGACCACCGCCGCACCGCTCACCGCCGGGCCCGTGCTCACCGCCCACGGCGTCCCCGCGGGCCTGCACACCCTGCTCACCCTCCCCGCCGACGGACCGGACGAGCCGGCCGTGCTGGCCGCCTGCGCCCGCCGGGGCGTCGCCCTGCGGGGTCTCGCCGAGCTCCACCACGACCCGGCCGGCCGCCCCGGAGGCCTGCTGATCGGCTTCGCCGCCCCCTCCGAGCGCGCCTTCCCGGCCGCCCTGGACGCCCTGTTCCCAGCCCTGTTCCCCGCTCTGTCCCCCGCTCTGTCCCCCGCGCCGCTCCCCGCTCCGGCCTCCCGGCCCGATCCCGGAGAACCGAGGTGAACGGCGCCCCCGCTGAGCCGAACGGGTGGACCCGGGGCCACCACCGATACCGCGCGCCCCCAGCTCGGGCACGATCGTGAAGCCCTGCTGTGGCCGCCGTTAAGAATTCCTCGATGGACCGGACCCCCTCCGACCAGGCAGATTACCGATGCCCGGTCGGCTGCGCCCCTCACGCGTGCCACGGATCGGGCGGTCTCGGCCTGGCTGCACCAGGCCCGTCCCCGCGTGCGTCAGGAGCTACCCCGTGAAGGCACTCGTCAAGCAGAAGGCCGAGCCCGGGCTCTGGCTGATGGACGTCCCCGAGCCCGAGATCGGCCCCGGCGACGTGCTGATCAAGGTGCTGCGCACCGGCATCTGCGGCACCGACCTGCACATCCGCAAGTGGGACGGCTGGGCCCAGAACACCATCAAGACCCCGCTCGTGCTCGGCCACGAGTTCGTCGGCGAGGTCGCCGCGATCGGCGCCGCCGTGGCCGACATCAACGTCGGCGACCTGGTCTCCGGCGAGGGCCACCTGGTCTGCGGCAAGTGCCGCAACTGTCTCGCCGGCCGTCGCCACCTGTGCCGCAACACCGTCGGCCTGGGGGTCAACCGCAACGGCGCCTTCGCCGAGTACGTGGCCCTGCCGGCCTCCAACGTCTGGGTGCACCGGGTGCCGGTCGACCTGGACGTCGCCGCGATCTTCGACCCGTTCGGCAACGCCGTGCACACCGCGCTGTCCTTCCCGCTGGTCGGCGAGGACGTGCTGGTCACCGGTGCCGGCCCGATCGGCATCATGGCCGCGGCCGTCGCCAAGCACGCCGGCGCGCGCAACGTGATGATCACCGACGTCTCCCCGTACCGTCTCGACCTGGCCCGCGAGGTCGGCGTGACGCTGGCGCTGAACGTCGCGGAGCACACCATCGAGGAGGGCCAGCAGAAGCTCGGCCTGCGCGAGGGCTTCGACGTCGGCCTGGAGATGTCCGGCCGTCCCGAGGCGATGCAGTCGATGATCGCCAACATGACCCACGGCGGCAGGATCGCCATGCTCGGCCTGCCCGCCGACGAGTTCCCCGTCGACTGGGCCCGGATCGTCACCTCGATGATCACCATCAAGGGGATCTACGGCCGCGAGATGTTCGAGACCTGGTACGCCATGTCCGTCCTGCTGGAGGGCGGCCTCGACCTCAGCCCGGTGATCACCGGACGCTACCCCGCCACCGAGTTCGCCGCGGCCTTCGACGAGGCCGCCGGCGGCAACTGCGGCAAGGTCATCCTCGACTGGACCGCCTGAGACCGGACCGTCCGTCCCCTGACCCGCAGCCAGGTCGTGTCGTCGTGGTCCCGCCCTCCCGGCGGGCGGACGGCGCCACTTCGACGACACCCCCAGGAGCCCCTGTGTTCGACAACGTCCGCGACGACCTCGTCACCACCCTCGACGAGATCCGCGAGGCCGGCCTGTTCAAGCCCGAGCGTGTGATCGGCAGCCCGCAGAGCGCCGCCGTCGCCGTCGCCGGCCGCTCCGGAGAGGTCCTCAACTTCTGCGCCAACAACTACCTCGGCCTCGCCGACCACCCCGCCGTGGTCGCCGCCGCCAAGGACGCCCTGGACCGCTGGGGCTACGGCATGGCCTCGGTCCGCTTCATCTGCGGCACCCAGGACGTCCACAAGCAGCTGGAGGAGCGGCTCTCCGGCTTCCTCGGCCAGGAGGACACGATCCTGTACTCCTCCTGCTTCGACGCCAACGGCGGCGTCTTCGAGACCCTCCTCGACGAGCGCGACGCCGTCATCTCCGACGCGCTCAACCACGCCAGCATCATCGACGGCATCCGGCTCTGCAAGGCCCGCCGCCACCGCTACGCCAACCGCGACCTCGCCGACCTGGAGCAGCAGCTCAAGGACACCCAGGACGCCCGCCGCCGGCTCATCGTCACCGACGGCGTCTTCTCGATGGACGGCTACATCGCCCCGCTGCGCGAGATCTGCGACCTCGCCGACCGCTACGACGCCATGGTGATGGTCGACGACTCGCACGCCGTCGGCTTCGTCGGCGCCAACGGCCGCGGCACCCCCGAACTGCACGGCGTGATGGACCGCGTCGACATCATCACCGGCACCCTCGGCAAGGCCCTCGGCGGCGCCTCCGGCGGCTACGTCGCCGCCCGCCGCGAGATCGTCGCCCTGCTGCGCCAGCGCTCCCGCCCGTACCTGTTCTCCAACTCGCTCGCCCCGGTCATCGCGGCCGCCTCGCTCACCGTGCTCGACCTGCTGGAGAAGTCCGGCGACCTGCGCGAGCGGCTGGCCGCCAACACCGAGCTGTTCCGCCGCCGGATGACCGAGGCCGGCTTCGAGATCCTCCCCGGCGAGCACGCCATCGCCCCGGTGATGATCGGCGACGCGGCCAAGGCCGGCCGGCTCGCCGAACTCCTGCTGGAGCGCGGCGTCTACGTCATCGGCTTCTCCTACCCGGTGGTCCCGCACGGCGCCGCCCGGATCCGGGTCCAGCTCTCCGCCGCCCACTCCACCGAGGACGTCGAGCGCGCCGTCGCCGCCTTCATCGACGCCCGGGCCGCCCTGGAGGCCTGAGCGACCCCGACTCCCCTCCGACGGACGGCCGGGCACCCGCCCGCGCCGTCCGTCGGGCGTCTCCGTCAGCTTCCCGACGCGCGATTGCCCCGATCGTGTCCGGCCGGACACGCTCCGTCGCCGACTGTGTAGGTTGGTGCACGCAGCGGTGTCGGCGGGAGGGGCGGGAGTGAGCGGAATCAAGGTCGCGCCGGGGGAGTTGAGGGCCTCGGCAGCGGTGGCCAGGACACTCGGGCGGGAACTCGCCGCACCGGTGGACACCGCCCTCGTCGGCAGTGCCGCGGCGGCCGGCCGGCTGGCCGGCTGGTCGCTCGCCCAGGGATTGCACCGGCTCGGCGACGGCTGGGCCGTCCCGCTCGCGGCGGTCCGCCGCCGCCTCGACGACACCGCGGCCAACCTGGAGACCACGGCCCACAACCACGAGGTCAACGACCGCCGGATCGCCGACGCCTGGAAGGCTCCGGTGGGCCGGTGAGCGAGTTCTACCGACTGCTGGTGGCCTTCGACCCGGACGCGGTGCGGGCGGCGGCCACGGCCTGGCGCGGGCTGGCGCACGCCGTCGAGGACGCCGGCGACCGGCACCGCACGACGGTCGACGGCCCGCTGCGACACAGCTGGCAGGGGCGCGACGCCGAGGCGGCGTTCCTGAGCATGGAGCGCACCGAACAGGAACTGGACATCGTCAGGGTGGAGGCCGAGGCGGCGGCGCTCGCCCTGGACACCGTCGCCGACCGGATGCGGCAGGCGCAGACCAACCTCCTCAACGCCGTTCACCGCGCGGGGGAGTGGGGACTGCCGGTGTCCGCCGTCGGCACCGTCGGCCTCCCACCCGTCGACCCGGCCGAACGGCACGACCCCGACGCCGCCGCCCCGCGCCGTGAACTCGCCCGCCGCGCCGGCGAGTTCCAGGAACGGATCGACGCCGCACTCCGGGCCGCCCGGGAGGCCAGCGACCAGGGCCGCAGCGCCCTCGCGCAGCTCGACGGGGACATCCTCACCCGCCCCCGTGCGTTCGGCGCCAGCGCCGAGACCGCCACCGACACCGCCGCCGTCCTCGGCGGCCTCGGCCTGGTCGACCCGTCCGTCCCCGACGGCAGCGACCCCGGACGGTCGGCCGCCTGGTGGCGGTCCCTCAGCCCCGACCAGCAGCGCAGCCAACTCGCCCTGCACCCCGAGGAGATCGGCCGGCTCGACGGCCTGCCCGCCGCCGTCCGCGACCGGGCCAACCGTCTGGTGCTCGACCGGAGGCTCGACGCCCTCCGGCAGGGGAACCCCGCGGACTTCGGGATCACCGACGAGGCCTACAACGAGCGCCAGGCCGCCCTGACCGCGATCCGGCGCAGGCTCGACGAGAACGACGGCGAGGACGAGGCCCACCGGCTCTTGCTGCTCGGCATCGACCCCGAGGGGGACGGCCGCGCCATCGTCTCCACCGGCAACCCGGACGACGCCCGGCACATCGCGGTCTTCGTCCCGGGCACCAACACCGTGCTCGCGGGCGTCCCGGGGCAGATCGACCACATCAAGGGCCTGCAGAGCGCCGCGGAGGGTTCGGCCGGCCCCGGGGAGAAGGTCGCGGTGATCTCGTGGCTCGGGTACGACACCCCCGAGTGGGGCAACGGCAGCGTGGCCACCTCGGCCCGCGGCGACCAGGCCGCCGAACCCATGCGCCGCTTCACGGAGGGCGTCCGGGCGGCCCGTCCGGACGGCTCGCCCGGCCACCTCACGGTGATCGGGCACAGCTACGGCAGTTACGCCGTCGGCGCCGCGGCCCGCGGCGGCGGGGGGCTCGGGGCGGACGAGATCATCAGCCTGGCCAGCCCCGGGATGGGAGTCGACAGCGCCGCCCAGCTCGGCATCGACCCCGGCCACGTCTGGGTCGGCACGGCCCGTGACGACGGGATCCAGGCCGTCGCCGGCACCGTCCTCGGGGCGGAGCCGCAGTCCAGGGAGTTCGGGGCCCACCGGCTGGCGATCGACACCAGCGGGCACAGCGGCTACTGGAAGCCCGGCAGCGAGAGCCTGGCCGGCCAGGGCCGGATCATCGCGGGCAGGGAACCGAAGCTCGTGCCGGAGATCCCGCGCTGACGACGGTGCCGCGGCCTCCCCGAGGACGTCCCGAGCCGCCTCCCGACTCCCCTGCGGCGACGGGCCGTCGTGGCGCGCGTGCGCCCGGTGCGGTCGTAGCCCTCACCCTCACCCTCACCCTTGGAGCGTGCATGTCCACCACCGGCCCGGGCAAGGACGACCCGCTCCCCGTCAAGGCCAGGAGCGAGGCCGAGGCCTGGGCGCGACAGCTGACCGAGCACCTGGCCGGGAGCGCGGGCATCCGGATCGACCCCGCCACCGTCCGACCGTTCTTCAGCCCCTGCACGGGACGGAACGGCGAGCACGCCCCGGACGACCGGTACTTCCTGATGTACTCCGCCCACAGCGCCGTACCGCTCGCCCGGCATCCGGAGGTCGTCCGACAGGTCCGCGCCGTGCTCCAGCGGGAGGGCCTCACCATCACGGGGTACCGCGAACTGCTCGACGGCAGGCCCGACACGATCCTCGACGCCGAGCACCCGAGCGACTACACCGTCACGGTGGAGTCGACTGCGGGAGGCGCCGATCACCTGCTCCTGCGGGTCACCACTCCCTGCCTCCTCCCACCGCCCGCGCCGTAGCGCCCCCGCACGCTGGCACAATGGCCGGGTGATCGACGCACGACGGCTGCGGACCCTGCGGGCCGTGGCCGACCACCGGACCGTGACGGCCGCCGCGGCCGCGCTCTTCCTGACCCCTTCCGCCGTCTCGCAGCAACTGGCCGCGCTGGAGCTGGAGACCGGGCACGACCTGCTCGCGCGCGACGGCCGGGGGGTGCGGCTGACGGCCGCCGGGGAGATCCTGCTGTCCCACGCGGACGCGGTGCTCGCCCAGCTGGAGCGGGCCGAGGCCGATCTGGCGGCGTACCGGGACGGGGCGGCCGGGGAGGTGACGGTGGCGGCGTTCGCGACCGGGATCGCGCTGGTCCTGGCGCCGGCGATCGCGGTGCTGGCCGGTTCCGCGCCCGGCGTGCGGCTGAAGGTGCTGGACGCGGAGGGCGACGCCAGCCTGCCTATGCTGCTCGACGGCGGAGCCGACATCGCGGTGGCCGTCGAGTACCGGGGCGCCCCGCGGGCGGACGACCTGCGGCTGACCCGGGTGCCGCTGTACGCGGAGCCGTTCGAGGCGGTGCTGCCGCTCGGCCATCCGCTGGCGCAGGGCACCGGGCCGGTCGCCGTCGCCGAGTTGGCCGCCGAGCCGTGGATCGGGCCGTACCCGGGCAACCCCTGCCACGACGTGGTGCTGCTCGCCTGCGAGTACGCCGGGTTCCAGCCCCGGCTGGTGCACTCCTCGGACGACTTCCGGGCGGTGGTGGCGCTGGCCTCGGCGGGCGCGGGGGTGGCGCTGGTGCCGCGCTCGGCGCTGCGCGGGACGGACCTGTCGCGGGTGGCGGTCCGGCCGGTGGACAGCGCTCTCGCCACCCGCAGGGTGTTCGCGGCCGTGCGCAGCGGCGCCCAGGAGCATCCGCTGATCCGGCCGGTCCTGGCCGCGCTGACCGAGGCCGCGGCGGGCCTGGCGGACGCCTGAACGCCGCCAGGTCAGTCCGTGCCGACCTCCACGCCGCGCCAGAAGGCGACCAGGCCGGCCAGGTGGGCGGCCTCCGGCTTCGGGTCGGGGTAGTACCAGGCGGCGTCCGGGTTCTCCGCGCCCGCCACCCGCAGGGTGTAGTACGAGGCCGCGCCCTTCCAGGAGCAGTGCGTCGTGGTGGTGGACGCGTCCAGGAACTCCGTCCGGACGGAGTCGGGCGGGAAGTAGTGGTTGCCCTCCACCAGGACGGTGCGGTCGCTGACCGCCAGGATCTCGCCGTTCCAACGCGCAGTCGTCATCCCCCCATTGTGGCGGCCGGCGGCGATTCCCGGGCGCGGTCCGCCAAGTCGGCAGTTCCAGCCGCATCCTGACTGATCGGCGACGCGCCTGGCATATGCTGCCGGATGATCGGGCCTGGTCAGCGTGCCCGGCCGCCCACCCCATCCCGGCAGGAGCGCCCCGATGAGCGACCACCACCTCGACCCCGACAGCGCGCCCCTGGCGGTCGGGGTGATCGGCCTCGGCGACATCGCCCAGAAGGCCTACCTGCCGGTGCTCGCCGCGCAGCCCGGGATCGACCTGCGGCTGATGACCCGCGACCGCGCCAAGCTCGACCGGATCGGCGACACCTACCGGCTGCCGCAGCGGTACACCGACCTGGGCGAGCTGATCGGCAGCGGCATCCGGGCGGCCTTCGTGCACGCCGCCACCGACCAGCACGTGCCGATCGTCGAGCAGCTGCTCACCGCCGGGATCGACGTGTACGTGGACAAGCCGCTCGACTACCACCTGGACGGCGCCCGGCACCTGGTCGACCTGGCCGACCGCCGCGGGCGGTCGCTGATGGTGGGTTTCAACCGCCGGCACGCCCCCGGCTACCTGCTCGCGGCCGAGCGCCCGCGCGACCTGATCGTGCTGCAGAAGCACCGGGAAGGTCTACCGGAGGCCGCCCGCAGCGTCGTCTTCGACGACTTCATCCACGTCGTGGACACCCTGCGCTTCCTGGTCCCCGGCGAGATCGAGCACGTGGACGTCCGCGCGCGCACCCGCGGCGGCCTGGTGGAGCACCTGGTGCTGACGCTGGCGGGCGAGGGCTTCACCGCACTCGGGATCATGAACCGGGTCAGCGGCTCCACCGAGGAGGTGCTGGAGGTCTCCGGCGGTGACGCCAAGCGGGTGGTCGTCAACCTGTCGGAGGTGATCGACCACAAGGGCCAGCCCAGCGTCCGCCGCCGCGGGGACTGGGTGCCGGTGGCGCGCCAGCGCGGCATCGAGCAGATCGTGACCGGCTTCCTGGACGCCGTCCGGGCCGGGAAGACCCTGTCGGCGCAGGACGCGCTGCGCACCCACGAGCTGTGCGAGCTGATCGTCGAACGGATCGAGTCCGCCTGACCGTTCGGGTCGTCCCGGGCCCCGAGCGCCCTCACTCGTCCGGGTGATGCGGTGACCGGCCGGCCACGGGGCGTCCCGGCCGGCCGTCCCGGCGCGGCGGGGGTGCCGTGCCCGGGCTAGCCTCGGAGGAGGAGTCCGTCCCCCCCGAGCGCAGGTCCCATGGTGGAACACAAGCGGCTGGAGATTGGGCGCCCGACCGGTGCCCCGGACCGGGCGGGGGCGAGCGCCTCCGGTGCCCGACCGTCATCGGTTCGTCTCCTGATTGTTTCCTGGGTGTGGCGCGAGGTTTCCCGAGGCTCCTCAAAGAATGCGGTGCTAGCTTCGGGCGCCATGACCGACCTGCTCCGACCAGCACATTCGGGTACCCGGAACGATCCGTCGCAGGACGGGCCGGACAGAGCGGACCGGGCAGGACGGCGGTTCCTCCGCCCGCGCCTGCTGGCCTGGCCGCTGTTCGCGCTCGCGTTCGCCTGGTACCTGTGGAACTACGGCCTGCCGTACGCCAACGACGTGGTGTTCTGCTGGCTGATCGCGGCGCTGGTGGCCGCGTCGGTGCACAGTGGCGGCCGCTACGGCTGGTTGCTGGTCCTGCGGGACTGGGTGCCCGTCATGGCGGTGGTCTGGGCCTACTCGCTGCTGCGCGGCTACGGCGCGCACACCCCCTGGCCGGTCCGCTACGAGCCGCAGTTGGGCATCGACAGGTTCCTCGGCGCGGGGGCGACCTGGACGGTCCGGCTCCAGCACTGGCTCTACACGCCGGGCGACGCGCACTGGTACGACTACCTGGCCGTGCTGGTCTACATGTCCCACTTCTTCGCGGTCTTCCTGGTGCTCGCGGTGCTCTGGAAGCGCCGCTACCGGGGGTTCCAGCGGCTGCTCGCGCTCTACCTCGCGGTCACCTTCGCGGGCTTCGCCACGTACGTGCTGTACCCCGCCGATCCGCCGTGGCTGACCGCCCAGGAGGGCCACATGCCCGCGGTCACCCGGATCGTCTCGGACGTGCTCAACCAGAGCGGGCTGCCCCGGGCGGGGTCGGTCTTCGAGAACGGCAGCCAGTTCGCCAACGACGTCGCGGCGATGCCCTCGCTGCACGCCGCGTACCCGATGCTGCTGGCGCTGTTCTTCTGGCGGGGCGCGGGCCGCTGGACGAGGGTGGTGCTGGCCGCCTATCCGCTGGCGATGGCCTTCACCCTGGTCTACGGCGCCGAGCACTTCATCGTGGACATCCTGGCCGGCTGGGCCTACGCGGTCGCCGTCTGGTACGTGCTCGGCCGGGCGCTGGACCGCCGGGCCCTGCGGGTCGCCCGGGCGCGGACGGCGGCCTCGGCGGGGGTGTCGGGCGTGGTGGCGGCCAGGCCCGGGTCGTCGGGCGCACTGGTGGGCTCGACGGCCTCGGCCCGCGCCACGCTGCGCCGCTGACGGCCGCGCCCCGGCCCCACGGTCGGCGAGCCCGGGTCGGGCCGTCGGGGTCTGGTCAGGGCGCCCGGGTCAGGGCGAGCATCGCCGCGTCGTCCGTGAGCCCGTGCACGGTGTACGCGCGGACGTCGCCGAGCAGCCGGTCGAGCAGCGGTTCCGGGCTCTCCGCGGGAGGCATCGCGGAGAGCCGCTCGGCCACCGGGTAGAACGTCCCGGACGCGTCGCGGGCCTCGGACACCCCGTCCGTGTAGAGCAGCAGCACGTCGCCCGCCTCCAGCGGGAGTTGCTGCACCGGGTAGCGTCCGCCGGTCAGCCCCAGCAGGGCCAGCGGCGGCGACCAGGCGGGCGGATCCACCTCGCTGACCAGTCGGCCGGTACGCAGCAGCGGCGGTGGGTGGCCGCAGTTGACCACCCCGGCCGGTGCGCCGTCGGCGGGGACGGACACCAGGACGGCGGTCACGAACTCCTCGTCCCCGGGCCGCCGTGCCACCACCGCGTCCAGCCGGCCCGCGACGGCCGACAGGTCGGCCTCCGAGACGGCGGCCTCCCGGAACACCCCCATGACGTCCGCCGCGGTCTCCACCGCGCCGAGCCCCTTGCCCCGGACGTCACCGAGCAGCACCCGCACCCCGAACGGCGAGTCGACCACCGCGTAGAGGTCCCCGCCGATCCGGGCCTCGGCCATGGCGGGCGCGTACCGTACGGCGACCTCCAGCCCGCCGACCCGCGGCTCGACCGGCCGCAGCAGCGCCTGCTGGGCGGCCTCGGCCACCGAGCGCAGCTCGGCCAGCCGCCGTTCCCGGTCCGCCACCAGGGCGACCGAGGCGGCGCTGGAGACGGTGACCGCCGCGACCGCCGCGGCGGAGGTCGCGTGCACCACGGAGTCCACCTGACTGTTCAGCAGGGCCAGCACCGCGACCCCGGCCAGGGCAGCGAAGCCCGCCGCCAGCGGTACCCAGGCCCGCCGGGTGCCGGTGCCCGCGAGCACCGGCACGGCGGCCAGGAGGGGGGAGAAGGTGACGTCGGGCGCGGTGAGGATGTCGCCGAGCAGGGCGAGCGCGATCAGCACGTAGGCGCAGACGACCAGCCGTCCCCAGCGGGGGGAGGCCGCCGGCGGGAGCCGGCGGTGGGGGTCGTCCTCGCTCACCATGGAGCCTCCAGTCGAGGCGGGACATCACTCCATTCTCGCCACCGCCCCGGCCGCCCGCCTGGCGTACGAGCGGGCGGCCGGGGCTGCCGGCGCGGTGCGGCGCGGTGCGGCGCGGCGCGGTGCGGCGCGGGTGGCGGTCAGTGCCGGGCCCCGGTCGGGTCGCCCACCAGGGTCGCGGCCGGGTCACCGGCGGGGGCGCCCGCGGGTGCGGCCGGGCGGCGCAGCATCAGCAGGACCAGGACGCCGCCCGCCAGCCCGAACGCCCCCGACACCAGGAAGGTGTCCCGCAGGCCGTCCGCGAAGGCCGTGCGGACGAGGTGCTCGACTGCCGGGCGCGCACCGTCCGCCGCCCGGGCGACCACCGCGCCGGCCTGCCCGCCGCTGAGCGCCTGCGCCGTGCCGTGCGGGTCGCCGGTGCCGGTGCCGGTGCCGTGCTCCAGCGAACGGGTGAGGCCCGCCTGGAAGACGGCGCCCAGCAGGGCGATGCCCAGGGCGTGGCCGAGCTGGCGGGCGGTGTTCAGCGCCCCGCCGGCCATGCCGGCCCGGGCCGGGGGCACGGCGGCCATCGCGGCCGCGGCCATCGCCGGGGTGGCCAGGCCGACCCCGACCCCGCTGACGGCGAGACCGGCCGCGAGCACGCTCCAGCCGGAGTCCGGGCCGATGACGGCCTGGAGCAGTGCGCCGGCACCGATCAGCAGCAGTCCGCCGCCGATGGTCAGCCGCGGCGGGACGCCGTGCAGACGCCGCCCGCCGATCCCGGCCGTCAGGAAGGCCAGCACGCTCATCGGCACCAGCGCGAGACCGGCCGTCACGGGGCCCATTCCGCGCACCGACTGCAGCCACAGCGAGGCGTAGACCAGGTAGGCGAAGGCGGCGGCGGAGAGCAGCAGTCCGCCGATCATGATCCCGACGAAGGAGGGGCTGCGGAACAGCCGCAGGTCCAGCATCGGCCGGCTGCTGCGGGCCTCGATCAGGACGAAGGCCAGCAGGGCGAGCGCGCCGAAGCCGAACAGGCCGAGCGTGGTGGTGGAACCCCAGCCGTTGTCCCCGGTCTTGATCAGCGCGTACGTGACGGAGCCGGCCGCCAGCGTGAAGGACACCGTCCCCGGCAGGTCGACCCCGGCGGCGTGCGGGTTGCGGGACTCCTTGACCACCCGCAGGGTCACCGCCACGGCGACCACGCTCACCGGCAGGTTGACCCAGAAGATCCAGCGCCAGTCCAGGTGCTCGGTGAGCAGACCTCCGACGATCGGCCCGGCCGCCGCGGCGGCGCCGTTCACCGCCCCCCAGACGCCGAACGCGACACCCCGGTCACGGCCCTGGTAGGCGTGGCTGAGCAGCGCCATCGTGGTCGCGAACATCGCCGCGCCGCCCACGCCCTGCAGCGCCCGGAAGGCGATCAGCTGCCCGGGCCCGGAGGCCAGGCCGCAGGCCAGCGAGGCGACCGCGAACATCACCAGCCCGGCGACGTACACCCGGCGCCGCCCGACCAGGTCGGCCAGCGATCCGGCACCGAGCAGCAGTGCGGCCAGCGCCAGCGCGTAGCCGTCTATCACCCACTGCAGGTCGGCGAAGGTGGTGTGCAGGCTGGTGGCCATGTCGGGGAGCGCGACCGTCACGATGGTGACGTCCACCAGCAGCATGAACGCTCCCAGGCAGACCGCGATCAGCGGCAGCCATTTGCGCATCGGATTCTCCTCGTCCTCGTCGTGCTCGCCGTCCTCACGGCGGGGCGTCCACCGCCCTCTTCCACACCGGAGAACCTGTCACCCGATCACGGATCCACCTATCCGGACCCGGTGTCGCGGTGGAATCCGACACCAGGCGCCGTGGAATGATGGAAACCATGCATGACGTGGAGGAGCTGGACGGCCTGGACAAGGCCCTCGTGCAGGCGTTGATGATGGACGGCCGGGCCCCGTTCAGCCGGCTGGCCGAGGTGCTGGAGGTCTCCGACCAGACGGTGATCCGGCGCTACCGGCGGCTGCGCACCGCCGGCCTGCTGCGGGTGGTCGGCCTGCCGGTCGGCCACCGGGTCGGCCTGTACGAGTCCTGGCTGCGGGTGCAGTGCACCCCGGACGCCGCCGTCCAGGTCGCCGACGGGCTGGCCAGGCGGCCGGACATCGCCTGGGTGACGCTCAACTCCGGCGGTACCGAGATCCACTGCATCAGCCGGGCCCGCAACCGGGGCGACCGGGACGCCCTGCTGCTCCAGAAACTGCCCGGCACCCGGCGGGTCACCGGCATCTCCGCGCACAGCATCCTGCGCACCTTCATCGGTGGTCCCGGCCACTGGGCGGGCCTGGACATCCTGACCGAACAGCAGGTCCGAGCCCTGGAACGGCCCTGGGTGTTCGGCCCGGGCACGCGGATCGACCTCGACGAGGCGGCGCTCGCGATGCTCGCCGTCCTGGGCCGGGACGGCCGGGCCGGCTACCCCGAACTGGCCCGCGCCACCGCGCTGTCGGAGTCCGCCGTGCGCCGCCGGCTGGAGCAGCTCCGGGACGGCGGCGCGATCTACTTCGACGTGGAGATCGCCCCGGTCCTGCTCGGCTTCCAGGCCGAGGCCGCGCTGCTGGTGTCGGTGCCGCCGGCGGAACTGGCCGCCACCGGCGCCGCGTTCGCCGGTCACCCGGAGGTGCCGTTCGCGGCGGCCATCACCGGCTCCGCCAACCTGCTCGCGGTGGTGGTCTGCCGCGACACCGACGCGCTCTACGGCTACCTCACCGAGCGGATCGGCGCACTGAAGGCCGTCCAGCAGGTCGAGGTGGTGCCGGTGCTCCGGACGGTCAAACGCGCGGGGATGCTGACGGACGGCGCCCGGCTGGTCGACCCACCGGCGGTCTGACGGGTCGGGGCCGTTCCCCCGGCCGTCCCCCCGGCCGCTGCCCCGGCCGGGGGGACGGCCCCCGCTGCGGTCAGCGGGTGACGTCGCGCCCGGCGCTGCCCTTCTCGGCCAGGTTCCAGCTGATGATCCGCTCGGGGTGCACCCGGATGATCTCGTGGGAGAAGAACCCCGGCGCCACCGGCGGGACCTCCACCGTCAGCAGCTCCACCCGGCCGCGGATCTCCACCCCGCGTCCCCAGCCGGGCGCCGCGGCATCCGGGGCGTCGACCGGTGTCATGTCGTCCACCAGGAAGGAGACCTGCGGGACGCGGACCACGTTGCGGTACTTCTGGCTGGTGGCCATGGCCGGCCCGCCGATGTCGACGGTGCCGTCCTCGTTCAGCCGGAAGCCGACCGGCCGCGCCTGCGGCGAACCGTCCGGACCGACGGTGGCCAGCCGGCCGAGGCGCTGTCCGGCCAGGTAGTCGAGCTCCTCGGGGGTGAACGTCATGGCTGCGGTGCTCCGATCCGGACGGGGACAGGCTTGACCGTCACGACGGTAGGAGGTGAACCGCACTTGAGGTCAAGGCCGCCCGTCACCCCGGCCGCGGTCGGGGTGACGGACTCCCGAACGGCGCGGGCCCGCCGGTCACGCCGGTCACGCCGACATGGCCCGCTGGCCGCCCTCGCCGGCCCCGGTGTCCTCCGCGCAGGCGGCGGCCAGCTCGTCCAGGGACAGGCCCAGGGCGTGGGCCAGGGCCGCCACGGTGAAGAAGGCCGGGGTCGGGGCCCGGCCGGTCTCGATCTTGCGGAGCGTCTCGGCGGACACCCCGGCGGCTGCCGCCACCTCGACCATGCTGCGGTCGCCGCGGGCCTGACGGAGCAGGCTCCCGAAGCGCTCACCGCGCTGCCGCTCCTGCGGACTCAGCGGAACTCTCACCATGCCTGTGATACTAATACCGGTATAAGTATTGGGAAGTGCCGCCGCACCGCAGGGAGTCACGACACATGGTGGAGATCAAGACCGACACGGCACTGGAGGCGATGCGGGAAGCCGGCCGCGTCGTGGCCCAGGCCCTCGCGGCCGTCCGCACGACGGCATCCGTGGGCGTCCGCCTGCGCGAACTCGACGAAGCCGCCCGCACCGTACTCGCCGGAGCCGGAGCGCGCTCGCCGTTCCTGGGCTACCGGCCCTCCTTCGCCCCCACGCCCTTCCCCGCCGCGATCTGCGCCTCCGTCAACGACGCCGTCGCACACGGCATCCCCACCGACTACCGGCTGCGCGACGGCGACCTGGTCAGCATCGACTGCGGAGCCGAACTCGACGGCTGGACCGGCGACGCCGCGATCAGCTTCACCGTCGGCACCCCCCGCCCCGGCGACCTCGAACTCATCGCCGCCACCCAGCAGGCCCTGGACGCCGGCATCGCCGCCGCCACCGTCGGCCACCGCCTCGGCGACATCTCCCACGCCATCGGCACGGTTGCCCGCAAGGCCGACTGCGGCATGCCCGCCGACTTCGGCGGCCACGGCATCGGCCGCCGGATGCACGAGGACCCCCACGTCGCCAACCGCGGCCGGCCCGGCCGCGGCCTCCCCCTCCGCCACGGCCTCACCCTCGCCATCGAACCCATGCTGATGGCCGGCGGACGCGACGACCACCGCACCGACCCCGACGGATGGACGCTGCGCACGATCGACGGCAGCCGGGCCGCCCACATCGAACACACCATCGCCGTCACCGAGGCCGGCCCCCGCATCCTCACCCTGCCCTGACCCCGGTCCCGGCCCCGCTCCCGGGAAGGGTCTCAGCCGGTGGTCTCGCCCACCACCCAGGCCAGGTAGTCCGCGGAACCGGCGGCCACCGGAACGGCGACGACCTCGGGAACGTCGTAGCCGTGCCGCCCGCCGATGAACGCGGCCAGCCGCTCGAACAGTTCGGCGCGGGTCTTGAAGTCGACGCGCCACTCGGCGCAGTCCCGCACCTCACCGTCCCACCGGAAGACCGACCGCACGGGGTACACCTGCGCACACGCCGCCAGCCGCTCCCGGACCACGGCACCCGCCAGGGCCCGCGCCTTCGCCTCGTCGTCGTACGTGGTCGTCACGACCACCACACCGCCGCCGCTGCCACCGCCGCCGTCCGGATCGCTCGTCATGCCCGGACCCTACCTCCCCGGACGATGGCCGCCCGTCCCGGCAGACCTCCCCGAGTTGCCTGCAGTGAGGCGCAAGATGCCTGATCAGAACATCGCCCAAGCCTCACCCGGCAGGTGCTGGTAGACGTCGCCCATGGCGTCGGCGGGCAGAAAGACCGGGCGCGTGACCAGACGATCCCCGGCCCGCTGCAGGCACAGCACCACCCCAAGAGTCAGCGACCCCGCCTCCGCCCCGGGCAGGTAGAACAACTCCGTACGGGTCTCCCGACTCTCGGCACGGTCGAACAGCCACTGCTCCAGCTCGGAAGGGACCCTGCCGACCACTGCCGTCCCGTCCGCCAGGACCTGCGGTCCTCGTAGGGCGTCGACGGACACCCCGCACAGGCTCTCGTCGGCCACGAAGTAGAGCTTCAGGCCCACCCTGGGGTAGGTGTGACACGCGATGTTCCAACGCGAGTCGTGCCGGCGCACGGTCGCGCGGACTCCGCCGAGTGCAGCAGACGCCTCGTCCGGACTCATGCCAAACCGCAGTGGACCCACGCTCACGAACGGATCGAAGGCCCACTGCTGCCGCTCGCCGTCCGGCAGGACATCCCACAGACTCATGGAGCGCAGCCTACGACGGGCCGTCCGACCCGGATCAAGGCCTCCTGGCTCCAGCAACGACAGCTAGACGTGTCGGGCGCCGCCGCCGTCCGGCCCGGCGGCGGGGCGGGGGCGGGTCAGGACGCGTGTGGTGCTGCCGTCCTCCTCGGTGAGGTCCCGGACGTGGGCGAAGCCGATCCGGCCCAGCAACGCCAGCGAGGCGGCGTTGGCCTCCGCCACGGTGGCGTGCACCTCGGACAGCCCGAGCACGTCGAAGCCGTACGCCACGAGTGCCTCGGCCACCTCCGTCCCCAGACCCGAGCCCCAGGCCTCCGGCGCCAACGCGTAGACGATCTCGTGGCCCCCGACCACGTCGGTCGGCTTGATCTCGGCGTGTCCGACCAGCAGGCCGTCCCTGCGTACCGCCCAGACCGCGAACAGGTCCTGGGCGTAGACCTTCGTGAAGACCCGGCCGAACAGCGCCCGGTCCTCCTCCTCCGAAGCCGGACCGTCACCCATCCACCGCGACACCCGCCCGTCCTGGAACAGCGCGACGAACCCCTCCTCGTCCTCGGGGACGTAGGGCTCCAGCAGCAGGCGCTCGGTACGCAGAGTCGGCATCACGAACGGCGACGCTACCCACCGCCCGCCGCAGCCGGCAAACGACTTCGGCCCTGCCGCCAGCTCCGGCACCCCCGTTCCACGGTGGCCCGTGGCGGGTGAACCTCAACTCCCGACGGCCGCCGCGATCTGGAGGGCGGCCTGGGCGGGCGTGAGGTGCGTGGTGTCGACGACCTCGGCCTCGCCGTGCAGCCACGTGCGGGCCGCCTCGGCGTACGGCTCGAGGTAGGTGAGGCGGAACGGGGAGTTGGGGCCGACCACGGTGTCGCCCGCGATGCGCCCACGGAGCGTGTCCTGGTCGGCGTGGAGGACGAAGTGCCTCACCGGAATGGCATGGTGGGCGAGGCCCGTACTGATCTCACGCCAGTACTGCTCGACCAGGACGGTCATGGGAATCACCAGGGTGCCGCCGGTGTAGTCGAGTACGCGGCGGGCGGTCTCGACGACGAGTGGCCGCCACGGCGGCCAGTGTTGGAAGTTGTCCGTCCTGGGCAGCCCCGGCGTGATGTCCATGAGCGTCTCGCCGACCTTCTCGGCGTCGAACACCCGGGAATCCGGGATCAGCTGCTGCACGAGTGCACTGGTCGTCGTCTTGCCTGCGCCGTGGGTGCCGTTGAGCCATACGATCATGGAACCCGATGCTAGTGCTGCGCCGGCCGCGGGGAGGGACGCATCACCCATCCGGTACGGCTGGTGCTACCGCCTCCGGCCCCACCATGTTGGCCACTGACTGATGGGTCTTGGTCGTGCGCTCCCGCAACGGGCTCGATGCCTCTCGGCGGAAGACCACGAGTTCGCCGGAGATGACCCCGTTGCCGTAGACATCCAGGAACGTCTTGAAGTCGCTGGGCAGAGCAGAGCTGCCACCTCATGAACACTCCCAGAAGAAGCGGCCTTCGCGGTGATCCGGGCTGACGAAGGCGAAGCCGTACCCGTGGCCGAAGTTGAGGAAGTACGGATCGCCCTCGGCTCCGCCGCCGTCGCTGATCTTGAACAGAAACTGCCACGGTGAGTCGACGCGCGCTTCGTGGTTGGGGTAGCAAGCACTACCGCCGAAGTAGTCGTGCAGGTCCTCGCCGCCGGGCATCTCGGCGTCGTAGTCATCGCTTCGCATGCTTCGCTCGAAGGCCGCCTGCTCATCGATCGAGCGGTCGATTTCGGGCGGTATCGGCTGCAGATCGATGCGCCACTCGACGGGGACCTCGGTGTAGCCGGGGCCCCAGCGCCACAGAGTCCGCCCACGCGTGCCGGGCGGCCCGATGACCGCGAAGGACGGGATGCGACCGTCCGGCTGGACCAGCAGCACCG
Organism: Kitasatospora sp. NPDC088346; assembly: GCF_044740765.1. Lineage (NCBI taxonomy): Bacteria > Bacillati > Actinomycetota > Actinomycetes > Kitasatosporales > Streptomycetaceae > Kitasatospora > Kitasatospora sp. NPDC088346. The sequence goes on from NZ_JBIURH010000052.1 coordinate 42,280, forward strand.
CGTCGCCGGCCTCCGGGTCGAGACCACCCATGATGATGCCTTTCTCGTGGAGGAAGAGATAGGCCATCCGTGGCTCGGGACCGGGGACGGGGAACTGCCCAATAAACACCAGCGGCCCACCGGAGGTGGGGTCCACTGGCCAGGCCGGTTCGGACAACCAGACAGGTTGACCACCGAACTTGGCCACCGGCTCATCAATCGGCTGGTGGGCGGCGGTGAGGACCATCTGCTGGCGGGGCAAGAAGGCCGCGTCGTACGGCCCCTCCGCCTGCCCAGTGGGACGCGCGATCATGAGCGGACCCTATGACACACCACTGACGAACCGTGTCGACGGGCCGCAGTTCAGGTGGCCTGGCCGGTTCCTGGTCGATCGGGTCAGCCGCGAGATCGACATCTGCGCAGACGGGTGCCCGCTCCAATCGGTCGCGAAGGACTTCGGTCCGACCGAGACCGCAGTGCGGGACTGGATCAAGCAGGGCAGGCGAGCGGGACGGGCTGAGCAGTGACGCGTGGGAGGAACGGGCCCGGCAGCGGAGGGAGAACCGCCGCCTGTGCGAGGACGTGAACATCCTCCGCCGGGCCACGGCTTTCTTCGCTCAGGAGACCCGGTGACGGTGCACCCGTTCATCGAGGCGAGAAGCAGGCAGGCCACAACGTCGAACGGGCGTGTGAGCCGCTCAAGGTCTCCCGTGGCCGCCAGGCGTCCCGACCTGGTCCTGCGCGACTTCACGCCCGACCCGGCCGCCCACGACGCGCGCTGGTGCGGTGACATCACCTACGTCCCGACCGAGGGGGATTGGCGCTACCTGGCCACCGTCATCGACACCGCCACCCGCCGCGTCGTCGGCTGGGCCACCGCCGACCACCTGCGGACCGAACTCCTCGCCGACGCCCTGCGAGCCGCCTGCCACCAGCGGCACCCGAACGGCCGGTGAACTTCCACTCGGATCACGGCTGCCATGGTGAATTCGCCCAGCTGGCATCCGAGTTCGGTGTCCGGCTCCCGGTCGGCCGGACCGTTCCGTCGAGTACGAGAGCGTGCTGGCGGCCTGACCGCCATACCGAGGGTGTCCGTCGAAGCAGAGCAAGCTCGGGAACCAGTGGCGGTGCGGAGCGCTGCCTCGGGCGCTGAAGCGTCGGCCGGGGCAGCCGCCACGGTCGACGAACCTGTTCGAGACGCGCGGGCGAGGCCGCCTCACCCCGCGGTGACGACCGCCGGCACATCACCAGGGCACTACGCCGGCGTCATCGAAGAACTGGCCCGTCGGGCCGTCGTCGGGCAGGGTCGCGAGTTTGATGGCGATGGCCGCGCCCTGTTCGGGGGTGCGCACGCCCCGGAAGCCGTTGAGGTCGGTCGCGACGTAGCCGGGGCAGCCGGCGTTGATCAGGATGTTCGTGCCGCTCAGCTCCCGGGCGTACTGGAGGGTGACGGCGTTCAGGAACGTCTTCGACGGCGAGTACGCCACGGCCACCGGACCTGCGGTCAGCTCACCAGCGGTCCCTGACTGCCGGGTCAGGGAGCCGACGCTGCTGGACATGTTCACGATCCGCGGTGAGGCGGAGCGGCGCAGCAGCGGCATCATCGCGTTGGTGACGCGGATGACGCCGATGACGTTGGTCTCCACGACCGTGCGGATGGTGGCGGGGTCGACGCGGGTGGGCTCCTGGGGCATGCCGCCTGCGATGGCGGCGTTGTTGACGAGTACGTCGAGGCGCCCGGTCTGTTCCTCGATCAGTCGTGCGGCGGCTGTCGCGCTCGCGTCGTCGGTCACGTCCAGCGGTACGCCGAACGCGTCGACGCCGGCCGCGCGCAGGCTCTCCACCGCGGCCTTGCGGCGCTGATCGTCGCGGGCGCCGACGCCGATGCTCCAGCCGAGGGCGCCCAGGCCTGCGGCGATCTCGTAGCCGATTCCCTTGTTCGCGCCGGTGACCAGCGCAATCGTTCGTTCGCTCATGGGAACCATGCTGCACTCGGACCCCGGCGGGGGTCCAAGACCGGTTGGGTGGGCAGCGATACCTTCGAGGTATTGATCCGGAGTACCGTGGCCGGATGGAGACCAGGGAACTGCGCTACTTCGTCGTCGTCGCCGAAGAGTTGCACTTCGGGCGCGCCGCGCAGCGGCTCGGGATCGCACAGCCGCCGCTGTCACGGGCGATCCAGCAGCTCGAACGCCGGCTCGGGGCGGCGCTGCTGGATCGGACCAGCCGCAGCGTCACGCTGACCGAGGCGGGTTCGGTGCTGCTGTCCGAGGGCCGGGCGGCCCTCGACGCGGTCGACGCCGCCGAGCGCCGGACCCGCCGTGCGGCCCTTTCCGCGACCGGCCGTCCCGGCCTGGTCCTGGTCACGAAGGCCAGCGCGTCCAGCGAGCTGCTGGCGAGACTGCTCGACGCGTACGCCGCCGAACCCGACGCCGTCCCCGTCGACGTCATTCTGTGCGGCCCGGCCGAGCAGGGACGACTCCTGCGTGAGGGCCGGGCCGACGTGGCGCTGCTGCACCGGCCGTTCGACTCGACGGCCGGGCTCCACACCGAGGAGCTCAGCACGGAGGGGCAGGTGGTGGTCCTGCCGGCCGGGCATCCGCTCACCGTCCGGGCCCATGTGCACATGGCCGACATCACCGGGCTGCCCGGCCTGCCCCTGCCGCGCTGGCCCGACCCCGACGGCGCCTACCCGCCCGGCCCCGGCCCGCAGGTTCGCGACCACGCGCAGTTGTTGCAGCTCGTCGCGCTCGGCCGTGCTTGCGCGGTCTCACCGGAGTCGTGCCGGGCTCAACTGCACGGTGACCTCGCCGCCGTGCCCGTGCTGGACGCGCCGAAGGTCACCACCGTGATCGCCTGGCCGCCGCACAGTCGGTCCAGAGCCGTCGCCGACCTCGTCCGGACCGCGACCCGTCTCCGGTAGTTCCCATCCGCCCGGCCAGGTTCCACCTGTCGTGTCCCGGCTCAAGCCGTGTGACCCAGTGTGCTACTTGTCGCTGGCAGTGCTACTGGACGTGCGACTCTCTCGACAGGTCAGCACGGCAACTGTCGGTAGATCGGCAAGGTATCCGACGGCTGATGATCGTTCAGCAAGCAAGCTGTCGGCAGCTCCGAGTCGAGGCGCTACTTGATCAAGTGGAAGTCGGGGTGCTGCAGCCATGCCTGCAGGAATTCCACGTCGCCGACATGCCGAAGCCGCCGCCCTCCGCCTCCGGTGTCATAGGACACCTCCGCGAGCTTTCCCGGAAAGGCTGATGCCAGTACCCTCGCCCGGGCCAGCACCGCCTCGCTTCCCACGTCGTCTCCCGCGGCAGGGTGGCTACTCAGGAGACCGTCGAAGTCGACCAGCGCATCGAGACGGCGGGCGAGAGCGAGCGCCAGGTGACCGAGCAGCACGTGGTTCACCGAGCCCGAGCAGCCGGCGCCGACTACCAACCCCTGTACCGGTGGACGGGCGAAAGCTGAGTAGTCCTCGTCCTCGGCAGGCATCTCCTCGTCCTCTGACAGGAAAAACACGCCGACGCCATTTGGATTGAAGGCCCGCAGGCCCAGGGCCGAACCGTCTCGCACCCAGAGGTCCACGTCGCCGCTGGCTTTGGTCTCCACCGGGTCGCCCGAGTTCGACAGTGTGTGGGCACATAACCGGGCCGGATTTCGGGGGTGACCTGCGGGTTCGGGCGTGACGGCCCGCCGGGGTCGTGTGTCCACGGCTCCGGCGGATGTTTGCCCAGTTCAGGGGCTATTCGGCGGGTGTGAGGCCGCTCATCTTTGGTGGCATCGGGACGCCGCAGTCCCGGAAGATTCGGACCTGGGCCTCGGTGGTGTCGGTGGTCTGCTGGAGGCGTCCGGCGGGCCCGGCGAGGGTGACCTGGTGGAGTCGCTGGAGTTCTGTTCTGATGGTCCGCCAGGTGGTGTCGGTGCGGCGTTCGGCCACGCGGATCAGCAGCAGGGCCAGCCAGCACAGCAGCACGTGAGCGCGGATCCGGTCGTCCAGGCGGTGGTAGACCGGTCGCAGATACAAGGTCGATTTCATGGTGCGGAAGGCTCGTTCGGCTTCCAGGAGGTTCTTGTAGCCGAGCGCGACGTCCTCGGCGGTCAGGTCCGGGTCGGAGGTGGCCAGGAGGTACTTGCCGTCGAGGTTCGCCTCGGTCTTGACCTTGGCGCGGTCGATGGAGAGCCGGCCGGTCGGGGACTGCTTGAGCCACCGGCCGAGCGAGGGGTGGTCGCGAAGCGCGCACTCGGCCTTGCGGTGCACGGTGTCCGGCGGTGGGACGGCGCGCTTGAGACCGGCCTTGGCGGCCTTGTCCTTCGTCTTCTTCGCGTCCTGGGCCCGGGCGGTGGCAATGCGTGCCAGCTCTTCGGTGATCGCGGCGAGTTGCTCCTCGCGGCGCTGGGCGTCGCGTTCGGCTTCGGCGGGGTTGTGGCAGATGATCCAGCGCCGGCCCGGGGCGGAGTCCAGGCGGACCTCCTTGACCCGCAGGTTGTCGCGGACCTGCTGGTAGCGGCCCTGCCGAGCGAGGGCTTCGGTGGCCTTCGTGGATCCCTCGCGCATCTTGACGCCGGTGATGTAGTGGCCGCCGGCCTTCTTGAGGCAGGCGAGGTTGGACTCGCCGGAGAAGCCGGGGTCGGTGACAGTCACGACCCGTCCCAGCCGCCAGGCCCGCAGGTCGGCCTTGACCTGGGTGATGACCGTCTGGTCGTTGGTGTTGCCGGGCCAGGTCCAGATCCGCACCGGGATGCCCTCGCGGGTGACGGCCAGTCCGATCACGATCTGCGGGAGGTCCTTGCGGTGGTCCTTGGAGTGCCCGTAACGGCGAAGGGCATCGTCGGTGTCGTCGGCCTCGTCCCGTTCGAAGTAGGTGCTGGTGGTGTCGAGGAAGATCAGGTCGACTTCGAGGTCGAGGAGGTTCGCGGCGGCGAAGAACACCGCTTCCTGCACCGCGGCTTGGGTGTGTTCGTCGACCAGCAGGTCCATGGCCCGGTAGGCGTGCTGTTCGGCGAGTTCCTCAATGCCGGGCACCACCGCGTCCTTGCCGGCCCACTCGGCGGCGGCCCGCTTGGAACTCGGGGCGACGGCTCGGTTGGCGACCAGTGCGAACAGGGCGCGTTCCACATCGGTCGGAACTGCCGCGCGTCCAGCACCTTTGCGAGCGCCTGGTCGACGCCCAGCAGCTTCCACAGGCCATCCAGCAGCCACACCGTCCCGATCGGCCGGGAGGACTCCACCGCCAGCGGTCCGCCTTCCAGACCCAGCGGCGCGGCCACATCCGCGTCCCCGTCGCCGAGATAGCGGTTGAGAGAGTCGACCAGCCGCCGCAGGGAGTCCAGGTCGAGCGTGTCCTCCCGGCCCAGGTTGAGCAGCACATCGGCCTGTGTCGTGCCGCCGACGCGCCGGTTCGTCGCCAACTGCACATAGCGCACCACACTGCCGTCCCGGTTCCGGCGCTGGGTCTTCCGCACGTACATGCCCGCAGGATGCGACAAAACCCCAGCTCACGGCAGCTGAATCAGCAAACCCGCATGTCCGCACCCCAGATCTGCTCTAGACCACTCAGATCATGCTGACCAGCGAAGACAATCGATCAGACCCGGTCGTGTGCCCGCAGACTGTCGAACCCGGGGGATGCTCGCACAAACATTTCTCAGAACCTCGGAGCGACACGTTTGCGTGAGAACGGGTTTTGAGAACGAATCCGGTCCGGATCGGCGACTTCGGACCGCTAGCCGGATCTTCTCAGAATGGACCGTTTTGAGACCGGCGCAGACTCGGTAGAGCTTGAGGTCGCAGGCCCGCGAGCGGCCGGTCGATCAGCGGGGCAGGATGCGCAGTACTGCCTCGTGTTCGCCGCTGAGCCGCAGGCCCTGCTGTACTGCGGCGCTCAGATCGAGGTCGCCGAGCAGGGTCGCGGCCAGCAGGTGCGGCGGTCCGGTCAGTGACGCGGTGGGGTGGTCGACCCG
>NZ_JBIURH010000053.1:0-45048 GCF_044740765.1 Kitasatospora sp. NPDC088346
CACGGTTGAGCCGATCCCGCCCCACCGACCCACCCGAACGTGGCGCCGGTCACCCCGAAACCCCTGTGAGCCCCCGCACACCGTCGACCCAGCGTGACCACGGGCGGACGCGGAGGTCGCCGCGGTGGGCCCGTCCGGGCGGCCGCGGATGACCGGGGTCACATCCGCCGGTCGAGGTGACGGCGCGTGTCGGTGCGGGCCGGATCTCGGTACGGTCGAAGGGTGAGTGAGCCCGGGAGCGAGACACCCGTCCCGACCAGGTCGGCGAAGACCCTGCTGCGGGCCGGGCTGGCCGACACGCAGCACCTGCCGGAGCAGCTCGCGCTGCTCGCCGTCCAGCTGGAGGGCCACCGGGCCGGGACGGCGGTCGACAAGCTGCGGCGGTCCAGGCCCGACGCGCGGCCCGATGCACTGCGTCACCTGGTGGTGGAGCGCGGCATCCGGCTGACCGTGGTGGAGGGCGGCGCCGTCGGCGGGCCGTTCATGGTGCTGGTGCCGGTCGCCTTCTGCGCCGCGCTGCTGGTCCAGATCCGGATGGTGCTGATGCTGGCCGCGCTGGCCGGCCACGATCCCCGGGCCCGGTCCAGGGTGGCGGAGCTGCTGGTCCTCCAGGGGGTCTATCCGGACGTGGAGCGGGCCGAGGTGGGACTCGCCGAGCTCCCCGAGCTGCCGGTCGCGTCGGGCGAGGGGCGTCTGCCGCGCGGCACCCGGGTGGGGATGGTCCGCCGGATGGCCTACCTGCTGGGAGTGGTCGGACCCGCGGAGCAGAATCCGGGCCGCCTCCGGCAGTTGGCCGGCTGGGTCGGCGTGGCCGTGGTGGTGGCGGTCGGCGTGCTCTTCCCGCTGGTGTGGATCCCGGTGATGGGCCTGGCCTACTTCAAGGGGACCGGGCGGCTCGGCGTGCGCGCGACCGAGTACTACTCCGGCGCCGAGCGGGAGAGTCCCGAGCGGGAGAGCGCCGAACCGCAGCCGCTGCGCGGCAGGCTGCGCCCGTCCGCGGTGCTGGTGATGCTGCGGACGCTGGGCGCCACCGTGCTGCCGCTGCTCGCGCTGCTGCTGGTGGTGGCCACCGACATCCGGCTGGTCGGCAGCAAGCTGGGCGCGGCGCTGTTCGCGGTGGTGGCCGTGTCGGTGGTGGTGGCGACGGTGCAGGGCGTGCGGCACTGGCACCGCCGGCGGCAGGGCTGAGACGGGGCCGGGGGCGGTCACCCGGACGGCGCGCAGCACGGGCGGGGCCGTCGGCGGCGTGGTGGCGTGGGTCGTGACCTGTGCTCGGCGTCGGGCCCTGAGGAGCGCGCATGAGTTCGATGGACCTGCCGGCGGACGGCCGGGGCAGTCCGGAGGCGGCCGGTGAGGTGCGGAGCCGGGCCGTGAGCGCGGTCTCCGCCCCCCCGGCTGACCTGGCTGACCCTGGCGCTGATGACCACCAGCTCGGTCGCCAGCCCGCGGGCCGCACCGACGATGGCGGTGTACGGCCTGGCGTGCGTGTTCCTCTACATCGTCCCGGCGATCGTCTTCCTGCTGCCCACCGCGCTGGTGTCGGCCGAGCTGGCGTCCGGCTGGAACGGCGGCGTCTACAACTGGGTCTCGCAGGGGCTCTCCAAGCCGCTCGGCTTCCTCGCGGTGTGGTGCCGGTTCGCCATGACGATCTTCTACTACCCGAGCCTGCTGGCGTACGTGGCCTCCACCATCGCGTACGTGATCAACCCGGCGCTGGCCAGCGACGGCCTCTACACCGCGCTCGTGATCATGGTGCTGTACTGGACCGGCGTCTGGATCTCCGCGCGCGGCACCGGTGCGGTGGCGGGCCTGGCCTCCTGGGGCCTGGTGGTCGGCACGTTGATCCCGGGTGCGCTGCTGGTGGTGCTGGGCATGGTCTTCCTCGGCCAGGGCAACCCCTCGGCCGCCCCGATGAACGCCGCGCACCTGCTGCCGGCCTGGACGGGCCTGGCCAGCCTGGTGCTGATCGTCAACACCTTCCTCAGCTACTCCGGCATGGAGATGAACGCCGTTCACGTCTCCTCGCTGCGCAACCCGCCCAAGGAGTTCCCGAAGTCGATGTTCCTGGCGACGGGCCTGGTCCTGCTGATCTTCATCCTGCCGGCGATCGCGATCAGCTGGGTCGTCCCGTCCGACCAGCTCAGCCTGACGGCCGGGGTGATGCAGGCCTTCGACGCGTTCTTCCAGTACTTCGACGTCGGCTGGCTCACCCCGGTGATCGCGGTCGGCCTGGTCGCCGCCTCACTGGGCGGCATGCTCACCTGGCTCGCCGGCCCGTCCAAGGGACTGCTGCTGATCTCGCGCCAGGAGGGCTACCTCCCGCCCTTCCTGCAGCAGCTCAACAAGAACGGCGTCCAGCAGAACATCCTGGTCACCCAGGGCATCGTCACCACGGCGATCGCGCTGATGTACGCCTTCATCCCGAACGTCTCCAGCGCGTACCGGATCTTCTCGGTGATCACCACCCAGGTGTACCTGATCGTCTACCTGCTGATGTTCGTGGCCGCGATCCGGCTGCGCAGGCTCCAGCCCGACCACCCGCGCGGCTGCCAACCGGAAGGCCCAGGAACTGTCCGGGCAGCTGGAGGCCGCGGGCTACCCGGTACCGGACCAGGACCAGATCGTCTCCACCCTCGGGACGAGCGGCGGCGCGGTCTGCGAGCAGCCGGCCAGCGTCCTGAAGAACGCGCTCTGGCTGCAGCGCATCGCGAACGGCGCCGCCGGGCCCGGCCAGCGCGCGGTGACCGGGGACCGTCGGGCGATCGGGGTCGAGGCCCTGATCCTCGGCGTCTACTGCCCGGACGAGCTGGACAAGTACCAGGACGGGCTCGACGACCTCAAGACCGACGACACCGTCAAGAACTGAGTCCGCGCAGGAACCCGGTCCGCGCGACACCGCAGCGAGGAGCACCACCGACATGACCCAGGACGCAGCGGACGACGGGCTGGCCCGCCGGATCTCCGAGCTGATGCCCCGAGCCAAGGCCGACCTGGCGGAGCTGGTCGCGATCCCCTCGGTGGCCGACCCCCGGCAGTACCCGCCGGAGAAGTGCCGCCAGGCCGCCGAGTGGCTGGTGGGCGCGTTCACCGAGGCGGGGCTGCGCGACGTGCACCTGGCCGAGACGCCCGACGGAAGCCACGCGGTGCTCGGCCACCGCCCGCCGCCGCCCGGCGCGCCGACCGTGCTGCTGTACTGCCACTACGACGTGCAGCCGCCGCTGGACGACGACGCCTGGACCTCCCCGCCGTTCGAGCTCACCGAGCGCGACGGCCGCTGGTACGGCCGGGGGAGCGCGGACTGCAAGGGCAACATCGTCATGCACCTCACCGCGCTGCGGGCACTCGGCGACGACCTGCCGGTCGGGGTGAAGTTCGTCGCCGAGGGCTCGGAGGAGCAGGGCACCGGCGGCCTGGAGGAGTACGTCCGGGCGCACGTGGACGAGCTGCACGCCGACGCGCTGCTGATCTGCGACACCGGCAACGCCGCCGTCGGCGTCCCGACCGCCACCACCACCCTGCGCGGCCTCGCCAACCTCGTGGTCACCGTCTCCACCCTGGCGGGCGACCTGCACTCCGGGATGTTCGGCGGCCCCGCGCCGGACGCGCTCGCCGCGCTGATCCGGATCCTCGACTCGCTGCGGGACGCGGACGGCGGCACCCGGATCGACGGGCTGGCGGCGGACGGCCACTGGGACGGGGTCGGCTACGACGAGCAGCAGTTCCGCACCGACGCCGGCGTGCTGGACGGGGTGGGGCTCACCGGCTCGGGCAGCGTCGCGGACCGGCTCTGGGCGCGGCCCGCGGTGACCGTCCTGGGCATCGACTGCGCCCGAGTGGTCGGCTCGGCCGCCGCGATCCCGGCCACCGCCCGGGCCCGGGTCAGCCTGCGGGTCCCGCCGGGATCGGACGCGGCCGCCGCGCTCGCCGCGCTGAGCGCGCACCTGCGGGCGGCCGCCCCCTGGGGCGCCCGGGTGGAGATCGAGCCCGAGGGCACCGGGGCGCCGTTCCGTGCGGCCACCGACGGCCGGGCGTACGCCGCCCTCGACCGGGCGGTGCGGGAGGTGTACGGGAGGGAACTCTCCTTCCTCGGCCAGGGCGGATCGATCCCGCTCTGCAACGTGCTCGCCGGCTGCTACCCGGAGGCGGAGATCATCCTGATGGGCGTGGAGGAGCCGCGCTGCCTCATCCACGCGCCGAACGAGAGTGTGGATCCGGCCGAGATCGAGCACATGGCCCACGTCGAGGCGCTGTTCCTGCGACGCTTCGCCGAGACCGCCGTCCGCCGCTGAGACAGGACACCGCTGGAACCGGGGCGCCCCCGAGCCGGGACGCCCCGCCGGGAACCCCGGCCGGACCGAGAGAGGCAGGCAGCAGATGCCGAGCACCCAAGCCGCGCGGCCCTTCACCGCGGAGGACTTCGCCGACCGGATGACCCGGGCCGCCGAGGCGGCCGCCGCCGAGGGGCTGGCCGGCCTGGTCGTCACCCCCGGCCCGGACCTGCTGCACCTCGCGGGCTACCAGCCGGTCGCGATCACCGAGCGGCTGACCGCGCTGCTGCTGGCACCGGGCCGCCGGCCCGTCCTGGTGGTGCCGTCGCTGGAGCGCCCCGACGCCGCCGAGGCCCCCGGCGCCCCGGCGGTGCGGATCGTCGACTGGGCGGACGGCACCGACCCGTACGCGGCGCTGGCCCCGCTGCTGGACCCGCGGGGGCGGTACGGGATCTCGGACGCGGCCTGGGCGATGCACCTGATCGGCCTCCAGGAGGCGTTGCCGGGCACCGCGTACCGCTCGCTCACCCAGGTGCTGCCCATGCTGCGGGCGGTGAAGGACGCCGACGAGCTGGCACGGCTGGCCGGCGCCGGGGGCGCGGCCGACGCGGTGTACCGGGCGATCCTCGGCGTCCGCTTCGCCGGGCGGCGGGAGGCCGAGGTCGCGGCCGACCTGGCCGAGCTGCTGCTCGGGCACGGACACAGCCAGGTGGACTTCACCGTGGTCGGTTCGGGGCCCAACGGCGCCAATCCGCACCACGAGGCCGGTGACCGGGTGATCGAGCGAGGTGACACCGTGGTGCTGGACTTCGGCGGGCTGCGGGACGGCTACGGCTCCGACACCACGCGCACCGTGCACGTCGGCGAGGACGTCCCGGACGAGGTCAGGGAGGTGCACGGGATCGTCCGGAGGGCACAGCAGGCGGCCTTCGAGGCCGTCCGTCCCGGAGTAGAGTGCCAGGAGATCGACCGGGTGGCGCGCAGGGTGATCACCGAGGCCGGTTACGGAGAGTACTTCATCCACCGCACCGGGCACGGCATCGGGCTCACCACCCACGAGCCGCCGTACATGGTGGAGGGCGAGACCCGGCCGCTGGTGCCGGGGATGTGCTTCTCGATCGAGCCGGGGATCTACCTGCCCGGGCGCTTCGGCGTACGGATCGAGGACATCGTCACCGTCACCGCGGAGGGCGGCCGGCGGCTCAACAACACCCCGCACGAGCTCGGAATCGTCTCGTAGCGGGGGATTCGCTGTGGTGTGGCTCACATCCGGCCGGACGGGCTGACGCACCGTCAGATCAACTGACGGACCGTCATGTTCGTTGCCGGGGAATGAGCCTGGTGTCTGACGATGTGTCAGTAAAACTGAAATCAGGCTCAGTTGGGCTGAGTTGGAATCAGCCCGGTCGGATCGGCCCGGGGCTACCATCGGCACCGTTGTCCGCTTTCGACCCGGAGCGAGTGGACGGGGACGAGGACGAGGAGCGCACAGCTGTGACCACCGAGATCGGCACACTGCACGAACCGGAGCTCCGGGAGGACCGGAGCACCGACCCGCGGGCCGTGTTCCCCGGCCGCCCGGCCCCCGCGCCGCGCACCCTGGTCGAGCTGCTGGACGCCACCGCGCGGGCCCACCCGCACGAACCGGCCCTGGACGACGGCCGCACCACCCTCAGCTACACCGCGCTCGCCGCCGAGGTCGACACCCAGCGCCGCCGCCTGGCGGCGGCCGGCGTCGGCCCAGGCGACCGGGTCGGGATCCGGATCCCCTCCGGCACCAACGACCTCTACATCGGCATCCTGGCCGTCCTGGCCGCCGGCGCCGCCTACGTCCCGGTGGACGCCGAGGACCCGGACGAGCGCGCCGAGCTGGTCTTCGGCGAGGCCGACGTGGCCGCCGTCCTCGGCGCCGACCGCGCCCTGACCGTGACCGACGGCCGGCGCGCCGCCCGTGGAAGCGGCCGACCCGGCCCCGAGGACGACGCCTGGATCATCTTCACCTCGGGCTCCACCGGCAAGCCCAAGGGCGTCGCCGTCACCCACCGCAACGCCGCCGCCTTCGTGGACGCCGAGGCCGCGCTCTTCCTCCAGGAGGAGCCGATCGGCCCCGGCGACCGGGTGATGGCCGGCCTCTCGGTCGCCTTCGACGCCTCCTGCGAGGAGATGTGGCTGGCCTGGCGCCACGGCGCCTGCCTCGTCCCCGTCCCCCGCTCCCAGGTGCGCAGCGGCGCGGATCTCGGCCCCTGGCTCGCCGAGCAGGAGATCACCGTGGTCTCCACCGTGCCCACCCTCGCCGCGCTGTGGCCCGCCGAGGCCCTGATCGAGGTCCGGCTGCTGATCTTCGGCGGCGAGGCCTGCCCGCCCGAGCTGGTCCAGCGACTGGTCACCGAGGGCCGCGAGGTGTGGAACACCTACGGCCCCACCGAGGCCACCGTGGTCGCCTGCGCCTCCCTGCTCACCGCCGACGGTCCGGTCAGGATCGGCCTGCCGCTGGACGGCTGGGAACTGGCCGTGGTGGACGAGAACGGCGAGCCCGTCCCGATGGGCGGCAGCGGCGAGCTGGTGATCGGCGGCGTCGGCCTGGCCCGCTACCTCGACGCCGACAAGGACGCCGAGAAGTACGCCCCGCTCAAGACCCTCGGCTGGGACCGCGCCTACCGCAGCGGCGACCTGGTGAAGGCCGAGCCCGAGGGCCTGCTCTTCCTCGGCCGCGGCGACGAGCAGGTCAAGCTCGGCGGCCGCCGGATCGAGCTCGGCGAGGTCGACGCGGCCCTCCAGGCCCTGCCCGGCGTGGCCGGCGCCGCCGCCGCCGTCCGCACCGCCCGCGGCGGCAACCAGCTGCTGGTCGGCTACCTGGTCACCCAGGAGGGCTGGGACCGGGAGGCGGCCGTCGCCCGGCTGCGCGCCGAACTGCCCGCCGCCCTGGTACCGCTGCTCGCCCCGGTCGACTCGCTGCCCACCCGCACCTCCGGCAAGGTCGACCGGGCCGCGCTGCCCTGGCCGCTGCCCGAGCTGGAGAGCACCGGCCCCGCCGAGCAGCTCTACGGCACCGAGGCCTGGCTGGCCGAGCAGTGGAGCGAGATCCTCGGCGTCCCGGTCACCGGCGCCCAGGACGACTTCTTCGCGATCGGCGGCGGCAGCCTCGCCGCCGCGCGCCTGACCACCCTGCTGCGCAGCCGCTACCCGTCCGCCGCCGTCCTGGACATCTACCAGCAGCCGGTCCTGCGCAAGCTCGCCCGGCACCTGGAGCGCTCCGCGCAGGGCGACGGCGCGGCGCGGACGGTCCTGCCCGTGCCCACCCGCGCCAAGGTCCTCCAACTGCTCCTGCTGGTGCCGCTCCTCACCCTGGTCGGGCTGCGCTGGACGGTCGGCCTGCTGGCCCTCGGCAACGCGCTCGCCTGGTTCGGCGACTACCCGTGGGCGCCGACCGCCTCCTGGTGGGCGGTCCTGCCGGCCGGGTTGCTGCTGTTCAGCCCGCCCGGCCGGCTCGCCGTCGCGGCCGGCGGCGCCCGGCTGCTGCTGCGCGGCCTCACCCCCGGCAGCCACCCGCGCGGCGGCAGCGTCCACCTGCGGCTGTGGACCGCCGAACGGCTCGCCGAACTGAGCGGCGCCACCTCGCTCTCCGGCGCCTGGCTGGTGCGCTACGGCCGGGCGCTCGGCGCCCGGATCGCCCCCGAGGTCGACCTGCACTCGCTGCCGCCGGTCACCGGCATGCTCCGGCTCGGACGCGGCTGCGCCATCGAGGCGGAGGTCGACCTGTCCGGTTACTGGCTCGACGGCGACCGGCTGGAGGTCGGCCCGATCAGGGTCGGCTCCGGCGCCGTCGTCGGCACCCGCAGCACGCTCTTCCCCGGCTCCCGGGTCGGCAAGCGCGCCCAGGTCGCGCCCGGCTCCGGCGTCGCCGGCCAGGTCCCGACCGGCCAGCGCTGGGCCGGCGCGCCCGCCGTCAAACTCGGCAAGGCCGACCGCGGCCGCCCCGCGCAGCGCCCGCCCCGCCGGGCCCGCTGGGCCGCGCTGTACGGGGCGAGCGGCCTCGGACTGAGCCTGCTGCCGGTGCTCTCCGGCCTCGCCGCGCTGGCCGTGCTCAGCCGCTTCGTCCACCCCGGGGACGGCCTCGCGGCGGCCCTCACCGGCGCGCTGACCGCCGTGGTCCCCGCCACCCTGGCCTTCGGGCTGGCCTACGCCGTCCTGCTGGTGGCGGCCGTGCGCCTGCTCAGTGTGGGACTGCGCCCCGGCTACCACCCGCTGCACGGCCGGATCGGCTGGCAGGCCTGGACCGTCAGCCAGCTGATGGACCTGGCCCGCGAGACGCTGTTCCCGCTCTACGCGGGCCTGATCACCCCGGTCTGGCTGCGCGCCCTGGGCATGAAGGTCGGCAGCCGGGCGGAGGTCTCCACCGTGCTCGCCCTGCCCAGCCTGACCACCGTCGGCGACGGCGCGTTCCTGGCCGACGACACCCTGATCGCCCCGTACGAGCTGGACGGCGGCTGGGTCCGGCTCGGCGAGGCCGAGATCGGCGAGCGTGCCTTCCTCGGGAACTCCGGGATGACCGCCCCCGGGCGGGCCGTGCCCGACCGGGGCCTGGTCGGGGTGCTGTCCGCGACGCCCAAGAAGGCCAAGAAGGGCAGCTCCTACCTCGGCATGCCGCCGATGCGGCTGCCCCGCTCGGCCGACGCCGGCGACCAGAGCCGCACCTACGACCCGCCCGCCGGACTGCTCTGGGCACGCGGCCTGACCGAGGTCTGCCGGATCGTGCCCGTCCTCGCCTCCGCCGCCCTCGGGGTGCTCACCCTCGCCGGGCTCGCCCTGATCGCCGACGCCGGGAGCCCGCTGCTGGCCGCGCTGCTGTCCGGCGTGCTGCTGCTGGCCGCGGGGACGGCCGCCTGCCTGGTCTCCATCGCCGCCAAGTGGGTGCTGGTCGGCCGGTTCCGCGCCGTCGAGCACCCGCTGTGGAGCGGCTTCGTGTGGCGCAACGAGCTCGCCGACACCTTCGTCGAGGTGCTCGCCGTGCCGTGGCTGATCGGCGCGGTGCCCGGCACCCCCGTCCTCAACCTCTGGCTGCGCGGCCTGGGCGCGAAGGTCGGCCGCGGCGTCTGGTGCGAGAGCTACTGGCTGCCCGAGGCCGACCTGGTCACCCTCGGCGACGGGGTCAGCGTGAACCGCGGCTGCGTGCTGCAGACCCACCTCTTCCACGACCGGATCATGCGGATGGATACTGTGGACCTCCGCGAGGGCGCCACGCTGGGCCCGGGCGGAATCGTGCTGCCGGGCAGCACCATCGGGGCCCGCAGCACGCTCGGGCCGGCCTCGCTGGTGATGCGCGCCGAGTCCGTCCCCGCCGACACCCGCTGGCTGGGCAACCCGATCGAGGCCTGGCAGGCGTAGCCCGCACCAGGCACGACCGCACGACCGCACCGCGCACCACCGCACCGCGCAGTTCCGTAAGACGGCAGGGAGAGTACGCACCGTTGAGCCCCAAGCAGGCGCCGCACCTGGGCGCCGACCCGTACTTCCCCGCCCACGGTGACACCCGCTACCGGGTCCACCGCTACGAACTCGCCCTCGACTACAAGCCCGGCCCCAACCGGCTCGGCGGCTCCGCCCGGCTGAGCGCCGTCGCGGGCGCCGAGCCGCTGCGCGAGTTCGCGCTCGACCTGGCCGAGTTCCGGATCGGCCGGGTCCTGGTGGACGGCCGGGCCGCCCACTACACCCACCGCGCCGGGAAACTGCGGGTCCGCCCGGCCAAGGCCCTGGCGGCCGGTGCCCCGTTCACCACCGAGGTGCACTACAGCGGGAACCCCAAACCGGTCCGCAGCCCCTGGGGCGGCCTCGGCTGGGAGGAACTCACCGACGGCGCGCTGGTGGCCAGCCAGCCGATCGGCGCGCCCTCCTGGTACCCGTGCAACGACCGGCCCGCCGACAAGGCCTCGTACCAGATCGCGATCACCACCCCGTCCGCGTACTCCGTGCTGGTCGGCGGCCGGCTGCTCACCCGCACCTCCCGCGGCGGCTCCACCACCTGGGTGTACGAGCAGTCCGCGCCGACCTCCAGCTACCTGGTGTCCGTCTCGATCGGCCAGTACGCGCCGCTGCGGCTCGACACCCCGGGATCGGGCGCGACCGTCCCGCAGCACGTGTACGTGCCGGCCGGGCTGGAGGCGCTGGCCGCGCACGACTTCGGGCGGCAGCCCGAGATGATGCGGCTGTTCGAGGAGCTCTTCGGCCCGTACCCGTTCGGCTCGTACACGGTGGTCGTCGCCGACGAGGAGCTCGACGTCCCGGTCGAGGCCCAGGGCGTGGCCACCTTCGGCACCAACCACGTGGACGGTCGGCGCGGCTCGGAACGGCTGGTCGCCCACGAGCTCGCCCACCAGTGGTTCGGCAACAGCGTCACCATCGCCGACTGGCGGCACATCTGGCTCAACGAGGGCTTCGCCAAGTACGCCGAGTGGCTCTGGTCCGAGCGCTCCGGCGGCCGGCCCGCCACGGCGCACGCGGCCGTCGCGCACGCCCTGCTGTCCCGGCTGCCGCAGGACCTGCGGCTGGCCGACCCCGGCATGCGGCTGATGTTCGACGACCGGCTGTACGAGCGCGGCGGGCTGGCCGTGCACGCGCTGCGGTGCGCGCTCGGCGAGGAGTCCTTCTTCCGGATGGTCAGGGACTGGGCCGGCCAGAACCGGTACGGCGTGGTCGGCACCGCCGACCTCACCGCCCACGTCCGGTGCTACGCCACTCGGCCGGTGGACGGGCTGCTGGAGGCCTGGCTGCACGAGACGGCACTGCCGATGCTGCCGGTGGCGGCCGGCTGAGGCGGCCCTACTCGCGCGGGAACGACACCAGGACCTTGCCCTTGAGGTTGGTCCGGAAGTAGCCGCCGCCGTACTCGTCGGCCACGTAGTAGGAGACTCCGGCCTCCTTGTCCGACCAGCTGTAGTCCACGATGATGTACCGGCTCGTGGGCTTGGCGACGCCCAGTTCGGCATCGGCCTTGGCCAGCATGGCGGGGAGCTGGGTCCAGTCGACGGAGTCGAGATCGACGGTGTGGTCGCCCGACGTGATCGTGCTGCCCCGGTCGCTGGTGACCTTCCCGTTCCGGTAGCTGAGGTCGTCGTAGAGCTTCGGGTTGGCCTTGGTCGGCACCTCGGCGTTGGCGTACTCGGGGTAGATCGTCGCCTTGACGACCGTCGACGAGCCGGTGGAGGCCCGGATGGCCTCGATCACGCTGCGGACGCCGTCGGGCGTGAGCAGGTCCTTGGTCGCGGCGTTCGTCTTCGCCGGGGCCGCCTTCGGCGAGGCCGGGTCGCCGCCCGTGGTGCGGGCGCCGGTGCTCGCGGCCGTGGACGGCTTCAGGCCCGACCCGGCGGTGCCCGTCCCGCCGGGCTTCAGCCAGCCGTGGCTCACCTTCCAGCCGAGCAGCCCGACCAGCAGCACTCCCGCCACCGCGACCGCCGTCACCGCGCCGGTCCGGCCCCGCCCCGGCGGCTGGGCCGGCCAGGGCTGCTGGGGGTGGCCGCCGGTGCCGTACGGGTGCATCGGGCCGGTGGGGCCGGTCGGGTACGGGGTGCCGGGGAAGGGCGTGTTGAGCTGGGTCTGCGCGTACGGCGCCGGGGTGTTGAGCTGGGTGGGCGAGAACGCGGACGGCACGCCGCCGCCCTGGGTGCCGTCCAGACCCTGCTCGGCGGCGGCGAACAGCCGGTCCAGCTGGTCGGCGTTGGGCCGCACCGCCGGGTCGCGGGCCAGCAGCGCGCTCAGCGTCGGGCCGAGCGGGCCGGAGCGGACCGGCGGGGGCAGCGGCTCGTCGAGGACGGCGGCGAGCGTCGCCAGGCTGGTCGAGCGGCGCAGCGGGTGGTGGCCCTCCACGGCGACGTACAGCATCATGCCGAGCGACCACAGGTCCGAGGACGGGTTGCCCTCCTCGCCGCGGATCCGCTCGGGGGCGATGAACTCCGGCGAGCCGATCAGCGAGCCGGTCGCGGTGAGGCTGGTCGACTCGCTGAGCGCGGCGATGCCGAAGTCGGTCAGGACGGGGGTTCCGTCGGTGCGCAGCAGGACGTTGGCGGGCTTCACGTCGCGGTGCTGGATGCCGGCGGCGTGCGCGGCGCGCAGCGCGGAGAGCACGCCGCGGCCGATCCGGGCGGCCTCCTGGGCCGACAGCGGGCCCTGGCTGATCCGGTCGTGCAGGGAGCCACCGGTCACCAGCTCCATCACCAGCCAGGGGTGGGGAAGTTCGGCGTTGTCGACGATGTGGTAGATGATCACCACGTTGGGGTGCTGGAGCCGGGCCAGGGCCTGCGCCTCGCGCAGCACCCGTTCCCGCAGCTCGTGGGCGGCCGCCGGGTCGGCCGCGAGCATCGCCGGGTCCGGCGGGCGGACCTCCTTGAGGGCGACCTCGCGCTGGAGCACCGTGTCGCGGGCACGCCACACCAGGCCCATGCCGCCGCCGCCGAGTCGCTGCAGCAGCTCGAAGCGGCCGTCGATGAGCTGGGATCCAGCCTCCCCTGTAGTCATGCCGGTCATCGTAGGTGCTGCGGGGGACAGCCGTGGACGCGGCCGGCGGCCGTCCGGCGCCGGGCCGCGCGGCTGCGGCTCCGGTCGTGAACGCACGGCAGCGGCACCGGCGGTAGCCCGGACGGGACACCGCCGGGACGCGACCGGGACCGGTGACCCGGGTGGTCGGGACGGCGGGCCGCCTAGGTTCGGCGACGTGCCCGCAGGACGGGCGCGGGAGGCGGCCCCACCGCGGGGCCGCGCCGAGCGGACAGGAGGCACTCCGTTGTTCGACTACCCCGGTTTCTTCGCCGACCGGATCGAGGCCATCAAGGAGTCCGGCCAGTACCGGACCTTCGTCGAGATCGAGCGCCTGGCCGGGAGGTTCCCCCAGGCCCTGCACCACGGACCGGACGGCCCGCGGGAGGTCACCGTCTGGTGCAGCAACGACCACCTGGGCATGGGCCAGCACCCCGCGGTGCTCCGCGCCATGCAGGACACCATGCTGAAGTCCGGTGCCGCGGCCGGTGGTTCGCGCAACATCTCGGGCACCACCCCGCACCACGTCGCGCTCGAACGGGAGGTCGCCGACCTGCACGGCACCGAGAGCGCCCTCACCTTCATCACCGGCTACGCCGCCAACGACGCGGCGCTGTACGTCCTCGGGCGCCACCTGCCCGACGCGGTGTTCCTGTCCGACCGGCTCAACCACGCCTCGATGATCCTCGCGATGCGCGCCAGCGGCGCCGAACGCCGGATCTTCGCGCACAACGACCCCGCCGACCTCGACCGGCAGTTGCGCGGCCTCGACCCGGACCGGCCGAAGGTGGTCGCCTTCGAGTCGGTGTACTCGATGGACGGCGACGTCGCCCCGATGGCCGAGCTGTGCGCCGTCGCCCGGCGGTACGGCGCCCTGGTGTACGTCGACGAGGCGCACTCCGTCGGCATGTACGGCCCGCAGGGCGCCGGCATGGCGGCGCAGCTCGGCATCGGCCGCGAGGTCGACCTGCTGATGGGCACCTTCGCCAAGGGGTACGGGACCGCCGGCGGCTACCTCGCCGGGCCCGCGCCGCTGGTGGACGCCGTCCGCAGCTTCGCGCCCGCCTTCATCTTCACGCTCTCCATGCCGCCGGCGCTCGCCGCGGCGGCCCTGGCGAGCGTGCGGCACCTGCGCACCAGCGAGGAGGAGCGCCGGCTGCTGCGCCGGCGCTCCGGCCTGCTCAAGGAACTGCTCCGGGAGGCGGGGATCCCGCTGGTGAGCGACCAGAGCCACATCGTGCCGGTGCTGGTGGGGGACGCCCACCGCTGCCGGCGGCTGGCCGGTCTGCTGCTGGAACGGCACGCGATGTACGCCCAGCCGATCAACTTCCCGAGCGTGCCGGCCGGCACCGAGCGGCTGCGGATCAACCCCTCGCCGGTGCACCGACCGGACCAGGTGTACGCGCTGGCCCGGACGCTGGACCGGCTCTGGGACGAGCTGCGACTGCCCAGGGCGGCCGACGACTTCCCGTGCCTGGCGGCCTGAGGGCCGGGCGGTGAGCGACCTCGGCCGAGCGGTCTCCGCCCGTCCGCCGGCCGGGCCGGCCCCCGACCCGGCGGGCGGCGCCGGCCGGACCGGCCACCCCCTGCTGTTCCTCCTCCTCTTCCTGATGGGCGCCGAGACGTTCCTGGTGGCACCCCTGCTGCCGCGGATCGCGGCGGACCTGCACACCGGCACCGGTGCCGCCGCCCAGGTGGTCACCGCCTACGTGCTCACCTACGCGCTCGCCGCGCCCCTGCTCGGCCCCCTCGCCGACCGGGTGCCGCGGCGCTGGCCGATCGGCGTCGGCGGCCTGGTCTTCCTGACCGGGAACGTCCTGTGCGCGTCCGCCGGCAGCCTGGGCGCCCTGACCGCCGGCCGCGCGGTCACCGGGCTGGGGGGCGCGGCGGCGGCCCCCGCCCTGTGGGCGTACCTGGCCGAGACCTCGGCCCCGGACCGGCGCGGGCGGACGCTCGCCGCCGGCGCGGCCGGCTACGCCCTGGGACAGGTGCTGGGTGTTCCGCTCGGCGCGCTGCTGGCCCAACTCGCCGGCTGGCGCTGGGCGTTCCTGGCGGTCGCGGCCGGTCTCGGACCGATCGCCGCCGTCGTGCTGCTCCGGCTGCCCGGCGGCCGGCCCGGCCCGCGCGGCCCGTTCCTCGCGGGGTTCGCGGTCTGGCGGCAGCGCCGGGTGCGGCGCTCGCTGCTGGCGACGGGGGCGCTGCAGGCCGGGCGGCTCGGCGCGTACACCTTCGTCGGCGTGCTGTTCGCCCGCCGATTCGGCTTCGACACCGGGCAGTTGGGCCTGGTCGGCCTGCTCGCGGGGACCGGTGCGCTGGCCGGCTCGCTGGCCGGCGGGCGGACGGTCGACCTGGCCCGGGCCCGGGGCCGTCCGGAGGGGCTGCCCGCGGCCGGCTGGGCCCTGCTCTTCGCGGCGGCCGCCGCCGTCGGGCTGACCGCCGGCCGGCCGGGCCCCGCGCTGGCCGCGCTGTTCGTCTGGTCGGCGGCCGGCGGCGCCTTCTACACCACCCAGCAGACCGGCCTCGGCAGCCTCGACCCTGCCCGGCGGGCCGCCCTGCTGTCCTGGAACAGCACCTTCGACCACCTGGGCGCGGCCGCCGGCACCGCGCTCCTGGGCCTGCTGCCGCTCGCGGGCCCGGCGTTCGTCCTCACCGCAGCCGGTCTGGGACTGCTCGCGGCGCTGCTCGCGGTCGGGGCGCGGCCCGGGTCGGGCGCTGTCGGTGCCCGCGGCTAGGGTCGGTCACCGGCGATCGGACGGGAGGGGGGTGCGGCGGTGGCCGATCCTGACGCGCCGGCGTGGCGGTCGGCCCGCCGGGCGGTGCTGGACCACCTCCTCGGCCTGCTGGCCGAACCGGCCTGGAGCCACGGCCTCGTCCTGCGCGGCAGCATGTGCATGGTGGCCTGGGCCCCGCGCGGCTGCCGCGAGCCCGCCGACCTGGACTGGATGGTCCCGCCGCTGCCGGGCGGCGGCGGGACGCCGTACCCGTTCACCGACTCGCTGGAGTCCGTCCAGCAGTGGCCCGAGGCGTTCGACGGCGCGGCGCGCTACGAACCCTGGCGCGAGGAGGAGTTCGGGACCGCGGGGACCAGGCCGCTCCTCCCGCCGGAGGGCCTGAACTGGGCCCCGGCCCCCGAGGAGCCCTTCGACCCCGGCGCCGAACTGGCCGCGGCCATCCGGCGCAGCCCGCGCGCCGCCCCCGGCATCGTCCTCGACCCGGACCGGATCCGGGTCGACGGGCAGTGGACGTACCAGCAGTACGAGACCCCCGGCATCCGGCTGCTCGTCCCCTGGCACGCGGACGGCCGGCCGCCCGGCGAGATCGGGATCGACTTCGCCCGCGACGAACGGCTGCCGCAGGCGCCCGTGCTGACCGCCGTCCCCAGGGCGGACGGCGGACGGCCGACTGTCCTGCGTACGGCGAGCCGCGAACTCTCGCTCGCCTGGAAACTGCTCTGGCTGCACAGCGACTGGACCACCGGCGGCCGTTCCCGGGGCAAGGACCTCTATGACGCCGTGCTGCTCGCCGAGTCCCCGCGGACCCTGCTCCCGGACCGCCTGCTCAGGTCCGTCCTGCGGCACGCCCTCGGCGCCGACGCCGGTGGATGGGAACCGTCGGCGGTGCGGCGCTGGGACGTGGAGTGGGACACCTTCCGCGCGCGGTACCCCCGGGTGCGCGGCACGGCGGAGGACTGGACCGGCCGCCTCGAAAGGGCGTTGGGGCCCGCGCCGGGCCGTCCGTCGCCGTAGGCTCGTCCCGTGTCAACTGACCTGCCGTCGGTGACGGTCGACGAGGGAGTGACGGTACCCGTGCCGCGGGACGGCGAGGTCTGGGCCGTCGGCGCGGTCGTCCTGGACGGGGAGGGCCGGGCCTTCGTCCAGCGGCGCAGCCCCGAACGCAGGCTCTTCGCGGACTGCTGGGACGTGGTCGGCGGCCATGTCGAGCCCGGCGAGAGCCTGCTCGCGGCACTCGCCCGCGAGGTGGCCGAGGAGACCGGCTGGCGGCTGCGCCGGGTACGGGAGTTGCTCGACACCAGCACCTGGACCGGCGACGACGGCCGGGGCCTGCGGCACGAGGTCGACTTCCTGGTCGAGGTCGACGGCGATCCGGCGCACCCGGTGCTGGAACGGGGCAAGCACACCGAGTTCGCCTGGATCGGCCCGTCCGAGCTGCCCCGCCTGCGCGAGAACCGTCCGCCGCAGGACGCCTTCATCCACGACCTGGTCGCCCGGGCCCTGCGGGTGCGCTGACCCGGTGACCCGTCCGGTCAGCGCGGCGGGACTCCGAGGTACCGCAGGAGTTCCTCGTTGGTGGACAGGTCCGCTGCGGTCGGCGCCTGGACGTCCACCCGGGCGCCGAGGTCGGAGTGGCCGGTGGTCGTGGTGCGCGGGCCGGTGGACGTGTCCTCGGTCTCCGTGCGCCTGATCAGCTCTCCGCCGTCGCCGACCCAGAAGTCGGCGGTGACCGTGCTGGTGCCGTCGGCCGCCAGCGACCGGGCGACCTCCGCCCGCTCGTCGGCGGACAGCCCGGTGGCGTAGTAGTCGACGGCGGGCATCCGGACCCGCAGGCGGGTGCAGTGGACCTTGCCGGCGTCGCTCCCGCCGAGGTTCTCCGCCGTGTCCGAGGCGGCAGCGGCGGCGAGGCCGGTCACGGGGTCGAGCTGCCGGCGGAGCCGGAGGAAGCCCCCGGGCGTGTTGAACCACGCCGCACGGGCGGCCCAGGCGTTGGAGGGCCGGCCCTCGGGGCCGTCGATGCGCAGCCACTTCAGACCCGCCCAGGACGCGTCCTGGTAGGCGGCGCCGTCCACGACGTGCACGCCGGTCCCGAGGTCGGCCCGTACCTCCGGTTCCGCCCAACTCGCCTTCACCACCCGGCGCTCGACACCGTCCGCCTGCTCGATGTCGATCCGCTCCGTCGCGCTCCGGGCCCGGTCCATCGTCTCGGCGGCCCGGCGCAGCAGGTCACGGGCGGTCGGCTCGGCGGGCGCCGGATCGGAACAGGCGGTCAACCCTGCGGCGAGAGTGAGGGTCACGACGGCGGCGAGAGCCGCGGTACGGGCGGTGTGCACGGTGATTCCTTCGACGGGACGGCTGCCAGGCTACGGCCTGCCCGCGAACGGCCCACGGGTGGGGTGACCGGCCCGCTACCGGCCCGCGGTGCGGGGGCGGGGGCGGGGTGCGGTGTCGAGGACGCAGTCGCCGCACAGACCGCCGCCCGGGACCCGGTAGTACAGGCAGCAGGTGGTGCGGCGGAACGACGGGGGGCCGCCGGGGGTGGAGGTTCCGGTGCCCGCCAGCGGCGGCAGGGTCAGCAGCGAGGCCACCCATGTCCCCGCTCCGGAGCCTATGTGACGCTCCGTCAGCATGCGGGCGGTGCCGACCAGGGCGGAGGCGGCGTTGCCCCACAGCAGTCGCTCCGCGACCGGTGCCACCGAGCGGACGGCCTCGCCGAGCGGCGCCAGGACGCCTTCGACCGTGCCCCGGTGCAGGGCGTCCACCGGATCGCCGGTGACGGCGTACGCGCCGGGTGCCGGCAGCCAGAGGTCGAGCGGGCCGCCGGGCGGGAGTCGGATGTGCGCCCGGTCCGGGTGGAGGTCGGCGGCGCCGCCGAGGGCCGCCACGCCGAGGGCCACCGACCAGAGCCGGGCCGCGAGGCCGAGATGGACCACCGAGGCGGCCACCCGGGGCTCGTCGGTGCGCAGTTGGCCCGCGGCGTACCGGATCCGCCGCGCCAGGTCGGTGTCCGGCCCCGGAGCGAACAGGTCGCGCAGCGGGCGGAAGCCCTCCGGCGGGCCGTCGGCCGGGTCGGAGACGTCCACGCGGAAGTACGGGCCGACGGCTCCGACCAGGCGGAGCACCTCGGACGCGGGGAAGGGTTCGGCATCGGGCACGGGTGCCATGGTGGCACGCCCGGCGGGCCGCGGCCGGGCCGGATCAGGGGTGGCGGGCCGCGGCCGAGTCGGGGGCGAGCTGGAGGGCCGAGACGTCGACGGCTTCGAAGTCCGCGCCGGTGAGGGCCCCGAGGCGGGCGAGGGCGGTGTTGTCCCAGCGGTCGTCCTGGGTGCCGCTGACGTACCAGGCCGAGCCGTTGTCGGCGACGATCGCGCCGTAGGTCTTCAGGGCCTGGGCGACGGCCCTGGCCTGGGGCGGGAGCCCCGAGACGTCGACGCCGGCCTTCAGCCGCAGCCGGAGGCCCATCGGCGGCAGGGCGGCGTCGGTGCTGCTGCCGGCCTGGTGCCGGGCGGGCCAGAGGGCGGCCTTGCGGCTGCGCGGGACGGTGATCCGCAGCGCGTGGTCGATGGTGCCGCCGCTCGCCTCGTCGTAGCGGGCGAGGCCGGGCAGGATCGGCAGGCCGGCGGCGTCGGCGGAGGTCCGGCCGGTCGGGCGCAGCGCGTTCGAGCGGAGGTCGAAGACCGCGCCGGAGGCGGCCCGCCAGGAGCCGTCGCCCTGCGGGTGGGCGTCGTAGAGCTCGTAGGCCGGGATCGGGTACGGGCCGCGGTCGCTCTCCTCGGCGTAGTCGAAGGCGACCCGGGCGGTGGGTGTCCCGGGCGGGACGGCGGTGATCGGGATGCCGAAGGGCGCGCCCTCCCAGGTGCCGGCGCCGAAGTCGGCCTTGAGGTGCTTGGCCGTGCCGATGGCGGCGACGAGCGCGGCGGAGTCCGCAGCGGCGGGCAGCCGGTCGACCGGGGTGCGCCAGATGCTGTCGGCGGGGGCGACCGGGCAGCCCCCGAGGTCGGCGGCGCCGCCGGCGGCCGGCGCGGTCGTCGTGGCCGGCCCGGCCGGGCTGCCGCCGGCCGAGGACGCGGCGGAAGCGGGCTGCTCGGCCCGGGGGGACGGGGTGTCCGGCGGGCCGACGGCCGGGACCGGGGCCGGGGGCGCCGGCTCGGCGGCGGCCGGGGTGGGCGTACCGGCGCGGTCCGGGGACTGGAGCAGTACGACCGCCAGGCCGGTCACGGCGCACAGGGCGACCGAGCCGACGGCCAGACGGGCGCGTCCGGGCGGACGCGACGGGCGGCGCGGACGACGGCGCGGACGGCGGGGCGGAGGGGTCACGCGGGACGCGCCTTTCGCCGGGGGACGGGCGACACCCGGCAGTGAACCCAGCGCGCCGCGGCCTGTCAAGCGGTACGCGACCCGGGGTGCGCCGAGGTCGGACGGCATCGGCGTCACGGTCCGTCAGGGCGCTGCCGGGCGGGCCCGTGGGGCCGTGCCATGATGAGCGTGCCATGTTCCCGTCGACGCGGTCGCGCGCGGTGCGCGCCCTCCTCTTCTCCGGGGTCTGCACGACCCTCGGAGCTCTGGCGCATGCCTTCGCCGGCGGTGGACCGGCCGCCCTGCCAGCCGTCCTGACGGGCGGTGCGCTGACCCTCGGGGCGGCGCTGGCGCTGACCGGTCGGGAACGCGGGCCGCTGGCCGTGACGACCGGGGTGCTGGCCTCGCAGGTGTGGCTGCACCTGTGGTTCGCCGCCTGGACGGTCCGGCCCGGCGGCCCGGGCGCCGTCGATCCCGTCCGGCTGGTGCTGGACCGCCTGCTCTGCCCGGCCGGGGTGCACCGGCCCATCCAGCCGGACGAGGCCGCCGAACTGCTGCGCGCGGCCGGTCTCGACGTCGGTGCGCCCGCGCCGTCGGCCCCGCCGCACGCCCACCCGGACTGGCGGATGACGGCGGCGCACCTGCTGGCCGCACTGGCCTGCGCCTGGTGGCTGCGGCAGGGCGAGGCCGCGTTCTTCCGGCTGCTGCCCGTGCTCGGCCCGGTGGTGCGGTTCGTGCGGTGGGCGCTGCTGCTCTCGGTGGTGACCGGCTGCCCGGCGCCGCCGCCGGGGCCCCGGCCGGCCGAGCGGGCCTGCGGTCCGTACCGGCCGCCGCTGCTGCGGCACTCGCTGGACGGCCGGGCGCCGCCGGTCTCGTACGCCCCGACGGCCTGACCGCCGGGGCACCCGCCGCAGCGCCGCCCGCCCCGGGGACGACCCCGGCACGACGGGTGGACTGCTTCCTCCCCTTCACCGTGCCGTGGGGCGCCTCCGGCCGGCTGCCGAGACCGGCTGCCGATCGCCGCCCGCGCCCGCCGCGGCACGTCCTCCTCCGGCCTGCGCCGATGCGGTGCGGCCGACTCCTTCCGGAGAGTCAGATGAGCAGTACGACGATGACCGGTCCACCCCCGCAGGACCACCCGGCCCGCCCCGCCCCGCCCGCAGGCCCCGCCCGACCGACCCGCCCCGGCCGCCCGGCGCGCCTGCTCGCGTGCTTCGGGCTGATGCTGGCGCTGCTGTTCGGGGCCTCGTACGGCCTCGGCCGGGTCGTGGGGCCGGTCGCACCGGGCCTGGCCCCGGCCGGGACGGACCGCCACGACCCGGGCGGCCGGCCCGGCGACGACGGGCACGGCGGCGGCGACCAGGGCGACGGCGACGGGATGTCCGGCATGACGATGGGCGCCCCCGCGCCGTCCGCCGTGGCTGTGACCGTGCCGGTGGCCCCGCCCGCGGCGGAGACCGTGGCGGACACCGCGGCGGTGGCCCGGTGAGCGCCCGCGCGGCCGGGACGCCCGCCCGGCAGTCCGCGCAGTCGCGGACCGAGCCCGTCACCACCGACCTGGTGGTCGGCGGGATGACCTGCGGGGCCTGTGTGGCCCGGGTGGAGAAGAAGCTGTCCCGGCTGGAAGGGGTGAGCGCGGGGGTCAACCTGGCGACCGGCCGGGCCCGGGTGCTGCACCCGGCCTCGCTGGATCCGGCGGAGCTGGTCGCGGCGGTCGAGGCCGCGGGCTACACGGCGGAGCTTTCCGACGAGGCGCCGGCGGCCCCGGCGCTGCACGAAGACCTCCTGCCCGGTTGGCAGTTGGCGGTGGTCGCGGCGCTGGCGGTGCCGGTGATCGTCCTGGCGATGGTGCCGGCGCTGCAGTTCCGGGGCTGGCAGTGGGTCAGTTTCGCGCTCGCCGTGCCGGTGGTGACCTGGGGCTCGGCGGAGTTCCACCGCCGGGCCTGGCGCGGGCTGCGGCACGCCACCGGGACGATGGACAGCCTGGTCAGCCTCGGCATCCTCGCCTCGGCCGGCTGGTCGGTGTACGCGCTGCTGTTCGGCGGTGCGGGGGAACTGGGCATGGAGATGCCGTTCTCGCTGACCGCGCAGGCGGGGGAGGGGGCGCACGTCTACCTGGAGGCCGCGGTCGGGGTGCCGCTGTTCGTGCTGTGCGGGCGGTGGCTGGAGGGCAGGGTCCGGGACCGGACCGGGTCGGCGCTGCGGGCGCTGGCGGAGCTCGGCGCCAAGGACGTCTGCGTCCTGGACGACGGTGTCGAGCGCCGCATCCCGATCGATCGGCTCCTGCCCGGGCAGCGGTTCGTGGTCCGGCCGGGCGAGAAGGTGGCGACCGACGGCGTGGTGCTGGAGGGCGGTTCCGCGCTGGACCTCTCCCTGCTGACCGGCGAGAGCATGCCGGTGGAGGTCGGCCCGGGCGACCGGGTGACCGGTGCGACGCTGAACGTGGGCGGGCGGCTGCTGGTCCGCGCGACCGAGGTCGGCCGGGACACCCAACTGGCCCGCATCACGGCCCTGGTGGTGGACGCCCAGACCGGCAAGGCCAGGTCGCAGCGGCTCGCCGACACGGTGGCCGGGGTGTTCGTGCCGTGCGCGCTGGCGATCGCGGTCTGCGTCCTGGGCTTCTGGCTGGGCGCCGGCGCCCAGCCGGCGGCCGCGGTCACGGCGGCCGTCGCGGTGCTGGTGGTGGCCTGCCCCTGCGCCCTCGGCCTGGCCACGCCCACCGCCCTGCTGGCGGCGACCGGCCGCGGTGCGGAGCTCGGCGTGCTGGTGCGCGGCCCGGAGGTGCTGGAGAGCCTGCGCGGGATCGACACGGTGGTGCTCGACAAGACCGGCACCCTGACCAACGGCCGGATGGAACTGCTGGAGGCGGTGGCCGTGCCCGGTGCCGACCTGGACGCGGTGTTCCGGCTGGCGGGTGCACTGGAGGACCACTCGGAGCACCCGGTCGGCCGGGCCGTGACCGCGGCGGCCCGCCGCCGCTGCGGCGACGACCTGCCGGCCGTGCACGGGTTCGCGGCCGAGCCGGGCACCGGTGTGAGCGGCGAGGTGGCCGGCGTCGCCGTCCGGGTGGTGCGGCCGACGGCGGCCGGGCCGCTGCCGGACGCCCTGGCCGCCGCGCTGCGCAAGGCCGACACCGACGGGCGGACGGCCGTCGTGGTGGAGCTGGACGGTACGGCGGCCGCCCTGCTCGTGGTCGGCGACAGCCTCCGCGCCGGCAGCTACCGCACGGTCCACCGGCTGCGCGGGATCGGCCTGACACCGGTCCTGGCGACCGGGGACGGCCCGGGCGCGGCCCGCGCGGTGGCCGAACACCTGGGCATCGCCGAGGTGCACGCGGGCGCATCGCCGGAGCGCAAGGCCGAGCTGGTCGCCGAACTGCGGTCGGCCGGACGGACGGTGGCCGTGGTCGGCGACGGGGTGAACGACGCGGTGGCGCTGGCCGCCGCCGACCTCGGTGTGGCGCTCGGCTCGGGCACCGACGTGGCGATCGGCGCGGCCGGACTGACCCTGGTGCGCGGCGAGATCGAGACCGTGGTGGACGCGGTGCTGCTCGCCCGGCGCACCCTCGCCACCGTCCGGGCCAACCTCGGGTGGGCGTTCGGCTACAACCTGGTGCTCGTCCCGCTGGCCGCCGTCGGCCTGCTCAACCCGATGCTGGCCGGGCTGGCGATGTCGGTCAGCTCCGTGCTGGTGGTCGGCAACAGCCTGCGGCTGCGCACCTGGCGCCCCGCCCAGGCCCGGCCGGTGCGGCAGGGGGCGGGTCGATGAGGACGCGCCGGAACGCCCTGGCGGCCGCCGCGCCGGTCGGCGCGGGCGCCGTCACCCTGCTGGTGCTCGCCGGGTGGGTCGGGCTCGGCGGCGCGGGCCGCTCGCGCCCGGTCGAGGTGGACCAGGGCTGGGTGCTGATCGGCCCGGGCGGGAGCCCGGTGTCCACCTCGGCGTTCTTCACGGTCCGCAACCCCGGCGACGTGCCCGACCTGCTGCTCGGGGCGAGTACCGCGCTCTCCGGGCGGGTGGCCCTGAGCCGGCACGAGCACCGTGACGGGGGCGCCCGGCCGGCCGAGACCGACGCGCTGGCGGTGCCGGCGCGCGGCGCGCTGACGATGGACCTGATGAGCGCGGACCTGGTGCTGTCCCGGCCGGGACCGCTGGTCCGGGGTCAGCGGGTGGAGTTCCGGCTGAGGTTCCGGCGCAGCGGGGAGGTGCGGGCGACGGCGGTCGCCGTGACCCCGCAGGAGCTCTCCGGCCTGCTCGCGGGCGCCCGTACGGCGGGAGCCGCCTAGCGGACGGGCCCTGTGCCCCGGCCGGCCGGGCCCGGGCTGCGGTCTCATCGCCCGGACGGCTCCGGCCCCCGTCGTAGCGGCCGGAGGGGTTCCGGAAGAAATCCGCAATTCGTTCGGAACTCTCTCGGCCCGGCGCACGACTGGTGTGACGGATGCCGTGGATCCACGGCATCCGTCACTACGGGGAGGACGGTCCATGCCGACGTGCGGCGGGGTGTCATGACGACCGGACGGACGGCTCCCGCACCCGCGGTGACCGGGCCGGACCGCTGGCCGCTGGTGGGTCTGGCCGGTCTGCTCGCGTTCGTCGCGATGCTCGACCTGAACATCGTCACCGTGGCCGTCCCGAAGATCGCCGAAGGTCTCGGGGTCCAGCCGGAGACCGCCCAGTGGGCCGGTCTCGGCTATCAACTCCCCGTGGTGGCACTGCTGTTGCCGGTCGGCCGATGGCTGGACGGCGTCGCCCCGCGGCATGCCCTGCTCGGCGCGCTGACCGGGTTCGCGCTCTGTTCGGCGGCGGCTGCCGCAGCCCCCGGCGCCGGCTGGCTGATCGGGGCGCGGATCGCCCAGGGCTGCTTCGCCGCCGTCCTGTTCGTGCTGATGCCGGTGCTCGCCGCCACCGCCGTGCGGCCCGAGCTGCGGGCCCGGGCGATGAGCGTCCCGGCCACGCTCGGTCCGCTCGGGGCGGTCACCGGCCCGGCGGTCGGCGGGCTGCTGCTCGACCACCTGGGCTGGCGGGCGGTGTTCCTGGTCAAACTGCCGCTCTGCCTGGCCGCGGCCGTCCTCGCCCACCGGCACCTCGCCCCCGGCGGCAGAACGCCCCGACCGGACCGCCGCTCGTCGGCCGACGCCGCGCTGATCGGCGCGGCCGTCGGCGCCGTCCTGCTCGCGCTCACCCTGGCGCCTGGTGCCCCGCCGTGGCTGCTGCTGGCTCTCGCGGCCGTACCGTTCGCGGTGCTCTGGCTGCGCGGGCCCGGCGGGCGTACGGTGGTCGCCGTCCTGCGGTACTCCGCCACCTCGGGGGTCAACGCGGCCGTCCTCGCCGTCGCGGCGGGCTTCGCCGCGATGCACTACCTGGTCTCCCTGCACCTCCAGCGCGACCAGGGGGTCAGCGCCACCGCCACCGGCCTCACCGTGCTCGCCTTCCCGGCCGCGATGGGCCTGGCCGGACCGCTCGGCGGGCGGCTCGCGGACTGCTTCGGCACCCGCCCCACCGCGGCGGCCGGCGCCGCCGTCACCGCCCTCGGGCTGCTGCTGCTCGTCCCGCTCGGCGACCACTGGTCCACCGGTTCGATCGCCTGGCGGCTCGCGCTGGCCGGCGCCGGCATGGGGCTGTACGGCGGGCCGAGCCAGGCCCTGGTGATGACCGCCGCCCCGCCGGACCGGATGGCCACCGCCGGCTCCACCGTCCAGCTCGCCCGCTCGCTGGGCTTCGCGCTCGGCCCGGCGCTCGCCACCGCGGCCTGGGGCCTGGCCGGCCGCGGCGACACCGGTGTCCGGACCGGCCTGGCCGTCGCCGCGGTGGCGGTCTGCGCCGCGGTCCCGCTGCTGGCCGCCGGTGCCCGGGTGCCTCGGCCGGCCCGGCCGGGCAGACCCACCGCCGGCTGACCCCGGTCGGCCCGGGCGCCCCCCTCACCCCCCGCCCCTCGTCCACCTTTCCCCGCAGAAGGGAACATCCGCATGTGCGGAATCACCGGCTGGGTCTCCTTCCACCAGGACCCCGCCCCGCAGTCGGCGGTCATCGAGGCGATGACCGCCACCCTGGCCCGCCGCGGCCCCGACGCCGGCGGCTGCTGGGCCGGCCCGCACGCGGCGCTCGGCCACCGCCGGCTCTCCGTGATCGACCTGGTCGGCGGGGTCCAGCCGATGGCGGACCGGCCGGAGCGCCCCACCGCCGTCCTCAGCTACAGCGGCGAGGTCTACAACCACCACCGGCTGCGCGCCGAACTCCAGCGCCTGGGACACGAGTTCCGCACCCGTAGCGACACCGAGACGGTCCTGCGCGGCTACCTCCAGTGGGGTGACGCGGTGGTCGACCGGCTGGAGGGCATGTACGCCTTCGCGATCTGGGACGCCCGCCGCGAACGCCTGCTGCTGGTCCGCGACCGGCTCGGGGTCAAGCCGCTGTACTGGGCGCAGGTGGACGGCGGCCTGGTCTTCGGCTCCGAGCCGAAGGCCCTGTTCGCCCACCCCGAGGTCACCCCCCGGGTGGACGCGGACGGCCTGCGCGAGACCTACAGCCTGCTCTTCAACACCGGCCCCACACTCTGGGCCGGCGTCCGCGAACTCCCGCCCGGCGGCCTGCTCACCCTCGACCGCTCCGGCCTGCGCGAGCAGCTCTACTGGCAGTTGACGGCCCGACCGCACGCGGACGACCGGGAGAGCACCGTCGAGCGGATCGGCTCCCTGGTCAACCGCACCGCCCGGGCCCAGCTGGAGGCCGACGTCCCGCTCTGCAGCCTGCTGTCCGGCGGCATCGACTCCACCGTGATCACCGCCCTGGTCGCCGACGAACTGCGGCTCGCCGACGGGCCCGGCGCCCGGCTGCGCTCGTACGCCGTCGACTACAGCGACCAGGCCGAGCAGTTCACCGGCGACGTGTTGCGCACCGGCCACGACACCCCGTTCGCCGCCGAGGCCGGCGCGTACATCGGCACCGACCACTCCACCGTCGTCCTCGACCCGCGCAGCCTGCTCGACCCCGAGCACCGCCGTGCGGTGGTCGAGTGCCGGGACTCGCCGATCGGTGTCGGCGACATGGACACCTCGCTCTACCTGCTCTTCGGCCGGATCCGCGAGCACTCCACCGTGGCGCTCTCCGGGGAGGCCGCCGACGAGATCTTCGCCGGCTACCCCTGGTTCCACACCCCTGCGGCCGTGCAGGCGCCGACCTTCCCGTGGCTGCTGGTCACCGGCGACGAGGCCGCGATGCCGCTCAACCCCGAGCTGGCCGCCACCCTGCGGATCGCCGAGTTCCGCCGGGACACCTACCGGGACGCCCTGGCCGCCGTCCCCCACCTGCCCGGCGAGGACCCGGCCGAGCACCGCCAACGCGAGCTGCAGCACCTCTCGCTGACCCGCTGGCTGCGCCAGCTGCTGCACCGCAAGGACCGGCTGAGCATGGCCCAGGGACTGGAGGTACGCGTCCCCTACTGCGACCACCGGCTGGTCGAGTACGCCTTCAACGCCCCCTTCGCGCTGAAGAGTTTCGACGGCCGGGAGAAGAGCCTGCTGCGTGCCGCGGCCACCGGCCTCGCCCCCGAATCCGTCCTGCGCCGGCCGAAGAACCACTACCCCGCCACCCACCACCCCGACTACAACAGCGGCCTGCAGGCGATGGCCCGCGAGGCCCTGGACTCGCACCACGGCCAGGTCCGCGAGATCGCCGACGAGGCCGTGATCAAGGCCACCCTGGACACCCCGCCCGACCAGCTCACCTGGGGCCACCGCCTGCGCCTGGAACGGGTGGTCGACCTCGCCCTGTGGCTGGACCACCACAACCCCCACCTGACGTTCTGACCACTTCCGGGAGCCCCAGTCATGACCGACCCCACCGCGCCGGCGGGCCGCTGCCCGTACGGCCATGACACCCCGACCGGCACCGAACGGGCCGAGCCGGTACCGCTGTTCGGCCAGGCGTACAAGAGTGACCCCTACCCGCTCTACCGCGAGCTGCGCGGGACGGGCCCGGTGCACCGGGTGCGTTTCCCCAGCGGCATCGCCGCCTGGCTGGTGACCGGCTACCGGGCCGCGCACCAGACCCTCAACGACCCGCGCCTGGGCAAGAACCACCGCCTGGGCAACGAGGGTTGGCGCCGCCTCGCGTCGATCATGCCGGAGCCGCAGCACTCCCAGCTCCAGGTCCACCTGCTGCACCAGGACCCGCCCAAGCACACCGACATGCGCCGGCTGGTGCTGGACGGCTTCGCCCCGCGCCGGATCGAGGCCCTGCGGCCACGGTTCCAGCAGATCGCCGACGCCCTGGTCGACGCCCTGCCCGCCACCGGCGGCGCCGACCTCGTCCAGGGCTTCGCGGCCCACTACCCCTTCCGGGTGCTCGCCGAAGTCATCGGCCTGCCGGCGGAGCTGGCCGCGCGATTCGACCGCGACTGGGGCAAGGTCGTCCAGCCGGTCGGCCCGCACGACCCCGGTCGCCCGGCCTACGAGGGCCGACTGCGCGGACTCCAGACCTACATCGCGGACGTGGTCGCCCACAAGCGGGCCGAGCCCTCGGACGACCTGCTCGGCCGGCTGGTGGCCGCCCAGGACGACGGGCAGCTCGGCAAGGAGGAGCTGGACTCCATGATCTTCCAGCTGCTGGTCGCCGGCCAGGAGCCCGTCACCAACCAGATCAGCACCATGCTGATCACCCTGCTGCGCCACCCCGACCAGCTCGCCCGGCTGCGCGACGACCCGGCCCTGCTGCCCCGAGCGGTCGAGGAACTGCTGCGCCACGACAGCGCGTTCGAGCTGACCACCTGGCGGTTCTTCGCCGAGGACAGCGACCTGCACGGCACCACCGTCCCGGCCGGCGACTCGGTGATCGTGTCGCTCTGCGCGGCCAACCGGGACCCGGAGCAGTTCCCCGGGGCCGACGACCTCGACTTCGACCGGACCCCCAACGCCCACCTGGCGTTCGGCCACGGCATCCACTTCTGCCCCGGTGCCGCGCTGGCCCGGGCCGAGCTCCAGATCGCCCTGGGCACCCTGCTGGCCAGGCTGTCCGGGCTGCGGCCCGCCGTCGCGGACTCCGAGCTGAGCTGGATCCCGGCCGTCCTCGCCCGGGGAGTCGACACGCTGCCCGTCCGCTACGACGCCCGCCGCTGAGCAGGCCGCACCGACCCCGTACCCCGCACCGGCCCGTACCCGCACCGCACCGAACCCGCACCGACCCCGTACCGACCGTCCGCCGCCGCGCCCGGCGCTCCCGCGCCGCGGCGCTCTCCCGTCATGCCCTCGTGGAGGACCGCATGTCGTCAACCGCCACTCTGGCCCCGCTCCAGCCCACCCATCCGGCCGTCGCACGCGTCAGCGCCGAGCTGGTGGAGCTGCTACTGCCCCATCGCCGGGCCTCGGACCCGGACCTACCCGCGACCGCCGCCCTGTTCCC
Organism: Kitasatospora sp. NPDC088346; assembly: GCF_044740765.1. Taxonomy (NCBI): domain Bacteria; kingdom Bacillati; phylum Actinomycetota; class Actinomycetes; order Kitasatosporales; family Streptomycetaceae; genus Kitasatospora; species Kitasatospora sp. NPDC088346. Next base: position 29,216 of record NZ_JBIURH010000053.1, read on the forward strand.
GGTCCAACTGCGCCAGGTGGCGGGCTTCGTGGCCGCCGGCGAGCCGGTGGTGTTCACCCTGCCCGGCTTCCCCTGCAAGTCGCCCAACACCCGCAAGGTGCTGGGCCACCTCCCCGACGAGGGCGAGCGGCTGGCCCTGGGCTTCCTGAACGGCCTGTGCGAGCGGATCGCCCGGGTGTACTCACCGGGTGCCCGGATCCTGATCTGCTCGGACGGCCACGTCTTCGGCGACCTGATCCGCGTCCCGGACCAGGACATCGACGCCTACTCCGACGAGCTCACCGCGATGATCGCCCGCGAGGGCTTCGACCACCTGGCCACCTTCGACCTGCGCCACGTCCTGGGCGACCTGCCGTACGACGACAAGCGCGCCCTGGTGCACGACCGGTACGCGCCGCCGCTCGACGACCTGCGCGCAGAGGTCAGGTCCGACGAGGAGACCAACGGCCTCTACCGGGGCATCACCCGCTTCCTGGTCGACGACACGGCCGACTTCGCGGGCACCAGATCGGCGCTGCAGCGCGAGTGCCGCCGCCGTGCGTACGGCGTGATCCAGCGCAGCCGCGCCTGGGGCACGCTGATCGCCGAGCAGCACCCGCGTTCCGTCCGGCTGTCGATCCACCCGCAGCCGGTCGGGGCCGGCAAGTTCGGGATCCGGCTGCTGGACCACCGGGACGTGTGGGCCACCCCGTGGCACACCGCGGTCCTGCACCGGCCGGACGGTGCCTGGGAGTTGATGCACCGGGCGGAGGCGGAGCGGATCGGCGCCCTGGTCCACCGCGACGGGCGGCCCAGCCACTTCGAAGCGGCCCGGTAGGCGGCCCGGCCCGGCCCGGCCCGGCTCGCGGCGGGGCGGGGCGGCGTGGATTCCCGTCGCACGCCGCCCCGCCGCGGGTCACCGTTCGACCGCGCCCGGGGCGCCGACCGCGCCCGTCACCCGGCCGGCCGGGTTGCGGTGGTCGAAGGCGATCAGCGGATCGCCGGTCAGCGGGTGTTCCACGACGGCCGCCCGCACCCCGAACACCTCCGCGAGCAGCTCCGGCGTCAGCACGTCGCGCGGCGGCCCGGAGGCCACCACCGAGCCGTCGTGCAGCACGTGCAGCCGGTCGCAGACCGACGCCGCCGCGTTCAGGTCGTGCAGCGCGACCAGGGTGGTGGTGGCCTGCACGCGCAGCAGGGTGAGCAGCTCCACCTGGTGCCGGACGTCCAGGTGGTTGGTCGGCTCGTCCAGCACCAGCACGTCCGGCTCCTGGGCGAGCGCCCGGGCCAGCAGGACGCGCTGCCGCTCGCCGCCGGAGAGCTGGGAGAACGGCCGCCCGGCGTGCTCCAGCATCCCCACCCGGGCCAGACCGGCGGCCGTCGCGGCCCGGTCCCGGGCGCTCTCGGCGGCGAACGCCCGCTGGTACGGGATCCGGCCGAGCGCCACCACCTGGGCCACCGTCAGCTCGAAGTCCCCGCCGCGCTCCTGCGGGAGGGCCGCGATGTGCCGGGCGGACTCGGCGGGTGCCAGCGCGGTCAGGTCGCGGCCGTCCAGCAGGACCCGGCCGGCCCTCGGCGCCAGGTGCCGGTAGACGGTCCGCAGCAGGGTGGACTTGCCGCTGCCGTTGGGGCCGACCAGGCCGGCGATCTCGCCCTTCTCGGCGACCAGGTGGACGCCGGCCACCACGGTCCGTCCGGCGAGCGCGACGTGCAGGTCTTCCAGGGCGATCCTCAACTGCGCTCCAGTCGTCGGTCGAGCAGGTACAGCAGGGCGGGCGCCCCGATCAGCGCGGTGACCACGCCGATCGGCAGCTCCTGGGTGTCCAGTGCGGTCCGGGCCACGGTGTCGACCACCACCAGCAGGACGGCGCCGGTGAGGGCGGACAGCGGCAGCAGCCGGCGGTGGTCGCCGCCGCACACCAGCCGGCAGACGTGCGGCACCAGCAGGCCGACGAAGCCGATCGCCCCCGAGACGGCGACCAGCACGCCGGTCAGCACGCTGGTGGCGACGAACAGCTCCCGGCGCAGCCGGGCGACCGGTACGCCGACGCTGGCGGCGGTCTCGTCGCCCATCAGCAGGGCGTTGAGGCCCCGCGCCCGGGCCTGGAGGACGGCCAGGCCGAGCAGGACGGCCGCGGCGGGCACCGCGAGTCCGTCCCAGGTGGCGCCGCTGAGGCTGCCCATCAGCCAGAACAGCACGCCCCTGGTCTGCTGTTCGTCCCCGGCCTGGAGCACCAGGTAGCTGGTGAAGCCGGACAGGAACTGCCCGATGCCGACGCCCGCGAGCACCAGCCGCAGCGGGGAGAAGCCGCCGCCGCGCCGGGCCATCGCCCAGACCAGGGCGAACGCGCCGAGCGCGCCGGCGAACGCGGCCCCCGAGACGCCGAGGCCGGCCACCGTCCCGCCGGCCGTGCCGAGCACGATCACCCCGACGGCACCGAGCGAGGCGCCGGAGGAGATGCCGAGCAGGTAGGGGTCGGCGAGCGGGTTGCGGACCAGGGCCTGGACGGCGGCGCCGACCAGGCCGAGGCCGGCGCCGACCAGCGCGGCCAGCAGGGCGCGCGGGACGCGCAGCTGCCACACGATCAGGTCACGGGTGCCCGGCAGGGGCGGGCGTCCGGTCAGCCGGCGGGCGACCACGGACCAGACCTCGCCGGGCGGGACGTCCACCGAGCCGATCGAGACGGCGGTGGTGAGCGCGGCCAGCAGGGCGAGTCCGAGCACGGCGGCGGCCCAGCCGGCCGGCACCCGGCGGGGCGGACGGCCGCCGGGCCGGCCGGCCGCAGGCCCGGCGGTCCCGTGCGGGGCTTCGGTGACGGCCACTCAGCTGCCGTTCCGGACCAGGTCGGGGTGGACGGTGGCGGCGATCCGCTGGACGGTGTCCGCGTTGCGGGTCCCGGCGATGGTGGTGACCTCGGAGCCGATCCGCAGGAAGTGGCCCTGCTGGACGGCGGGCAGCGCCCTGGTGGCCGGGAACTCGCGCAGGAACGCCTCGGCCTCGGCGTACGCCTTGGTGTTCTCCGCCTCGCTGCCGCGGTCGCGGACGCCCAGCTGGATCCAGTCCGGGTTCTTGGCCACCACGTCCTCCCAGCTCACCGGGCGGAAGTCGGAGTCGCAGTCGGCGAACACGTTGCGGGCGCCGGCCAGGGTGATCACCGCGTTGGCGACCTGCCGGCCGCAGAGCGCGACCGGCTGCTTGGTGCCGGCGTCGAAGTCGAAGAAGAAGTAGCCGGGGCGGCGCTCTGCGGGCAGGTCCTTGAGGGCGTCGGTGACCGCCTTGACGCGGCTCTCCATCGCGGTGGTCAGCTCCTCGGCCTTCGCGCCGGTGCCGGTCACGGCCCCGAGCCGGCGGATGTCCTGCTCGACCTCGGCCAGATCGGTGCGGGGGCCCTTGGCGGTGGCGGTGCAGGCGGTGGAGAGCAGGTAGACGTGCCGGATCCCGGCGGCCGCGAACTCCGCCTCGGTCGGGGCCCCGCCGCCCGCGCCGCCCATCATGTCCATCGAGCCGAAGGTGTCCACGTAGGTGTCGGCGCCGGAGCCGAGCAGCTTCTCCTTGGCGATCCCCATCTCGCCGAGCACCGGCACCTTGGCGCCCTGGTCGGCGACGGCGGCCGGCAGGGTGCCCTTGCCGGGCGGGAAGCCGGTGCCGATGACCCGGTCGCCGGCGCCGAGCTGGAGCAGCATCTCCAGGGCGGAGCCGTTGCTGGTGACGATCCGCCGTGCCGGGCCGGCGAAGGTGGTCTTCTTGCCGGCGCAGTCGGCGACCTCGACGGGGAAGGCCCCCGCCGACGCGGTGCCGGTCGCGCCGGTCGCGGCCTCGCTGCCGCTGCCACCCCCGGTGGTGCTGCAGGCGGTGGCGGTGAGCAGCGCGGCGGCCGCCGCGATGCCGCACAGGACGCGAGAACGCATGGGGACTCTCCTGGGTATCCGGGTGGAACGGGCCCGCTGGAACGGGCCGTGGACCAGGTAGTCGCGCGGATCGGGGGAGGAGTTCCCAGAGGTGCCGAAACGGCCGCCGGGGAACGAGGGGGCGCCCCCGGCGGCCGGTGCTGCGGTGCTGTGCTGCTGCGTGCTGTGGCGTCCTGCGGATGCGGTACGCGGGTGTGTCGTGCGGGTGCGCGACGCGGGTGCGGGCGCGCTGGCGGAGCGTCAGCCGCTGTGGCTGAGCGCCGCCCCCGGGCGGCGGCGGTAGACGAAGACCGCGGAGCCGGCCACCGCGGCCAGGGCGGACCCGCCGAGCACCAGCGAGCGGGTGGAGCCGGCCGTGAGCGGGGCGGCGGCGCTGCCCTGCGCGGCGGCGGCCTGGTGGTCGCCGCCGTGGCCCTGGTGGTCGACGGTGGAGCGGGTGTAGCCCGCGGCGATCTGCTGCTCGGTCGGGGTGGTGGGGGTGGACGGGGACTGCAGGCCGGTCGCGGCGGCGGCGCCCTGCCCGTACGTGACGTCGGAGCAGCCGTAGAAGGCCTCGGGGCTGTCGTTGCGCTGCCAGACCAGGTAGAGCAGCTGGCGGCCGGTCCGGCTGGGGAGGTTGCCGCCGAAGGTGTAGTAGCCGTTGGTCGCACTCCGGCCGGTCGGGTACTCGGCCACCGGGTTGGCGAGGTCCAGGTCCGCCCACTTCAGGGGTTTGGTCGGGTCGTAGCCCGGCTTGGTGATGTAGAGCTTCATCAGGCCCTGGTGCGGCGCGGTCACCCGGAAGTTGAAGGTGAAGGAGCCGGACTGGACGCCGGTGGCGGGCCAGTCGGTACGGGCCATGTCGAGGGCCTTGTACTTGTCGCGGTTGGCCGAGCAGAGCCTGCCGTCCGGAATGAGCTGCTGGTGCTGGCCGTTCGCGTTGGCGATGTTGACCTCGTTCCAGTCGTACAGCGGCTGGGTGCCGCTCATCGCGACGAGGTCCTTGCACACCTGGGACTGCGGGTGCTCGGGGCCCTCGGCGTAGCAGGTGGCGACCCTGCTGACGGGGCCGTAGAGCGAGCCGTGGGCGCTCGCGGTGCCGGTGGTGACGGCGGCCGTCAGCAGGGCGGTCGCGCCGACGACACCCGAGGCCAGGAGGCGGCGGGTTACGGACATGGGGGATCTCCTCGACGGTACTTCGGGCCTGTTGTGGGGGACGGGCACGTCTGCCCGGAATCCCCGGGGAGCGACCCCGGGGCAAGGCGCGGCGCGGACCCGGCGCGCAGCCTGGAACGAGCGTATGATTGGCCTAGACCATATGGCAATAGCCGCGCATACCCAGTGAGTTGACGGACCGTCCTACCTAGGGCCCGACCTGCGCGAAGGGGACGCGGAACGGCCCGTGCCCCGCCGGTGTCGCCGGCGGGGCACGGGCCGTCAGGAGTACCTACGGGTCAGGCGGGGACCTTCTCGGACCGCTCCGCGTCGTCCAGGCCGTCCGCGGCGCCCTCCTCGGCACCGGCCTCCTGGTGCGGGCGGGCGTGCTTGGGCAGCAGGAAGATGGCGGCGAACACGACGGCCAGCATCGCGATCTCGACGGCGAGGGTGAACTGTTCGGCGTGCAGGAAGCTCTCGGTCTTGATCTGCTCGAAGAAGACCGTGCCCAGGACCGCGGTGCCGAGCGCGGCGCCGAGCTGCTGGACGGAGGTGAGGGTACCCGAGGCCGAACCGGTCTCGTGCGGCTCGACCGAGGCGAGCACGGTGTCGAAGAACGGCGCCATCACGAAGCCCATGCCGAGGCCGGTCACCGCGAGCGCGGGCGCCAGCTGCCAGGGGCTCACCCCTTCGCCGGCCAGCTGGAGGGTGAGGATGACCGCGCCGACGCCCAGGGCCATCACGATCAGGCCGCCGTGCATGACCTTGCGGCCGAACTTCAGCAGCGCCTGCGAGGAGACGAAGGCGATCACCATGCCGACCGAGGACGGGATGCCGGCCAGGCCCGCCTTGAACGGCGAGTAGTGCAGGCCGATCTGGGTGTAGAGGCTGAAGGTCAGCCAGAAACCGGTCATCGCCGAGAAGAAGGCCAGGCCGAGGACCATGCCGCCGCTGAATCCGCGCTTGCGGAACAGGCTCGGTTCCACCAGCGGGTCGCCGCCGGAGCGGCTCTTGCGGTTCTCGTACCAGGCGAAGAGGGCGAACACCGCCAGCGACAGCCCGATCAGCGCGAACGCCCAGGCCGGCCAGCCGTGCTCGCGGCCCTGGACCAGCGGGAAGACGATCAGGGCGGAGCCGGCCGCGGCGAGCAGGGCGCCGACCAGGTCGAGCCGGACGGTGCGGGCGCTCTTCCACTCGGGGAGGAAGGCCACGCCACCGGCGATCGCGAACAGGCCGAGCGGGATGTTGATCAGGAAGATCATCCGCCAGCCGCTGCCCCACAGGTCGGCGTCGACCAGCCAGCCGGCCAGGATCGGGCCGCCGACGGTGGACAGTCCCATCACCGGGCCGAACAGGCCGAACGCGGTGGCCTGCTCCTTCTCGGAGAAGATCTCCTTGAGCATGCCCAGGCCCTGCGGCAGCATGATGGCGCCGAGCAGGCCCTGGAACACCCGGGCCGCGATCAGCTGGCCGGGCTCCTGGGCCAGGCCGCAGGCCACCGAGCCGAGGGTGAAGCCGACGGCGCCGATGAGGTACATCCGGCGGCGGCCGAAGATGTCGCCGAGCCGGCCACCGGTGATCAGGCCGATCGCCATGGCGAGCGTGTACGCGGCGCCGAGCCACTGGATGAGCGACTCGCCGCCGCCGATGTCGGCCCGGATCGACGGTCCGGCGATGTTGGTGACGAGGGAGTCCAGGAGGTCCATGACCTCTGCGGCGAGGATGACGAACAGCGCCGCCCATCGCCATCTGTAGGGGGACGTCGAGTCGGTCATCGGGGAACTCCTGAGGTGCGGGGACGGGCATGTGGCGAACACTGTTCTACGGCGCGACCGCCGTTCTGTCAACACAGTGTTCGCCTGGCGAACGGCGTTCGCAACCCGATGGGTCGCCCGACCTGGGGAACAGCGTTCGCCGGGGGTACGATGTTCGCCGGGGGAACGCCGGACGATCATCGAGTAGTCGCGAAAGCAGGTGCGCATGACCTCGCAGATGCCCCCCGTCCCCTGGCACAAGGCGCGGAAGGCGGACGTCCGCCAGCCGCTCAGCCAGGAGGCGATCGTCGAGGCCGGGATCCGGATCCTCGACGCCGAGGGTCTCGCCGGGGTCACCATGCGCCGGATCGCGCAGGAGCTCGACACCGGCCCGGCCTCGCTCTACGCGCACGTGTCCAACAAGGACGAGCTCTGCGAGCTGATGCTGGAACGGATCTCCGGGGAGATCCCGCTGCCCGACGCCCCGGACCCGGCCCGCTGGAAGGAGCAGATCACCCGGATCTGCCTGGACGCTCAGCGCGTCTACACCGCCCACAGCGACATCACCCTGGTGTCGCTGGGTGCCATCCCGACCGGCGCCAACCAGCTGCGGGTCGCCGAGTTCATGCTCAACGTGATGCTCGCCGCCGGCATCCCGGACCAGGTCGCCTCCTGGGCCCTGGACGGTCTCGGCCAGCTGATCGACTCGGACGCGTACGAGGCCTGCATGTACGCCGCGAAGCTCCAGCGCGGCACCGATCTGGACGCCTACTTCGAGAGCATCAAGGACTACTTCTCCCGGCTGCCGGCCGACCGGTTCCCGCTGATCAGCAGCATGGCGTCGACCATGGTCGACGGTGACGGCGACGACCGCTTCGCGTTCAAGATCGACGTCTTCCTGCGCGGGCTGGAGTCCTACATCGAGAAGTGAGGCCGCCGCGCCCGCCGGCCGCCTGTCAGGGCGGGGTGGCCGGCGGGTGCGGCGGCGGCCCGGTGGCCGGGTCGGTGCCCGACCGGGGTGTCAGCAGCCGCCGCGGATCCGGTGCACGGCCGGGTGCAGGCCGGACAGGATGGTGTCGAAGCGGTGCCGGGTGGTGTCGGAGTTGATCCGCAGCCGGTTGATCCGCAGCGGGTCGGGCGGCAGCAGCGCGTCGTGCCGGTGGTTGAACAGGAAGCCCAGCCGGTACCCGAGCTCGCCGAGCAGGGCTTCCGTGCGCTCGTCGCGGTTCCCGTTGGGGTAGGCGAAGGCGGTGGGGGCCTCGCCCAGCCACCCGGTCAGCAGCCGGTGGGCCTCGGCGACCTCGGTGCGGACGGTGGCGTCCGCGCAGCGGTCCAGGCACGGGTGGGAGTGGGTGTGGTTCCCGATCGCCACGCCGGCCGCGCGTAGCTCGGTGAGGTCGGTGCTGCCGAGCTGGGCCTGCCGGGGGGCCCGGGTGCCGGCGGTGGCGCGCAGCTCCTGGAGGCTGCGGCGGCGGTCCGCGTCCGGCAGGGTCTTCAGTCGGCCCACGGCGTGCTGCGGGGGACATCCCGACAGGGCCTGTGCGGTGCCGCCGCGCGCCGCGAGGTAGGCGGCCTCCGACCACCAGAACGGCTGCTCGGTGCCGATGAGTTCGGTCACCACGAAGGCGGCGGCGGGGATCCGCAGCCGGGCCAGCACCGGCAGTCCGTGGGTGAGGACGCTGCGGTCGCCGTCGTCGAAGGTGACCAGCACGCTGCGCGGCGGCAGCGGGCGCCCCTCGGCCACGCAGCGCTCCAGCTCACCGAGCGAGACCGGGCTCGCGGTGCGGACCAGGCGCTCCATCTGGGCGGTGAACGCCGTCGGGTCGTCGATGCCGTGGTACGCCAGCACGGCCAGTCGCCGGGAGGACAGCGCGCGGAAGACCGGTTGGAGCGGTGAGTGGCGCAGCAGCCCGTCGATCCGGCGCCGCCGGGCGTCCCCGGCCACCGGGTGCGCGGCCGGCTGCGGTGCGGCGGGAGCGTGTTCGGCAGCCGGGTGGGCGGCGGGCGGATGGGCGGCGGCAGGGTGCGGGGCGGCCCGGCCGCCCGGCCCGCCGGGACCGGTGCCGGGCACCGGCTGCGGCCGAGGTGCCGCGGTGGTCGACGGTGTGCTGCTGGGCTTCTTGCTGTCCACGGTGACGGTCGCACGCGCGGTCGTGTCCGGCTTCGACACGCTTACCCCCTCCGAACTCTGCCGCGTGCGCAGCCGACCCTGGGTGGCAGCCCGGCATCGTGCTGTCGGGCGCGACAGCGGATCCCGCACGCTCTGAAAACGTTTTTACCGCCACGCTGGAGACTTTAATACCTCTTTGGAAAACTTTTCCTGACTGGACATCAACTGAGCGGATCCTGGCTGCGATCTGTACGTGTCAGGGCTAACGTACTGCGTGTCGCGCCGGTCGGCACCGGAGTCCGCGCGGTCGGCCGGATTCGGTCGGGTGGTGGGCCGTGGAAGGCGGAGCGCCCGGCGCGCGGCCGCCGGTGCGACGTGCGCCCGGCGGGAACGGGCGTTCGGTGCGGCGGTTTCCGGGACATGCCCTTCGTCTGCGGATCATCACAGAATCAACACGCCCCGGCCGCGGAATCCTCGACTTCGCGCGCCCGGCGCCCGGCGGTGCCGAGGGGCGGGCGCTCAGCCGAACAGGCGCAGCCGCTCCGCCGCCACGCCCAGCCGAACGGTCTGACCCCAGGTTAGCCGCAGCGCGTCGGACTCGACACCGTCCCCGAACGCGACCAGTTGGTCCGATTCGACGGTCAGCGTGAGCCGCTCGCCCCCCGCGAGCAGCCCCTGCACCTGCCCGGTGCCGGTGAGCGGCGACGGCCAGGCCTCCCGGACGAACCAGGCCACCGCCGGCGCGCCCGGCCCCGGCAGGTCGAGGCTGCTGCGCCGTTCCAGCCAGGTGGAGCGGCACCAGCCGGTCGCCCCGGTGCCGGTGCCGACCAGCACCCCGGAGGAGGCCTGCGACTCCTCCGTGCCGCCGGCCGCCGCCAGCCGGTAGCGGGCGGTCTGGTGGCCGCGCTGGCCGAGGTAGATCTCGTTGAGGGCGAGCAGCCGCTGGGTGTCGTCGGAGACCGCCTCGACCATGGTGCGCTCCTCCAGGTGGCGGTCGCCGCCCGGTGCGGCGACGGCGCGCAGCACCCGGGCCGCGTCCGCCGCCCGGTGTCGGACGAGCACGCCGAGGCCGCTCCCGGGCTCGGTGTCGATCCCCACCACCGGCTGCCCGGTGAGGTACTTGGCGGCGTTGGCCACCAGGCCGTCCTGGCCGACCACCACCAGGACGTCCTCGGGGGTGAACAGGAAGCGGTCCAGGTCGGCGCGCTCGACCCGGCTGCGGCGCCAGTCCAGCGGCACGGCGGCGGCGACCTCCGCCAGGGCGGCCCTGGTGCTGTGGTGGCGCCGCTCCACCTCGTCCAGCGTCCGGCCCCGGGTGGACAGGAAGAACGCCGCCTGCCCGCGGGAGCCGTGCCGGGCGATCAACTCCTCGTACTCGGTGCGGCGGTGGACCACCACCGCGCGCGGTGCCAGGCTCACCGCTCCCCGTCCCCGGTGGTGGCGGGCCGGCCGAGCCGGGTGAGCAGGCCGGTCAGCACGTCGGGGCTGAGCGTGATGCTGTCGATCTTCGGCAGGTGCTCGGCGAGCTTGCCCAGCGCCAGCGCGTGCAGCAGCTCCGGCCCGGCCTGCTGGTGGGCGAGCAGCCACGCCTCCTCGGAGGCCGCCCTGGCCTCGCCGAGCACCCGCTCGGAGTCGGCCTGGGCGTCCGCCAGGATCCGGGCGGCCTCCGCCTCGGCGGTGGCGATCCGGGTGCGGCGGGCGGCCTCGGAGTCGGCCCGGACGCGGTCGGCGGCGGCGTTCTGCTCGGCCTGCCGGCGCGCGTTGGCGCCCTGCTGGGCGACCAGGTCCTCCTCGCGCCGGGCCAGCTCGATCTTGCTGGCCAACTCGTTCTCGGCGATGGCGCGTTCGCGTTCGACGGCGACCGCGCGGCGCTCGTAGGTGGCCCGGTCGGCCTCCTGCTGGACCTGCTCGCGCGCCGGGGTGCGCAGCGCGCGCTCCAGGTCGGCCTCCGGTCGCAGCGCGGTGACCCGGACGGCGATCACGGCGAGGCCGGTCTCGGCGAGCCGGGGGTCCGTGCTCAGTCCGGCGCCGATCCTCTCGCGGACCGGGGTCACGCCGGCGGCGAGCGCCTGTGCGAGCGTCAGGCCGGCGACCAGCTCCAGGGCGTGCTGCTGGGCGCTCTCGGTGAGCAGGGTGCCGAGCTGGTCCAGCGGCTCGGCCCGCCAGGCCCCGGTGTCGGGGTCGATGCCGAAGTCCACCCGGGTGGCCGCGACCACCGGGTCGGTGATCCGGTAGGTGACGGTGGCCTGGACGGTGAGGTCCTGGAAGTCGGCCGTGCGGGCGTGGCAGATCATCGCCAGTTCCCGGTCGTCGGCGGGGACTTCGGAGATCGCCGCGGTGAGCGGGCGGAACCAGAACGCGAGGCCGGTGCCCTCGTGGGCGAGCGTGCCGCGGCGCAGGTGCCGGATGTGGGCGGTGGGTGCGGCGCGCAGGTGGCGGAATCCGAAGCGCCTGGTGATGTCGGCCATGACTGGCCCCCTTTCTCGTCTATCTGACGATAAATGGCCGGGATCATTATCGTCAAGGGGACGAAAACGGCGCCCCGCGCCGACGGGCGGCATGATGGCCCGACAGGCACGGCTCACCGGCGCGACGGAGGCGGACACGATGGTGCGGAACGCGGTGCGGGTCGAACGGCGCGGCCCGGTCACGACGGTGGTCCTGGCCCGCCCCGAGGCCCGCAACGCGGTCGACGGGCCGACCGCCGCCGCCCTGCTCGAAGCCTTCGAGGAGTTCGACGCCGACGATGGCGCCTCGGTGGCCGTGCTCTGGGGCGAGGGCGGCACGTTCTGCGCCGGCGCGGACCTCAAGGCGGTCGGCACCGTCCGCGGCAACCGCCTCGCCGCGGACGGACCGGGCCCGATGGGACCCACCCGGCTGCGCCTGGGCAAGCCGGTGATCGCCGCGGTGGCCGGGCACGCGGTCGCCGGTGGCCTGGAACTGGCGCTCTGGTGCGACCTGCGGGTCGCCGGGCAGGACGCGGTCTTCGGCGTCTTCTGCCGCCGCTGGGGCGTCCCGCTGATCGACGGCGGCACCGTGCGGCTGCCCCGGCTGATCGGCACCGGCCGGGCCATGGACCTGGTCCTCACCGGCCGCCCGGTCGACGCCGAGGAGGCGTACCGGATCGGTCTGGCCGACCGCCTGGTGCCGGCCGGCACCGAACGGGCCGCCGCCGAGGCGCTGGCCGCCGAACTCGCCCGCTTCCCGCAGACCTGCCTGCGCCAGGACCGGCTCTCGCTGCTCGAACAGGACGGCCTCACCGAGCCCGCGGCGATGGCCAACGAGTGGGCCCACGGCCGGGTCTCGCTCGCCTCGGACACCACGGCCGGGGCGGCCCGCTTCACCGCGGGGGAGGGGCGCCACGGCGCGTTCTGACCCGTCTCCCACGGTGCTGCGGCCGGCGGTGCGATTGTCCGTCCATTGTGGCCGGTGCATGGCCCGGGCCCGTGGCGGGGAGCTCTCCCCCGAGCGACGAAGGAGCACCAGCGTGACGACCGAGACCCTCCCGCCCGACCGGTTCGCAGCCACCCTGCCCAAGCACGTCGTGTCGGCGGGCGTGCTGCTCACCGACGCGGACGACCGGATCCTGATGCTCCGCCAGGCCCGCGGCTACCCGGGCCACCCGGTCTGGTGGCAGCTCCCCGGCGGTCTGGCCGACCACGGCGAGCGCCCCTGTCGCACGGCCGTGCGCGAGACCCGCGAGGAGACCGGCCTGCGGGTCGACGGGCCTCTGCCGCTGCTCGCCGTCGACTACCGCCGCGCCTCGGACGGCTGGCCGCCGGTGATCGACTTCTGCTTCGACGGCGGCACCGCCCCCGGCGCCCCCGTCCTCAGCGCCGAGCACGACGCCTACGACTGGCGCAGCCATCAGGACTGGCTGGCCGGCCTGCACCCCGTGCAGCAACCCTGGTTCACGGCCCTGTGGCGCGCCCGCCGGAGCCGGACACCGCTCTACCTGTACGACGGCGAGTGCTCCTGAGCGTCCGCCGCCCGGTCAGCCCCCGCTCTCCAGGTGGCGCAGCACCGCCAGGACCCGGCGGTGGCCGCCGTCCGAGGCGGGCAGGTCGAGCTTGGTGAAGATGTTGGCGATGTGCTTCTCGACGGCCCGCCCGGAGACCACCAGGACGTCCGCGATCGACTGGTTGGTCCGGCCCTCGGCCATCAGCGCGAGCACCTCGCGCTCACGCGGGGTGAGCGCGTCGAGCGTGGCGGCCCGGCGGCTCGCGCCGAACAGCTGGGAGACCACCTGCGGGTCGAGGGCGGTGCCGCCGGCCGCCACCCTGGCCAGCGCGTCCGTGAACTCGTCGAGGTCGACGACCCGTTCCTTCAACAGATAGCCCACGCCGGCGCAGTCCCGGCCGAGCAACTGGGCGGCGTACCGGGTCTCCACGTACTGGGAGAAGATCAGCACGCCCACGCCGGGGTGCTCCTGGCGGATCGTCACGGCCGCGCGCAGCCCCTCGTCCGTCTGGGTCGGCGGCATCCGTACGTCCACCACCGCGGCGTCCGGCCGGTGGGCGGCGACGGCGGTCAGCAGCGCCTCGGCGTCGCCGACCGCGGCGACCACCTCGACCCCGCGCAGCGCCAGCAGTTGGGCCAGCCCGTCCCGCAGGATGGCCGAGTCCTCGGCGATCACCACCCGCATCCGCGGTTCCTCCCCGTCCGGCCGGTCAGAACGGCAGCCGGACGGTGACCTCGGTCGGTCCGCCGCGCGGGCTGTCGCAGGTCAGGCTACCGTCGACGGTCCTGGCCCGGGCCCGCAGGCCGGACAGGCCGCTGCCCGCGCCGAGCACCGCACCGCCGCGGCCGTCGTCCCGGACGGCCAGCCGCAGCACCCCTCCCGGCTCGGCGGCCACCGCGATCCGCACCTGCCGGGCGTCGCTGTGCTTGACGGCGTTGGCCAGCAGCTCCGCCGCGCAGAAGTACCCGATCGACTCGACCGCGGGGGAGGGCCGCCGGGGCAGCTCCACCGTCACCTCCACCGGCAGCGGGCAGTCGGCCGCCAGCGTCTCCAGCGCGGTCGCCAGGCCGCTGTCCAGCGCCGGCGGATGGATGCCCCGGACCAGGTCGCGCAGGTCCGCGACGGCCTGCTTGGCGTTGCCCCGCGCCGTCTCCAGGACGGGGAGCAGCTGTTCGCGCCCGGCGCCGGCCAGCACCAGTTCGCGGATCACCGTCAGGTGCATCCCCAGCCCCACCAGCCGGGCCTGGGTGCCGTCGTGCAGGTCGCGTTCGATCCGCCGCAGGGTGGCCGCGGCGTCGTCGACCGCCTGGGTCCGGGTCTCCTCCAGGTCGCGGATCCGCCGGTCCACCGCATCCGGGCCGAGCAGCGACCGCAGCAGCGCCCGCTGCGGGGCCAGGGCCCGGTGCACCAGCCACGGCGCCGCCGCCAGCAGGCCCAACCCCACGGCGCACGGGACGAGCCAGCGGGGCCAGCTGTCCCACTGCACCCCGCCGACCTCCAGCGAGACGTGCCGCACCGAGCCGTCCGCGTCGCGCACGGTGAAGCGGTTCCACCGTCGCAGCAGCGGATGCGCGGCCAGCAGCACCCCGTACACGTAGCCGACCAGCACGGCCGGCAGCGGCAGCAGGGCGGTCAGCGGGGTGGCGAGCGCCGCGCCGACCGCCCGCCAGCCGGCCCGGTCGCCCAGTACCGCCCGCCGCCAGGCGAAGGCCCCGGGCGCGCCCGGCGGCACCGGCGTCGCCACGGCCAGGCCGAGCAGCCGCCCGGCGAGCCGGCGCTGGACGGCGCCGAGCCCGCTCGCCCCGCGGACGGTCGCCGCGATCAGCCACGGCCCCAGCGGGGTCACCGAGAGCACCCCGCCGGCCACCAGCCCCGACAGCACCAGCGCGGCGCCGGCCAGTGCCGGTACCGGCGCGAGCAGGGCGTAGAGCAGGGCGGCCAGGGCCCGGCGGCGGAACGGCGCTGCGGCGACATCGGCGGCACGGGAGATCATGCGCGAAGCCTAGAGCTGGTGCGCGACGGGGACGGCGACCACGGCACCCACCACCGCGACCAGCGCCGCGAGCAGCACGGCACGGCCGGCCCCGATCCGCCGCGGGCCGAGCAGGCCGACGGCCAGCCGGGCCTGAAGGGCGGTCAGGCCGCGGCCGATCCAGGGCATCAGCAGCAGGAAGCCGACCCCGCCGCCCAGCGCGTGCAGCGCCCAGGCCCCGGCGAAGGTCGGGCCGCCCCAGTCCTCGGCGTAGTCGCCGGTGCCCATGCCGAGCAGCGGGCGCAGCGGCCAGCCGAGGTTGAGCGGCACCAGCGACCAGCCGTAGACCGTGGTCACCAGGGCGACCGCGTCGAGCGGCAGTGCGAGGACCGCGTGGGCCAGGGCGGCGAGCCGGCCGCCGGCCGGTTCCTCGATCCGCCGGCCGAGCAGCCGCGCCACCAGACCCCGCTGCAGGCGGCCCGCGGGGCCGCCCAGCAGGGCGAGCGGTACGGCGAGCAGCCCGACCGGCAGCGCGAGCAGCAGGTAGCCGACGCGTCGCCAGGTGTCGCGCCGGAAGGGCTCGGTGAGGACGGTGCGCAGGCCGCGGACGAGGACGGGACGGGCCGTGTTCATGGGAACCACCAGGGGATCGGTCGCGAATCGGGACCCCGACGCCTGCTCGGGGGTGGTTCCAGCCTTCCGCGGCCACCCGCCCGGTACGAGGGGGGCAGCACGGAACCCGGGGGTTCGGTCCACCCCACCCCCGGATACCTCCGGGGTCGGGGTAGGGGTCATCCGGAAGGAGGAGAGCGGTCCCCGCCGTCCCGACCGGGAGGGGTACGCCCAACCGTCCGGCAGGCCGACGGACCGTGCCGGCAACGCGCCCGAGGATGGACGGGACCCTGCATCCCGACCCTGCCAGGAGCCCCTCGTGAGCACCATGACGACCACCACCGCCGCCGCCCGCGCCACCGGCCTGAACAAGGTCTACGGCGAGGGCGAGACCCGGGTGGT
>NZ_JBIURH010000054.1:0-43951 GCF_044740765.1 Kitasatospora sp. NPDC088346
TGCCGACCACCGGACGGTGCTGGTTGACCTTGACGTCGCCGACACCCTGGAGGCGGACGCGGGTCACCGGGTTGCGCGGGTCGCAGTCCCACCGGCAGCCGTCCCCGTCCTTGGGGAACTCCACCGTGTCGAACCAGTCGATCCCGCGAAAACGCGGGCAGCCGGGTGTCTCGCCCGACTTGACCCGGCGGAAGAACGCCGCGAACGCCTTGTCCAGGCGGCGAAGCGTCACCTGCTGGCTGGAGAACGACCATCGGCCCTGACCCTCCGCGTCGAACGCCCGGATCTCCTTGAGCTGCACGGACTGATCGCCGTAGCGGACGGACGTCCTGGAGACGTGCCGGTAGGCATCGCGTCGTTCCTGCAACGCCCCGTTGTACAGCGAGCAGTGATCCCGCAGCATCTCGGTGAGCGCCTGCTGCTGGCCCACGGTGGGTCGCATGAGGAACTTGTACGCACGGATCATCCGGCCCACCCCCCTCCGGTCGACCTGCTTGATCCTACTGCGCTCGGCCCATGTCGCCACGGTGGGAACCAGATCCCGATATTCGCAGGGGAAACCATGTTGCCCACCACCTGCACGCACACTTGGTGTTTGTCACCAGGTAGCGGCGTGAGATCTTCGATGACGCCATGCTGACGCGCTGCGAGGAGATCATGCGGGACGTGTGCGAGAGCCTCGGCGCACAGCTGCGCGAGTTCAACGGCGCGGGCGATCACGTCCACCTGCCGGTGCACCACCCGCCCAAGGTCGCCGTCTCCAAGCTGGTCGACACCCTGAAAGGTGTCACCTCCCACTACCTGCGCGCGGAGTACACCAGCCGGATCAACCGGATCGGCACGGGGCCAGTGCTCTGGTCACCCTCGTACTTCGCCGGGTCCTGCGGCGGCGCACCACTGAGCATCGTCAGGAAATACATCGAGAACCAGAAACGACCCACCTGACCGCCACCCCACGCGCAGAGACCCACCGCGCCCCACACCTCCGGACCAGGCATCGCATTCCCGCCGGGCCTGAAGGCCGGTTCCCTGCGAAGATCGAGGGATGGGCCTCATCCACATCGAGCTGTTCGCGACCCTCGACCTGGTCGGGCAGGCGCCCGGCGGACCCGACGAGGACCCGGTGGGGTTCCCGTTCGGCGGCTGGCAGGCGCCTTTGCTGAACGAGGTCACCGGGGCGCAGATCGGTGCCGCGTACGAGGGTACGGACGCCCTCCTGCTCGGCCGGCGGACGTACGACATCTTCGCCGCCTACTGGCCGCACCAGAAGGAGGGCGAGATCGCCGAGCTCTTCAACCGCGTCCCGAAGTACGTGGCCTCCCGGGGCACGCCCGACCTCCCGTGGGCCGGTTCCACGCGGCTCGCCCCGGACCTGGCCGGCGCGGTGCGCGAGATCCGCGACCGGCACGAGCACGTGAAGGTCGTCGGGAGCCTGGACCTGGTGCAGACCCTCCTGCGTGAGAAGCTCTTCGACCGTCTCGACCTGTGGGTGCACCCGATCGTGCTCGGCGTCGGGAAGAAGGTGTTCGACGGCGGCGCGGTCCCCACGAGCCTCACGCTCCTCGAACCGCCGGTGGCCGACCCCCAGGGCACCGTGTACCTGCGCTACGGGCTCGCCGACGGCACCCCCAGGACGGGCGACATGAGCGCACCCGACCGCGGCATCGAATCCGGCGACTGACATCGCCTCCGCGCCTGTTCGACGCCCGGGATCTGCAGCGGCGCCGTACAGGTCCATACCCTGCCGGCACCGCGCCGGTACCCCTCCGGCGGGCCCGTCCGCGGCCACTGCGGCCTCTACGAGGACCTGGACACCGTCCGACCGCACTCCGGATAACCAGGCAGGCCGGGCCCGGCTGCGGGCGGGACCAGGTTCAGGGAGCACGGGGCGCAGCCGGGCATCACCGGCCCAGGCCTCGGTGCTGCTGCCCCGGGATTTCCCGTGTGAGCCGCTCCGCAGGCAGGTGCGCGGCCGGCGGCCGCCAGCGCTCTCGGGCCCGGAGCCGGTGCGCCTCGCGCGGCACCATTTGACGGTGCGGCGCGTCAGGAGGGCAGGGTCGCCCAGGAGTTGCGACCGAGACGGGCCGGGGCAGGGCCGCGGGGTTCCTCAGTCCTCGTCCCAGTGGTCGAGGACGAGCCGGCGAATGTGGGCCGGGTAGGCCTCGGCGAAGGAGCTGTGCGGCATGCGTCCCTGGCCGGGGGCGGGCTGGAGTCCGTCGTGGAGGACGACCGGCCCGGTCATGGTGGCCCTCTCCTCGGGGTGGTAGCAGTTCATCAGGGGGTGGATCGGGCCGTTCCACGTCTGGGCGCGGTCGGTGGGGTGGATGCGGGTGGCCAGGGCCCACATCAGGTCGGTGTCGTCGGCGGGGTCGATGTCGTCGTCGAGGACGAAGACCCTGGCGTGGATCCTTCCGGTCCTGGTCCCCGCGGACATGACCTCGCCGATGCGGTGGACGAACTCCTGGGAGTCGGTGTCGGGAAGGAGGTGGCGCCAGTTCGCCGGGACGGTGAGCACCAGCCAGTGGGAGGCCGCGCGCAGGGGGGACCAGGCGGTGGTGATCGGCAGGCCGGCGGCGCGCAGGTCGTGCAGGACGTCGGCGGCGATGCCGACCCCGGTGACGGTGTGGAACTCGTCCACCGGGCGGCCCTCGGCGACGATCGGCCAGATCGGGGCGTCGCGGTGGGTGATGCACTCGACGGTGTAGACCGGCTGACGGGAGGTCTCGTCGGGGACGTATCCGGCGAACTCCCCGAAGGGTCCCTCGACGGCGGAGCGTTCCACGGACAGATGGCCCTCGATGACGACCTCCGCGCCGGCGGGCACGTGGAGGTCCGACAGCTCGCACTTCACGACGTCGACGGGCTCGCCGTGCAGGGCGCCGATGAAGTCGGCTTCGTCGACGCCGTCGGGCAGCGGGATGCCGCCGACGAAGGGGATCGCCGGATCGCCGCCCTGGACGAGTGCGTAGGGCATGGGCTTGCCGATCTTCACCCATTCCTGCCAGATGAGACCGATGTGCTGGGGCGGGATGACCAGGCCGGTCATGTGCTTGCCGTCGATCATCATGATGCGGGCTATCGACCAGTTGGTCCACGAGCCGTCCGGGGTGCGCGCGACGATGATCCCCCAGGTGTTGAGGTACCGGCCGCCGTCCTGCTCGTGGACGCGGGGTATCGGGAAGCGATCCAGTGTCGCGTCCTCGCCGAGGAGGATGTTCTGCTTGCAGGGGGCCTCGTTCCGGGACACGAGCCTGGGCGGCACCGGAGGAAGGTCCCGGGTCGCCGCCAGCGTGTCCACGAGCTGCGCGGCCGTCAGATCCGGTGGCAGTCCGAGGGAGAGCGCGATACGGGCGAGCGGTTTGCCGGGCGCGGAGCTCAGCGAGGCGGGTGCGCCCATCAGGCGAAAGCCCGGCTCCGCCCCGCTGACGTTCTCGAAGAACGGCGCGGGAGCGGTGCGCTCGTAGCAGAGCCGGGTGATCGCCGCGGCTTCCAGGTCCCAGCTCACCTCGCGCCGCACCCGCTTGAGGTCGCCGAGGGCTTCGAGTGCGGCCAGGTGCGCCCGAAGGTCCTTGGGGAGGTTCATGGGTGTGGTTCCTTCCTGGGTCGCCGCAGGGCCCGCGGGTGCGTGGCGGCGGCACGCATGCCCTCGCAGCGCCGGGCCCGTGTGGAGTCGATGCCGAACTGGTCGCAGATCCTCGCGACGATGTGGTCGACGATGTCGTCCACGGTGGCGGGATGGTTGTAGAAGGCGGGCATGGGCGGCACGACGGTGGCGCCCATGCGGGCCAGGGCGAGCATGTTGTCCGGGTGGATCTCGCTCAGGGGGGTCTCACGCGGGACGAGGACCAGCTTCCGGCGCTCCTTGAGCGTGACGTCCGCGGCACGGGCCACCAGACCGTCGGCGTACCCGGTGCGGATCCCGGCGAGCGTCTTCATGCTGCACGGGACGATCACCATCCCGTCGGCGGGGAACGAGCCGGACGCGACGGACGCCCCCTGGTCGTCGGGTGAGTGGACGACGTCGGCCAGCGCCGCGACGTCGCGGGTACTCATCGCGGTCTCCAGTTCGACGGTGGCCCGTGCCCAGCGCGTCAGCACCAGGTGCGTCTCCACGTCGGGATGCCGACGCAGTTCCTCAAGGAGCCGCACCCCCAGCACGGAGCCGGTCGCTCCCGTCATCGCGACGATCAGACGCATGTGTGTCTCCCCCTTTGCTTTCCTCGGTCGACGGACGGCCCGCAGACACACCCCCTGTCGCGGTGCCAGGGCGTCGGGGCGTCGGCGGACGGCCCGTGGACAGGGCCCGTACTGCATTTCAACGGACGACCCGCGGGCCGGTGCCCCCGTCGCGATGCCGGGTCGTCGGCTCCTCAGGCGGTCGCCTTGAGGGTGTCGTCGAGCCAGTCGTAGATGCGGGCCTGGGTCAGGCGCATGGCGCCGGGGTGGCAGTGGGCGCCGGCGCCTTCCTCGGCGGTGAACACCATCAGGGTCTTGGGGCAGGTGAGGTGGTCGTAGAGCTGCTCGGGCTGGCCCTTGAAGAACATGTCGTCCTCGGCGTCGCAGACGAGGGTGGGGCACTGAATCCGTTCGGCGATGCCGCCGGCGAGGGTGTAGTCGAGGTAGGAGGCGTTGAAGGCGCGGGGGGTGTCGACGCCCATGACGTACATGCCGTGGTTGATCGCCCAGTTGGCGATCGGGTCCTTGGCCATGATCTGCTCGAGGGCGGTGTCGAGTTCGGGAGCGGACTGTGCGCGCAGGAGCCGCTCGGCCTCCTCGCGGGTGCCGGGGATGTTGCGCACGGAGGTCTCGCCGAGGTCGTAGAGGCCGTCGACGGCGATCAGCGCGGCCAGGCGGTGCTCGAACGCGGCGGCCCTGGGGGCGAGGATGCCGCCCATGCTGATACCGAGGAGCGCGATGCGGCTGTTGTCGACGTCCGGGAGGGTCTCGGCGAAGTCCACGACGGGGGTGACGACGTTCTCCCAGTCGGGGCGGAACACCAGGCCCTCGTGGTGACGCGGACCGGGCATCCCGGGGCCGTCGAAGACCAGCACGGTGTAGCCGCGCTCGACGCCGGCCATCGCCCCGAAGAAGTGCAGCTCCTCCGCGGTACCGTCGAAGCCGTTGTGCATGATCAGCGTCGGCCGCGGGGTCCCGGAGTCGTCGACGCGGTACAGGTAACCCGGCAGGGTGGTGCCCTCGTACGGGATCTCGACCGGCTCGATGATCGGGGTGAACAGCGCGGCCGCCGACCGGAAGCACGCCACACTGCGGTCGAAGGCGTGGTCGTGACGCGGGTCGCACGGGTGGCCGTGCAGGAAGAACTCCGCCGACCGGTAGTAGTTCGACGCCCGCAGGAACCCGTCCCGGGCACTCACCCGGTGACCGGCCGCCAACGCCTTCTCGGCCTCACCGGACACCCGGTCGGCGGTGGCCAGCCACTCCGTGTACCAGCTGGTGTAGTCGCCCTCGACGATGCGCTCACCGGTGGAGACGACCTCCCCGAAGTCGGCCCCGCCGTAGGCGATGTGACTCATCGAGCGCAGGGTCTCGTACCAGAACTGGATGTTGTTCGGGAACAGCAGCTGCTTCATCGGAACACTCCTCAGGACTCGTTAAGCACTGATCTGTGCTTACGGCGAGAACTGTAGCCCCTCCGGATGCCCGAAGCAAACATCTGTGCTTACGATGTGGGGGTGAACCCGAAACAACCGACCCCACGCATCCGCAAGAGCCCCGAACAGGTCCGCGCGGCCGTCCACCAAGCGGTCATCGACCTGCTCTCCGACCCGGAGGGCGAAGACCTCAACATCCCCGCGATCGCGCAACGCGCCGGCGTCAACCACACCAGCGTCTACCGACGCTGGGGCAGCCTCGACACCCTCCTGGCCGACATGGTCACCACCCGCCTCGAACGCGACTCGCCACTCAACGACACCGGCACCCTGCGCGGCGACCTCCTCGCCTGGGCCGAAGCCAGCGTCGCGAGCATCCGCACACCCGAAGGCCGCGCCCTGGTACGCGCCGTCATCCTGTCCATGCCGAACAGCGCCCAGACACAGGACGAGCGAGCACAACACTTCCGACGCCGCATGCACTCCATCGAACAGATGCGCCAACGAGCCACCGCACGCGGCGAGAACCCACCACCCCTCGAACAGATCCTCGACCAGCTCATCGCACCCTTCTACCTACGAGCGATCTTCGGCATCGACCCACCCGCCACCGGCTACCCCGAACTCCTCGTCGACAGACTGCTCAGCAGCGCAAGCCCGGCATCCACCGCCGACTGACACCCCGCCAGTGCGGACGGAAGTGTTGTCGCCGGACCGGACACCCAGGCCGGGCCGGCGGCGCGACCACCGCCAGGCGATCCACCCGACCGCGCGGACCGGCAAGCGGGCCCCCACCACCCGCCTGCCGCGCCCCACAAGCGCCGCGGGGGGCTCGACCACGCCGGCGCGGCACGCTGCCGTGGATCTGATCGAAAGGAGGGTGCACGGTGACCGACGAGGACAACGACGCCACGGGCCGAGGCGACGAGGGGCGGACGGTGGCCGGCCGGACCACCCGCCGGGCCCCCACCGTCCCGGCCCCCAGGACTCTCGTGCCGAGGCGGACCATTCGTGGCAGGTTGGACTGTTTCCCAGCACCGCGCGAGCCCTGAGCTGCCGAGGGCTCCTACCGGCCCCGCGCCCGGGGCGACGGAGACCTCCGGCAAGCCCAGGTGCCGTCGAAACGCGGAGTCTGGCTCGACTTCTCTGAGACGCGGCCATGCTGAGGGCTTGAGGCCACCAGAGGGCACCAGGGGGCCTTCAGGACCTCCCAGAGTTGCTCGGGAGCGGGCCTTCGATTCAGGCGGCCCGGAAGAATGCGAGCATCTTCCGGCTGGCATCCGGCGAGGCCAGCATCTCCTGCACGTCCGCCGGCTGTCGGCCGACATCGCCGGTCCGGTCGAACATCTCGCGTTCGTACGCCGCGACGGCGGCGGGGAAGTCGTCCGGGTGGGCGGCCAGTGCGAGGCCCAGCAGGGCGCCGTCGAGCATCGCCATGTTGGCACCCTGCCCCACCGGGGGCATCAGGTGGGCGGCGTCGCCGAGGAGGGTGACACCCGGGGTCGACGGCCAGGTCAGGCCGGCCGGGAGGGCGGTGATCGAGCGGGGCAGGATCGTGTCCCCGCAGGCCGCGATCAGGGCGGTGAACCGCGGGTCCCAGCCGGCGAACAGATCGATCAGGTGTGCACGTGCGGCGGCCGGGTCCCCGAGCGGAATCCCGCTGGTGGCGAACCAGTTCGCGGCGGTGTTGTAGAAGCTGAGGTACACGCGTACCCGGCCGTCGCCGTTCCGCTGCGCCGACAGGGACTGCCCGTTGCCGAGCACCCAGTAGTTGCCGCGTCCGACCATAGCGGCGAGGTCGGGGTGGGTGAGGTCGATGTCGGGGACGGCGAGCTCGACGACGCTCTGGCCGGTGTGCGCCGGCAGGGCGTCGGTGAGCAGGGCGCGGACCCGGGAGTTCGCTCCATCGGCCCCGACCAACAGGTCGGCCGTCGCACGGCTACCGTCGGTGAAACGCAGGTGGCCGTCGCCGGCGGACTCGAACACGCACCCCCAGCGCACCGCATGTGCCGGGAGGGAACCCAGCAGGAGATTGCGCAGGTCGGCACGGTCGACCTCAGGCCGGTCCAGCGGGGCATCGTCAGGCGTGTCCTCCTGCAGCAGCAGGGTTCCGTCCGGTTCGAGGAGACGCATGTCCTGGCCCTGGGCACGGGCGATCGCATGGAACTGGTCGATCAGGCCGACCTCTCGCAGCGCCCGCTGGCCGGTCCCGGTGTGCAGGTCGAGCATGCCCCCTTGGCCGCGCGCTCCAGGTGAGGGTTCACGTTCGTAGACGACGGCGTCGATGCCGTGCACGTGCAGCATGCGGGCCAGGGTCAGACCGCCCAGGCCGGCCCCGATGATGGCGATGGTCACGACTCCCCCGATCCACCGTATTGATCGATACACTGTATCGATGCCATGACCGTATCACCCGCGCGGTATTGTCGGCGGCATGTTGGTGTGGGAACGGCCTGAGCCGCCGAATAGACCGGCGCTGGGCCTGCTGAGCCGGGATCGGATCGTACGCGCGGCAGTCCGGCTGGCCGACACGGACGGCCTGGAGGCGGTGTCGCTGCGCAAGCTCGCCGCCGCGCTGGAAGTCGGGCCGATGCGGCTGTACGGCTACATCGCCACCAAGGAGGAGTTGCTCGACCTGATGGTCGACGCGGTCCACGCCGAGATCCGGCCGACCGGCGACGGCTGGCGAGCGGTGCTCCGCTCCCTCGCCGAGGCCACCCGACAGGCCGTCCACCAACACGAATGGCTCGCCGACCTGATCGGCGGACGGCCACAGCTCGGACCGAACACGCTGGCCAGCGGGGAGGTCGTGGTGGCCGCGATGGGCGACGTCGACCTGGACACCGCTGTACCGGCGATCTCTGCGGTCAACGCCTACGTGATCGGCGCGGTGCGCCGGGAGATCACCGAGCGGCGCGCCGAACGGGCCACCGGGATGGACAAGGAGAAGTGGCAGGCCACCTTCGGGCCGTACCTGGAGCGCACCTTCGCCACGGGCCGGTTCCCCGCGCTGGCCTCGGTCGTCCGCGACGGCCCCCACCTGGACGCCGATCAGACCTTCCGGACCGGCCTCGAGTTCCTCCTCGACGGCATCGAAGCCCGCATCCCACGCTGACGCACGGCCGAAGGGCCGGGCGAGCACCGCCCGCGGCACCGGGTCGGCACTGACGCACCGCGACCACGCAACCTCACCCATGCGTGTGGACCTCGGGCGAACCAGCATGAACCGGGCGCCGAGTGACTGCGCCGGTGCCGCGCCGGAAAGCCCTGATGGCCTGCCAGAGCCCCGTCGGAGGTGCTCAAGGATCCAGGAGCCCTCCAGATCCAGCCAGGATGTCGTTGAGCTCGGCATCGAGGCCGCGGGCACGACGGCCGGCCGACTCCGGTTTCGCGGGCGGCGGATAGCCGCCGGGCGAGGTCGCCGGGCGTCCCCGGGCCGATCATCCGAGGGCGGGGGTCGTCGGTGGAACCGCCGGCCGCCGAACGGCCGCGGGTGGCCTGCATCTGCAGCGTCGAGCCGCGCTGCTCGGCGGCCTTGCCCACGCGCGGCCGGGCGGGCGGGAACAGGCGGTGCAACGGGGCCTGTCGCGCTCGGAGGTCCGCGACCGGCCCGGCGCATCCCACGGAGGAGCCGTACGACGAAACCACCCACCCGACCCGTTCGGCCCAGTGCTCCCGGACGCGGTTGCGACCACACCCCGGGGGCGGGGCGCGGCAGGGCCGCACCCGGCCCTCGCTCGCCGAGACGGGCCGCCCGCGCACCACACCGCACCGCGTGCTGGGCGACAGGGCCTACTCCAGCAAGGCGATCCGTCACCTGCTGAGACGCCGGGGCATCGCCGCCACGATTCCCGAAGGCCGCGACCGAGCCGCCAACCGCCGACCACGCGGAGCCCTCAGCGGCCGGGCCTCCGCGCCGCCGCGCGGACGGCAGGCTGGTCCGGTGTGCCGGAGGCGCTGCTCGGCCTCACCGAACGGCTGCTGACGGAGTGCGGGCAGCTTTCGAGGGGTTCGACCTGGCGCTGTGGGTCGACGGCCGACTGTGTCGGAACGAGGTCGCCGTGCGCGTCGACGTGCCGTGACCGACCCCTGCGGAATGCCGCTTCCGGGGCCCGGTCGGCCGAAGCCCGCCATCCGTCGCGGGCCGGCCGGTGGCCGCCCGGACGTGTGCACGCGGCGGAACGGCCGATCCTGGACCGTCCCTCCCGGGTGCTCACGGGAGGAACGTCACCGCCGGGAAGGCTGGGGACGGCCCGTCGAGCAGGTGCCCGTGACGGTGGCGCAGGTGCTCGTCGAAGAACGCGAGCGGGTATGCCTGCTGGATCTTCACCGCCTGGTCGGGGTCGAGTGTGCCGATCGCCGCCTGGAGCTGCTGCGCGCTCCATCCGAGCACCGTCGCCACCTGGGCGAACAGCGCCTCGTTGTCACCGTACGACACGTGGACGGCGCCCTGGGCCCGGATGTCCAGCCGCCACCCGCGGAGGTGCGACCAGAACGCGGCCGCGGCGGGGTCCGTGGCCCGGGTGAAGTCGGCGGTCATCATCATGAACGGCCGGTCCAGGTCGCCGGTGAGCGGCGGGTTCATCACCATCGGCCCGTCGATGCTCAGTCCGGCGCGGATCCGCCGGTCCGCCAGCGTGGCACAGGCGGTGGCGGTCCCGCCCTTCGACCAGCCGAACGCGCCCATGCGGTCCGGGTCGAGGGAGCCGAGCAGCCCGGCCGGCAGGGTCCGCCGGTCGGCGTCCGGATTGCACCCTGCGGCGAGCTGTTCGACGCAGTCGAGGACGAAGCGAAGGTCCGCGGCGAAGTCCCCCGGCATGGTGGGGGCCCGCGGGTCGTGGCTCGGGACGGCGATCCGGCCGTCGGGGAACTCGGTGTACGTGTCGTACTGGTGGGCGATGGTCACGACCGCGTACCCGTGGCTGGCGAGCTCCTGGACCATGATCGTGTGGTCGCCCTGATGGCTGTGCGCGCCGTGCGAGTACACGAGGACGGGCAGACGTGCGGCCGATCGCCGCACCGGAGCCCCCACCCGGCCGGCGGTGAGCGGCGCCAGCGGGGCCAGGGCACCGAACCCCACGTCAGTGAGGAACGCCTGGAGGGCGCCGGCCGGCATCCAGGGCGCCGGCGGGTACCCGTCGACGTTCCCGGCCGGGTACCAGACGGCCGCCATCAGCTCGCGGAAGTGACCTGGCCCCGCGATCTCGTCCGGGCGCGACCGGTCGACGAGGCGCAGTTGGACCGTGCCCACCGGGTACGGCCCGGTGGGCACGGGAAGCGTGAGCCGGTCCGGGGCAGGAGCGGGCTCGCCCGTGGCGGCGCCCGCGGCAGCCGGGGCGGCCCATGCGGGACCGGCGACGGCGGCGAGCGGCACGGCGGCGCCGGCGGCCAGCGCGGCTCCCAGAACGCGGCGGCGCGGCATGCTCTGCCGGCTGGTGAACGGCGTGATGGTCACGGTCCCTCCCAAGATGACAGATCGTCAATCGTGCTGCAGCGGATATTCGTTGGGCACGAAGGAACGCTGTCACACGCCCTTCCCGTGCGGCATCAGACCATCGATCGATGCTCGCACGGACATCCCGCCCGCGGGACTACGTCCCGGGGCCGATGCGGTCGGCCGACGGCTCCGATACACCCGCCCGCCTACTCCACCGCCTGCCGTCCCCCCCTTCACGGCAGGCGCAACCGGCCCCTCCGACAGGCCCCGCGGGCAGGCCGTTGCCCAGCGGCCTGCTTCTCCTCGGCCGCGCGGGCCGCCCGTAACCAGCCCAGCGCCGGTGCCATGGCCCGTGCCGCCGCTCGTGCCGTGGCCGGTCTCGGGGGACGACCGACCGGGAGCGCCCGTTCGCAGGCTCCCGTCAGCCGGCCAGGACGTCCCGCAGGGCCACCGCCTCCCGCGCGGCGCGGCTGGCGCCACCCCGACCGGCGACGGTCGTGACCTCGGCGATCGGCCCGCGGGCGCCGCTGCGGCGGGCACAGTCCGCACCGAGGGCGAGCAGGTCGCCGGGCCGGGCCGGGTCCTGGGCCAGCAGGCCGGGCAACAGCGCGGCCAGGACCGTCCACACGGTGCCGTACGCCCCGGTGTCGGCCGCTGCGCGCAGCGACTCGGCCAGCCGGGTCGGCTTGACCGACCCGAGGCGGATCAGCTCGGCGCTCTCGCGGCCGAGCAGGGCGCCGTCCAGGTCGTCGCGGGCGGCCAGGATCAGGAGGGCGTCCACTGCGGCGGTACGGTCCTCCCGGTGGCCGGCGCCGAGGCCGTGGCCGACCGCGAGGTGGACCGCCAGACCGGCCGGGCCGTCGGCCTCTGCCAGGTACGGGAGCACGGCGGCAGCGCCGCGTTCGTCCTGGTCGGCGGCGCCCGCCACGACGTGCAGCAGCCGCGCGGCGGTCACCTCGCGGTGGTGCGGCAGGACGGCCGCGCGGTGGGCGTCCGTCCAGGGCGACCAGTACGAGCGGCGGCGCCTCTGCTCCGTCGGGCCGAGCAGGCGGGCGGTGTCCCGCGGGAGGCCGGCCGCGAGAGGCGAGCCGTCCTGCCGGGCCAGCCTGCGGGTCGGCACCGCCCAGGGCAACAGGGTCTCGGCGGCCGTGACCTCCGCCCTGGACTCCCGGTGCGGCAGCCCGCCGGTGCGCAGCCAGTGTGCGAGCCGCTCGCCTTCCGGCGACTCCAGCCGGGCGGCTGCGGCGAGTACGTCGGGGGCACCGGTCGGGGTGACGCGCAGCAGTGCCTGGGCGAGGTCGACCGGGCCGGCGGCGGTGCCGCGTTGCTCGTAGCCTGCGAGTCGCTCCACCAGGGTGGCCGCGTCGAGCGCGCCGGTGGCGTTGGTCGGGGTGGCCAGCAGGTACGGGACCGGGCGGGTGGCCAGACGGTGGACCGTCTCCTCGATGCGGGAGGCGAGGTGGTCGGTGAGGCCGCTGCCCTCGTCGTGGCCGCGCAGTCTGTCGTCGCGGCCGCGGATCACGGCGAGTGCGCGGGGGACGGAGGTGGCCGTGGCGGCTTCGGCGACGGGGTGCAGCGGGTGCCACGAGTTGCGGCCCAGGACGGGCGCGAGCGCCTCGGCGAGCGCGGCCCGGTCGTGCCAGGCGTGCCGTACGAGGCCGTCCAGGGTGCGTTCGAAGGTGACGGGGTCCTGGTCGCCGGCGAGTACCGCGCCGAGTTCCTCGGCGAGTTCGGCCGGGGTCGCGACGGGCGGCGGCACGGGCCGCGGTGCCGGAACGGGTGGGAGCACTTCCCGGTGCGCCTCGGTGGCGATCTCGGTGCCGAACAGCTGCGCGCCGCGGGCGTGGTGGGCGGGGTCGAGTGAGGCTGCGGCCTGTCGCAGGGCCGCGAGGACGGCGGTGCCCGCCGCCGGGAGGTGACGGGCGATCACCTTGAGCGCCTGGTCCTGGAGGCTGCGGTCCTGGTGACCGAGGGCGGCGGCCGCGGCCAGTACCACCGGTCCCGATCGGTCGCGCGCCGCCCGGGCGGCGCGGTCGAGCCAGCCGAGCTGGGCGCGGACGAGCTTCTTCTCCGGTCGGAACAGCAGGACCGTGGAGGCCTGGTCGAGTACCTCGTCGGGCAGCCGGCCGGCGGTGTCCAGGCCGGCCAGCACGTGCTGGGCGTGGCCGGCGAGGGTGGAGGGGCCGTCCAGGAGGCCGAGCAGGGTGGGGACGTGTGCGGCGTACTCGTCCTCGGTGGGCGCGAACGCCTTGAGCACGGTGAGGAAGGTCCGCAGTTCGGCGGGCCGGCCGCCGCGCAGCAGCCGGGCCAGGCAGCGTTCCAGCAGGTCGGTGCGGTCCAGCACCCCGTCGTCGGCGAGGCGGGCCAGGACGGCGGGCCAGCGCTGTGAGTCGTCCTTCGCGGCCCACGGCCCGTCCAGGTTGGTGCCGACCTCCGCCACCTCGAACAGGCGGGGTGCGAGCGCGGGTGTGAACGGGTCGGC
The DNA here is from genome assembly GCF_044740765.1 of Kitasatospora sp. NPDC088346. Lineage (NCBI taxonomy): Bacteria > Bacillati > Actinomycetota > Actinomycetes > Kitasatosporales > Streptomycetaceae > Kitasatospora > Kitasatospora sp. NPDC088346. Next base: position 13,532 of record NZ_JBIURH010000054.1, read on the forward strand.
GGCCAGCCGGGCGTGCAGGTCGGGGCCGGTCGGCAGGGCGCCGCCGCGCTGGTCGGGGCGGGCCCGCTCGCCGACCCACTGCACGACGAAGGCGTCGGCGGTCGGTACGGGGCAGCCGAGTCCGTGGATCAGGCTTTCGAGCAGGAGGAAGCGTTCGGACCAGCGCCACCCGGGGGCGCGCCGCTCGGCGAGGCGGGCGACCACGGCGGTCCGCCACTCGGCCGGTTGGCGCTCCAGCACCGCCAGCAGCGCCGGGTCGCGCCAGCCGGAGCAGTCCTCGAACGCCCGGCCGCCCAGCCAGTCGGCGGCGGCCGACGGCGCGGTGTGGCAGCCGGCGCCGGCCACCAGCAGCGCCGTCCAGGCACCGGCGGTGGTGTTCCAGCTCCGCTCGTACTCTGCGCGCAGGGCCCGCAGTGCGGGCAGCTCGGTGCGGCGCTGCTCCGGGGTGAGGGTGGCGATCAGCTGGGCGGTGCGGGTGGTGCGGCCGCGGCGCACCAGGTCGGTCAGGTCGCTCACCGGGTGTCCTCCGTCCGGGCGGCGCGGGCCAGGCCGACAGCGAGCACGTGTTTGCACGGGCCGCGTCCGCCGCGGTACTTGGCCCACCACAGGCAGGTGCAGCCGAGGACGCCGTCGACGCCGGTGCGCACGTGCTGGACGTGGTCGCCGACGGTCACCACGGCGCGTTCGTCCTCCAGCCGGACGGCGCCGGCGGTGTGCAAGGCGCGGGCGGCGGTCAGCCGCGGGTTGTGGGCCTCGGCGTGGCCCGTGGTGTAGGGCAGTGCGCGGTGGAAGTACGCCGCGTCCGCGGGGTCGTAGCCGATCCGGCCGGCGGTGCCGAGGCGGGTGAGTGCGGCGTGCACCCGGGTGACGGGGATCGCGGCCTGTTCGGCGAGTTCGGCCGGGTCGATCCGCGGGTCCCAGGCGAGCAGGGCGGCCACCAGGTCGGCGTCGGCCGTGGACCCTTCGGCGGCGAGCGCGTCCAGCACCCCGCCTTCGCCGGAGAAGCCGCGGGCGACGTCCGGGGAGAGGGTGAGGGTCAGGCGCATGCCGGGCAGGACGATCTCCCAGGCGGACGCGGCGGGGCCGCTGACCTGGCCCGGGCCGTAGATCCGCAGGGCGAGGGCGTGGCGCAGGACGCGCTGGAGCGCGGCCAGGCGCTCGGGGCCGGGCAGGCAGACGGCCCCGGGGACGGGACGGGCGATCGGGCGCAGCGTGCGGCCGGCCGGGACGACCCAGCCGGGAGGGGCGGAGCGTCCGCCGCTGCGGGGCAGTGCGCGCAGGAAGCGGACGGCCTCGGCGGCGGGGAGTTCGGCGCGGAGTTCGAAGGTGGCGGCGATGACCTGGGTCTCGGCGAAGCCGCGCAGCCAGCGTTCGGGCAGAGGGACCTTCTTCTCCACGAGGGGGCCGTCGAGGGTGGTGACCTCCAGGGCGTCGGGGCCGACGGCGAGGTGCAGCGGGTCGGTGCCGCCGAGCCGTGACAGCCTTTCCCGCAGTGGGTTGTTGATGTCCACGTTGGTGGTGCCGTGGTGGACGTCGCCGCCGTCGAGGCCGTCGGCGAGGATGTCGAGGCGGGCGTGGACGCCGCAGCAGCCGGAGAAGGACTCGACGCGCAGCCGGTCGCCGTCCGCGGTGACCACGGGGTCGAGCGAGGCGCGCGAGCGCGGCTGGTGGTAGCGCGCCGCGGCGATGTCGGCGACCGTGAGGAGGGCGGCGGCCGCGGCTGCGGGGGAGGTCAGGAAGCCGCTGAAGAAGCGCGGGTTGGCGGCCTGGCCGAGTGGGGTGGCGCCGCCGGAGGTCTCCAAGGCGAGGCTGCGTCCGGCGGTGTTCCGGTGCACCGCGGAGGGGCGCAGGTAGCTGTAGGTGTGGACCGCTTGCGTCATGTCGAGGACGGTAGGGCGGGTCACTGACACCGGCGCCCGCGGCGGGGTTCCCGGTGGTGGCGGCGGGGTCGTTGCGGTCCTTCTCGCGGGGGCCGGATGTCGGTGGGCCGACCGCGGATCGGGTGGGCCGGTCGGCGACCGCGGGCGGGCGGCGGCGAGCGGGCGGCCAGGAGGTCGCCCCGTCCCGAGTGCACCGCCGATCGACGCGGGGTCAGGAACGGCCGGGAGTCGCGCGGGCACCGCGGGGACCTGGCGTGAACCCGGCGTCATTCCGGCTTCGGCCGGGTACAACGAAGTGCGAGGAGATGGCCCCGGCCGGCACGATCCCCGGCCTTCGCGTGGTCACCGAACATCCGTTCCACGCGTCGGCGACGAGGTCGGTGCCCGGGCCGGACGTCGACGGTCGTGTGATCATCGACCGGGAGCGGTCCCGTCGGCCGTCAGGACGAAGAACAGGAAGCACAGGAAGCGCGGCTTGGCCGCGATGGCCTCGGGGAACAGCTCGCGGGCGGCCGGATCGGGCTCCGGCTCGCTGATGACCGTGATCCGGAAGCCTGCCGCGGTGAAGGCCTCGACCATCGCGTGCAGCGGCCTGTGCCAGAGACTGATCAGGGCGGTCCGGCCGCCCATGGTCCACTCCTCGGTCCAATTGGTGGTGTCGAAGTAGTCGTACTCGGCCTGACGGCCCGCCTGGCGGTGCATGAGGCTGATGGCGAAGGGATGGTCGACGGATGCGATCAGCCGACCGCCGGGCCTGAGTACGCGTCGCAGCTCGGCCAGCGCCGGTCCCCAGTCCTCCAGGTAGTGCAGCACCAGGGACGCGACCACATCGTCGAACGCGTCGTCAGGGTAGGGAAGCAGGCCACCCAGGTCGGCCACGCGCAGGTCCGCGCCGTCGCCGAGCCGTCGGCGGGCCAGCTCCAGCATCCCGGCACTCGCGTCGAAGCCGCTCACCACGGCGCCACGGTCGCGTAGCGCCGCGAACAGGGGCCCGGAGCCGCAACCGGCGTCGAGGATCCGCCGGCCGGTCACGTCCCCCACGAGGGCGAGCATCGCAGGCCGCTCGTAGTGGGCGTTGACGAGGTTGGTCTCGTTCTCGGCCGCGTACCCCTCGGCGAAGCCGTCGTAGTCGTTGACCTTCGGCCGATCCGCAGCCGCCACTGACGGCGGGGTGAACCCGGCGGAGTTCTCGTGCTCCGGTTGCTCATCGGCCGTCATGGTGCGAGGGACGTCTGCTGCCTCGGCTCGGTTCCTGCCCGAGTACTTCCACGGCACGGTCAAGTCGATCGCCTTCCAGCAGGAGCACGGGCGGGCGACCACCGGTGCATGGCCCCCGGTGACCACCGGTTCGACACCGCCGGCCCGGAGACCGTGCACGTGATCAGCGGTGCCCTGACCGTCAGGCGAGGTCGAGGCGACACCGCCTACCTCTGCGCCTACCGCCGACCCCACCGGCCGGCCGCTGGCCAGGTCTCTCGTTGCGCCGGGGGCAGAGCTCAACGAACGCGCGGGCGGCCCGGCGGGCCATCCAGCGGACTGGCGGGCGAGCCGGCGAGCTGGCGAGGAACGTGTGGCCCGCCGTGCCGCCGGCCGGTGCCCGTTCGCGGTGGGTGGCGGCGTGCCCGGTGCCGGGGGCCCGGCGTGGCGGCGATACCGTCATCAGGTGACGGGGATCGACGCTGACCGGTGGTGGTCCGGTTCCATGCCAGCGGCGTACCAGCGGTACCTCGTACCGGGGGTCTACCGGCCTTTCGCCGAGGACCTGGCCGCGCGGGCGGCGGCGCGGCAACCCGGCGGATCCTAGAGTTGGCCGCGGGGACGGGTGCGCCGACGTCGGGCTGCTGAAGGCGGTGCCGTCGGCCGAGGTGACCGCCACCGACCGGAACGAGGCCATGGTCGCCTTCGGGTCGGCCCGGGCCTCGGGCACGGAGTGGCGGCAGGCCGACGCGCAGCGGCTACCGTTCCCGGACGAGCGGTCCGACCTGGTGGTCTGCCAGTTCGGTGTGATGTTCGTTCCCCACCGGGTGGCGGCCTTCGCCGAGGTCCGCCGGGTGCTGGCCCCGGGCGGCCGGTTCATGTTCACCACGTGGGGACCGCTTGCGACGCACGCGATCGCGGCCGTCTTGCAGGCCGGGCTCGAGCGAGCCTTTCCGGTCGACCTGCCGCGGCTCCTCCCGACGGTGCCGCACGGCTGTGCCGACCGCGCCGTGGTGGCCGGCGAGCCGACGGCCGCCGGTTTCGCCGTCGAGTACGCGCAGGAGCTGACGTTGGAGGGCCGGGCGGCGTCGGCGGCCGACATCGCCGCCGGGTTCCTCGCCGGGACACCGGTGCGGGCGGCCGTCGAGGAGGTGACCGCCCGCCTGGGCGCGGGACAGGTCACCGCCCCGATGACGGCGTACGTCTTCCGTGCCTGCGCCTGAACGCAGCACGCGCCCGCGCCGAGGAGACGGTGAACCGGCCGCGCGTGGCCTGGCCCGGGCGTGGCCGGGGTGCAACGCTGGGGCCGCCCGGGCCGACCCCGCCGACCGGCGGTACGGCCTTCGGCGGCCGGGCCCGGTGAACCTTTCGCGCCGAGCCTGCGTCCTCCCCTGACAGACCGCCACCGCACACCCGGGAGAACAAGACCATGGCCGACACAGCCGCCGAGCAGACCGAGAAGCGGGGTCACGTCCCGGCACCGTGGTGGGCGGAGCTCGGGACCTGGGGATCCGTCGCGCTGATCGTCATCGGGGCGGTCGCAGCGGTCTGGGTCTGGCTCCGGCTGCCCGGCGCCCCGGAGGAACTGGCCTCCGGCTACTACCAGGCCGCCAGGATCGTCGCCATCGGCCTGGTGACCGTCGGGTGCACCCTCGTGGGCCGCCGTCGTGCCCGGGCCGACGCCGTCGATGGTGCGGGCGAGCAGGAACGCGGCTGACCCACCGCACAGCAGACGGCTGCGAGCCCCTCAAGCCACTCCGGCGCGGTCCAGTGGACGATGAAGGCCCGGCCGCGTGGTCCGAGCCCTACCGCGGCCTCGACGGGCCCGGTGGAGGACTGCCGTCAGACAGTGCCCTTGGCCACGGCGACCGCCGCCGACTCGGGTGACGGCGATGCGCTGTAGTCACGCAGCCGGATCGGGGTGGTGCGGGTGCTCTCGGGTGCCTGGGCGGCCAGCATGTCCAGGATCTCCTGGGTGGGGGCGGGCATGAAGAACCGCTCTGCACCCTCGCGCCCCAGGGTCTGGTGCTCCGTCACGTAGCCGCGCATCTCGCGCTCGTACGCGGCGAAGGCCGTCGTGTGGTCACCACCAGAGGCTGCGAGTTCACCGGCCAGGATGTACGCGCCGATCAGGGCCTGCGAGGTGCCGCGGCCGGAGGTCGGGCCGGCGCAGTACCCGGCGTCGCCGAGGAGCACGACCCGCCCCTTGGACCAGGTGTCCATCTCCACCTGGGCGTTGGCGTCGAAGAAGAAGTCCGATGCCCGCGCCATCTCCTGGAGCAGGCGCGGGATCTCCCAGCCGTCGTCCGCGAAACGTTCGGCGATGATGCGCTGCTGCCCGGCGCGGTCGTGGCGGTCGTACTCCAGATGCTCGGCGGCGAAGTGGAAGGCGGCGCGGGCCTCGCTGTTGGCGCGGGCGGTGAAGATGTTGGCGGCCTTGCCCGGGGCGGCGTAGAGACGGCCGGTGTTCTGCAGGCCGAGGTAGTTGTCCAGGCTGAAGATGGCGGTGTGGATACCGAGGTGGCGCACGAACTGCTCCTCGGGGCCGAAGGTGAGCGCCCGGGTGCGCGAGTGCAGACCATCGGCGCCGACGACCAGGTCGAAGCGGCGGGGAGCGCCGCGCTCGAAGGTGACCTCGACGCCGTGCTCGTCCTCGGTCAGGCTCGCGACGGAGTCCCCGAAGACATACTCGACGTCGTCGCGGGTGGCCTCGTACAGCATCCTGGTCAGATCGCCCTTGAGGACCTCCAGGTCTCCTGCGAAGATCACGGCCGGCAGGGTCGCGTACTGGCGGCCCTCGGCGTCCACCATCGCCGCATCGCCCATCTCGGTGTCCAGCTCGCGGATCTGCTCCAGCAGTCCCATCCGGTCCAGCACGTCCAGGGCTTCGCCGCGGAAGTCCACCGCGTAGCCGCCCTCGCGTACCGCTTCGGCGCGCTCCACCACGGTGGGGACGAAGCCGTGGCGGCGCAGCCAGTAGGCGAGCGCCGGGCCGGCCACGCTGGCGCCGGAGATCAGCACGGTGCGGGTGGTGGTGGTGGTGTTCTTGGTCATCTCGGGTTCCTCTCTCAGGTCTGTGCTTACAACGTATGAGGCTCAGGTTCGCCTGTGAAGTGCGAAGATTGAGAAGGAACCCTAGTGCGCTAGGCTTCATGCACTAGTACACCAGGGAGTGCATCATGTCGGACTTGCCGCCGTACGCGAGGATCGCCGCCGAACTACGGCATCGCATCGAGGTCGGTGAGCTGCGTCCGGGTGACCGGGTGCCCTCCACGCGGGCGGTCACGCAGCGGTGGGGGGTGGCCATGGCCACGGCGACCAAGGCACTGGCGGTCCTGCGGCAGGAGGGTCTGGTCCGGGCGGTGCCGGGGGTGGGGACCGTGGTCTGCGCCGCCCCCCGCGCGCCGCGGGCGACCCAAGGGGCGGCCGACCGGCGCACGGAGGGGCCGTCGGAGGAGTCGGCGGCGCGCCGACGCCTGGTGCGGGCAGGAATCGCGATCGCCGACGCGGAAGGGGTGGCCGCGCTCACCATGCGGCGACTGGCCGCCGAACTCGGCACCTCGGCCATGTCTCTGTACCGGCACGTGCAGAACCGGGACCAGCTCCTCGCGTTGATGGTCGACGCGGCCTACGCACAGGCGCAGCTGCCAACCCCGGCCCCGCCCGACTGGCGGTCCCGCCTGGACCTCTCGGCCCGGGCCCAGTGGCGGCTCTACCAGGAGCACCCCTGGCTGGCGGCCACGATGAACCTCGCCCGGCCGCTGCTCGCACCGAACGGCATGCGCCACATCGAATGGGCCCTGGCGGCACTGGAGGGCCTCGGCCTCGACGCCGACGCCCGCATGCACGCGGCGGTCTCGCTCTTCGGATTCGTCCGGGGCTGCGCGGTCGACCTCGCGGCGGAGCAGGAGGCGGGTCGCGCCAGCGGTGTCACCGGCGATCAGTGGATGCAGGTCCAGGAGGCCCGGATGACCGCGCTGCTGTCGGACGGCACCTTCCCGGCGTTCACCACCGCCCGCACCGACCCCGGCCTGGACCTGTCCGCCGAATCCCTGTTCACCTTCGGCCTCGACCGCCACCTCGACGGCTTGGCGGCCCTCATCGCCACTGCGGACGACCAGTCAAACCTCGGCGAGACAAGCAGCGCAGTCGTCAATCTCCAGTGAGACTGGTGAACTTCGCCGAGACAGCACACGGGTGACCCGTCTCATCGAGCTTTGACGGCATCTCACCGAAGTCTGACCGGCTTGGTCAGCTCTCGGGTTCAGCGCTCGGTTCAGCTGGCGGAGTCGACGGCGTGGAAGGTGGCGGATCGTCCAGACAGTTCGGGTTCGGCTCCGCGGTGGTGGCGGAAGCCGCGGGCAGGCGGCGCGGCGGCCAGCGCAGATCCGCTGGTGCGGGGGGCGGGGCGGTCCACCGGTGGGGGGTCGCCTCGAGTGAGGGCGTGATCGAAGATCTTCGGACGTGTCGGGGGCGGGACCTGAGCGACGCACCGCAAGCGGCACGGGGGATCATGCCGGGTATGACCACCGAGCTGATCACCTGGCTGCACGAGCAGATCGACGCCGACGAAGCGGCAGCCGCAGGCCAGACACCCACGTCATGGCTCCCCGAAGGGCTGTCCCCCGACAACCCGCTTGCCGCGCTCTACTCACCGACCCGCACCATCGCCATGCGCCGCGACCTGCTCGCCGCCTGGCGCGACCCGGAACACGCCGACCCCCAGGACCACGACAGCCACCGCAGCGACTGGGCGCTGCGAGTCCTCGCAGTGACCGCCTACTCCGATCGCCCGGGATACCGCGCGGAGTGGGCCCCTGACGGCGACGAGCCGGCCTGATCGGAAGTCGAGCTGCTGCGCCCGTACAGGGTCAGCGGTCCCCACTCCGACGGCGCCTCATCGATGTTCGGCCGCTGCGCTGGACTGTGCCGGCTCCACCGCCGGTTCAGAACGGAGCTATGAGCGTACGAATCACGGGGATGTGCCAAAGGTGCGACCAGCCCGCCTCGTTCACCCCGGGCACCGAGGGCGGCCCGCGCGAGCGGAAGCACGCACGGCCGAACCCGAACTGTCCGGACCATCCGCCACCTTCCACGCCGTCGACTCCGCCAGCCGAACCCGAGCGCTGACCAAGCCGGTCAGATTTCGGTGAGACGCCGTCAAATCAGACGCGAGTCTCCCCGACATCCCGGCCCGGAGGGCGGACCGGCAACCCGGTCACGGGCCCGCTGGCGGCCGTCCAGGGCCGGACCAGTCGGACCGGCCGCGGGCGCCCGCACCGCGCGTCCCGAGCCCGCCCGGTGACCTCGGGACGGCGGGGCCGGCGCAGTTGGAGAGGCCGGGCAAGGCCTGTCGCGCCGTACGGTCGCGCCCCCACCCGGCACCGAGACAACGGGTCCTGCGCCCACGCCACCACGCGCGACCACGCCCCGCGCGACAAGGCAACACGACAGGAGCCGCGAGCACGCCCCGGCACCCTGACGGCGGGGCCGGGAAGCGGGGGCCGACGGCGGCCAGGCCGGCCGGAGCCCGCCGGGCCGGACGACCAGGACCACCCGGGAGCGGCAGCCGGGCGTCGGGCCCGTGGCCCCGCCGGCCGAGGGGTGGCCGCAGCCAGACCGGGCAGGTCCTCGACCCGACAGCGGACAAGCACTGGCGCAGCCGCAGCTCGCACTCCGCCGCACCGGAGGCCGGCCGTGTCCCGAACGGCCGGGAACCGGAGCCGGAGGGCGCGAGTCCTTCCACGGAAGACTTCGAACGGGCTGGGGAGCGAGTGAACGACAGGGACATCACGGACGATCGGCGGGGCGGCTGCGGGTTGTTCCTGGCCGTACTACTGCTCGCCACGGCCGGAGCGTTGGGAGGCACTCTCGGCCTGTGGCTGCCGACGTGGCGCGGTTGTATGTCCGAAGTCGGCAGCGACGACTATCTGATTTGTTCGGTGCTGGCAGGCCAATGGTGCGTACTGGTCACCGTCCTGCTGTGGGCCGGCAGGCTGCTCGGCCGGAGCCGGCGCGACCGCCGCTACCGGTGGCTGATCCTGCCCCTTGCCGCTGTGCTGCTGACGCTGCTCTACCAGGTCGGAATGGGCTCACCCGACTGGCAGTCCGAAAGCTCCTGTCACGGCGTCCCGCCGGTCTTCCCGCTCATCGGCTGAGCACCCGGAGCCCGAGCGCCCTTCGACCGAACGGAACAACGGCCGCCAGCTCTCGGACCCGGGAGTGATGACTTCCGCAGGACCGGCCCCGGCTGAACTTCGGCGTAACGGACGGGCCCTCGGAGGAAGTTGGGGATTCCATGCGAAAAGCAGTCCGGCCCCACCGAGGGCCTGACGGCCTTGTCCACCAGGGCCGCCCGGAGCTGTCCACCGCCACCTCAAATCTGGTCTGCAGCCTGATCCGCGGCCATCTGAAGAAGATCGGCTCGCGCCGGCGCAAGCTGCCGCCCGCCTCGCGGTCCTCCGCCACGGCCGGCGGCTTTGCGACATGGCGGGCGGCAACGACGTCTCCGCCTCCACGGTGCTCCACCGGCTGCTGGAGGTGATCGAACTGCTCGCCGCGCGTGCCCCGCGCCCGGCGTCGTCGTCCTCCTGGACGGCACCCCGGTGCGCACCGCAGCCGCACCGGCGACGAGAACCGGCCGAACCACTCCCGCAAGCACAAACCCCCGGCCCTGCTGTTCCTCGTGCCCACCGACGAGCGGGTCAACCTGGTCTGGATCTCCGCGGCGTAGCTGGGCTGCTCCAGTGAGATCACCACCGCCCGCCCCAACCAGATCACCGCACACCTTCGGGACGCCGGCCTCGATGAAAACCCTGACGACCCCGGTGATCGTCACCGGCCACAAGGCCGCCCACCGGCCGCGAGGACGAGTACCTGCATCCCATACCTGGATCCCCCACCGGGATCGGCGCCGGGCCTACGGCCGGTACGGGTGTCAGGAAGCCTCGCGGACGATCCAGAAGCGCGACTGACGGTAGGCGGTACCGTTGGGGTCGTCGGCTGCGACCCGTACCGGGGCGAGCGGGCCCAGCACCCGGCCGCCCAGCCGCTTCTCCTCGGCCGCCAACCACCGGGACTGCCAGAGCATCGCCGCGCCCACACCCGCCAGGATCAGGCCGACCGGCAGCCCGGTCGCGTAAGCGAGAGCGAGGCCGACCAGCAGCACCAGGATCAGCGGCTTGGTGAGGTTCTGGGAGAGCACGTCGAAGGTCTTGTCCCTCGCGATCACCTCGGCGGTCGGCGCGGGAGGCGTCAGGTTCTCCAGCCTCGCCTCGTACCACGGCCGACGGGCCTTCAGAAGTGCGCTGAACGTCGTCACGAAGAAGAGCAAGGCGCATCCCACACTCATCACCGGATCCACTTGCCGGGATCCCCCCGTCCAAGCCGGCGCACAGCTCACCACACTCACCGCCAGCAGCAGGAACCCCTGGATGCGTACCGATGCGACAACTCCTACCAGCCGCAGACCACTGCTCATGAAATCTCTCCCGATCAGACCAAGATCGGGAAATCCTAGCGGTCGCCGAAGGCTGCCAGACCTCCGCGGCTCCCGCCCCCGCGCCTGCTCCCGCCGTCAGACCCGCACCGACAGCGCCGAGCGGAGTCAGCTGCTTGCGAGTGCGCACAGATCGATCACTCCCGATCCCGGTTCCTTCAGAAGCCGGCGCTCTGGCCGCCGTCGACGTGCAGGATCTCGCCGGTGACGAACGAGGCCCGTTCGAGGTACATGATCGCCTCGACGACGTCGTCGATCTCGCCCATCCGCCCGAGCGGGTGCAGCGCGGCGAGCGCGCCGCCCGGGTCGTCCGGGTCGTCCGGGCCGTCCGGGTGCATCACAGTGCGGATGACGCCGAGTGAGACGGCGTTGGCGCGGATGCGGCGCGCCGCGTATTCGATGGCCAGTTCCTTCGTCGCCGCGACCAGGCCGCCCTTGGTCAGCGAGGCGAGCGCCGCGGGTATGCGCGCGTCGGCGCGGTCGACCAGCGACGTCGAGACGCACAGGACGTGCCCGCCGTCGCCGGCCGTGAGCATCGCGGGGATGGCGCTGCGCGTGATGTCGAAGAAGCCGCGCAGGTTGACACCGGTCACCAGGTCGTAGTCGGCGTCGGTGTAGTCGGTGAATGGTTTCTCCCGGTAGACGCCGGCGTTGTTCACCAGCGTGTCGATCCGGCCGAAGCGGTCCAGCGCCTGCTCGACGATCCGCGCACCGGTACCGGGCCGGCTCAGGTCGCCGGGCACGGCGAGCACGTCCGGATCGTGCGACGAGGGGATGGACCGGGCAGTCACGACGACGGCGTACCCGCGCCTGCGGTACGCGTCGGCGACAGCCGCACCGATGCCTTGTGACGCACCGGTGACGATTGCCACCTTCTTCTCCGAGCTCATGGGTACGTCCAAGCTGAGGTTCTCGCGCTGGAGGTCTCCGGCTCACGGCGGGCCACACGCGGCGACGGCGCCCACCGGCTCTCACTCTACGTGGCGCCGAGCCCCGGCGCCGCGTGGAGCCTTTCGGGTGCGGTCGGCGGCCGACCGTACGACGCTGGAGACATCGGCCTGTCGAGCGTGGGAGGAGCACCGGTCATGGCCGCTCTGGTCGCCGTGAACGTCGGCATGCCCAAGGACGTCCCCTGGCACGGCAGGACCACCCACACCGGCATCTGGAAGCGCCCCGTCGCCGGGCCCGTGATGGCGCGCCGGCTCAACCTGGACGGCGACGGGCAGGGTGACCTCGCCGGGCACGGCGGCGAGCAGCGTGCCGTGCTGGTCTACCAGTTGAGCTCCTATCGCCACTGGCAGGAGTACTTGGAGCGGGACGACTTCACGTACGGCCAGTTCGGCGAGAACCTCACGGTGGACGGACTCGCCGACGACGAGGTGTGCATCGGCGACCGCTACGAGATCGGCGGTGCGGTCTTCGAGGTCACCCAGCCCCGTGTGACGTGCTACCGCGTGGGGCTGCGGCTCGGCGAGCCACAGATGGCCGCCCTGCTGGTGGCCCATCGCCGCCCGGGCTTCTACATGCGGGTGCTGACCGAAGGGTGGGTGCGGGCCGGGGACGAGATCGTGAAGATCGCCTCGGGCCCCGAGGAGATGACCGTCGCGGAGATCGACGGGCTGCTCTACCTGCCCGGCCACGCCCGGCCTCGGCTCGAACGGGCCCTGCGAATTCCCGCGTTGAGCCCCGGTTGGAAGACGTCGCTGCGAGCCCTGCTCGACGACGCGGATCGCGGCTCCGGCGCCGTGGGCGGAAACCGCGGGCTGACCACCAGCAGCCCGCCGCCGGCCTGGCCCGGGTTCCGCCGGCTCGAAGTCGCGCGCATCGAGCCGGAGAGCGCGAGCATCTTCTCGCTCACTCTGGCGGCAGTTGACGGTGAGCCGCTCCCAGCCGCTCTGCCGGGGCAGTTCCTCACCATCCGCCTGCGGCCGGATCCCCAGCCCTCCCCGGTCATCCGCAACTACTCGCTCTCCGGCCGACCGGGCGCCGAGACGTACCGCATCAGCATCAAGCAGGAGCCACACGGCGTCGCCAGCACGTACCTGCGTCAGCACGTGGAGACCGGTGACGTTCTCGATGTCGCCGCTCCGCGCGGCACGTTCCTGCTCGCGGACGCGGACACTCCGGTCCTGCTGCTGTCCGCCGGTGTCGGTGCCACCCCGGTCCTGGCCATGCTGCACGCTCTGGCCGCAGCGCGCTCGCAGCGCGCGGTGTGGTGGCTGCACGCGGCCCGGGACGGCGAGAACCACCCATTCGCCGACGAAGCGCGCACCCTGCTCTCCCAGCTGCCCGCAGGCCGGTCGTTCGTGGCCTACAGCCGTCCGTCCGGCGCCGACCGGCCAGGTGTCGACTACACGGTCGGTGGGCGGTTCAGTCCCGAGTGGATGCTCGGCCTGGAGCCGCCCCGGGACGCCGACTCCTACCTCTGCGGGCCGAGCGCGTTCATGCGGGACATGACCGCAGCCCTGGAGGCCGCCGGCCTGCCGTCGTCCCGGATCCACACCGAGGTCTTCGGGGCCACGTCCGCGGTCACCCCAGGTGTGGTGACCGGATCCGCCCGGACGCCGCACCAGCCGGCCGCCCCTCCCGGCGGCCGCCCGGGGCCCTCCGTGGCCTTCGCGCGCAGCGGGCTGACCGTCCCCTGGCACCCTGGGTACGGGACGCTGCTCGAACTCGCCGAGGCGTGCGACGTGCCCGTGCGCTGGTCCTGCCGCACCGGAACCTGTCACACCTGCGAGACCGCGCTTCTCTCCGGCCGCGTCGAGTACGCCCCGCAGCCCCTGGAGCCCCCCGCCGCAGGAAGTGCGCTCATCTGCTGTTCGACGCCCCCGGCCGACGTGGTCCTGGACATGTGACCGCCCACGGATCACCGGGTTGCGTGCGGTCGGCGCAGCTGCCTAGCGTGATTGAGTGGGGAGGCGGAGACAACCGGCGGGGCTGGTCGGTTTCGTGAAGCATCCCGCAACCCACTCCTGGCATGCGTCCGAGAGGGGATTTCTGCCATGGCAAGGGTTCTTTTCATCATCAGCGGAGCCACCTACTGGGTGCTGAACGACGGCACACGGTACGCGACCGGCTACTGGGCCGAGGAGTTCGCGAACCCGTACAAGATCCTCACGGACGCCGGTCACGAGGTCGTCGTCGCGACGCCGAACGGTGTGACGCCGACCGTCGACATGATGAGCCTGCGCCCCGAGATGGCCGGCGGAAACGACGGCGCCTTGGAGCTGGAGGCCATCATCCGATCCGCGGAGGTGATGCGTCGACCGCTGCAGCTGTCGGACGTGCGCCTCGAAGACTACGACGCGGTCTACCTGCCGGGCGGTCACGGTCCGATGGCGGACCTGGCCTGGGACGCCGACGCGGGGCGGCTGCTGACCCAGCAGTTGGCCTCGGGCAACCCGCTGTTCATCGTCTGTCACGCTCCCGCCGCGATACTGGCCACCCGGATCCACGGTGAGTCGCCGTTCAAGGACTACAACATCACCTGCTTCACCGACGAGGAGGAGGACGGCGTCGGACTGGCCGCCAGGGCGCCGTGGCTGCTGGAGACCGACGTGAAGGCGAAGGTCGGGGTCAACTTCAGCCGTGGCCCGGTCTGGCAGCCCTACATGGTCGAGGACCGCAACCTGGTGACCGGACAGAACCCGGCCTCGGCCGCGGTCCTCGGGAACCGGATGCTGGAGATCCTCAAGTGACCTGTCCTGGAGCGATCCGGCCCAGGCACGCGCCCGCGTCGCAGGACGTCGGGTGCGTGGTGTTCCCAGCGAAAGGGCCATAACGATGGAAGCGGCCGTTTGCCCGGGCTCTGCTGGACCGGCACTGGGCCGCATCGAACAGCGGTGACGCGGACGCGGAACACGAGATCTACGCCGACGACGTCATCGAGTACCCGCAGTCCGGCGAGGTCATCCGTGGCAGGAGCAACACGCAGTACTTCGCGGACCCCGTTCGACCCGCCGGCCTGGCGGTCTCAGTGGGTCGAACCTGGGGAGTGATCCGCCAGTGGGGCTGACGGTCACGGCAGCTGTCGTACGTGATCCGAGGGTGCCGGCGCTGGTCGGCGAGGTGGGGGCCGGCTTCGAACATGATGATGGCCGTCGCGATATGACGAGGCGTGACCCGTGATCAGGAAGTGGCGGCTGCCGTCACGGTAGCGCACGGGCAGTACCTGGAGCGGTTCGACGGTCTGATGAGCCCGGCTCCAAACATGGACGAGATCTACCCCACCGAGTGATCGGCTACACCACGGAGGGGGACCTGACCCCATCTACGACCGCAACCTGGCGAAGTACGGTGACAAGCTGGGCCCGACCATCGACTATCCACGGGCCAGGGGCAAGACTTGGGAGCAGATCATCGAGAGCGCCTCGCGCACCGGCGGAGCGGTGAGTCGTGCAGGTCGAGGCAGCGTTCCCGACCGACGGCGAGGCCTTTGGACCGGTGGAGTAGGGCGACGGGCCGCTGCCCCACGTAGCGAAGCATTCCGAGGCCGCGAATGGCCGGTTCGCCGCGTCCGCCGGTCCGCCCGGGCTCCGACCCGGCCCGGCGGATCGCCACAACCACCCCAACGCTCCGACACCTGTTGGGGGGTGGGCCCTCAGCCAGCGAGCCCGACCGAGGATGCGCTCCTCGGACGGACCGTGGGCCGTCGGTCAGGCGGAAGGCCGGACCTCCGGCGCGGCCTCATGCGGCACCCCGGCAGCCGCGGGCGCGACGGGTACGGCGGCCGGGGCCGACACCAAGGCCTGGACCCGGGCCTCCTGGGCAGCCCTGGCAGCGAACGGGTTGACGTCGGCGCGGCGGGTCTGCTGCATGGTGGTCAGGCGGTTGACCACGATGATCGCCGCGACCGCCGCCGCCACGCGCAGCGCCGACCCGGTGGCCTCCATCCGGATGCTGCTGCGCAGGCTTTCGAGGTAGCTGAGAACGTACGGGTTCACGTCACGCATCCTGCCGTTGGCGATCCGGGTGACGATCAGCGAGGCGATCCAGGTGGACCACCACAGACCGATGGCCTTCTCGGAGGTCGTGCGCCGCCGTCCCTCCGCGTCCAGCGGCGCGCTGGCCCTCCAGCAGTCCACGATCAGCCGCCAGGGGAACCAGAACTGGACGATCGGGGTGAACCAGGCACCGATGGTCCAACCGCGCCCGAGGCGGTGCCCGTTCGGGAGCAGCAGCTCGGCGTTGCGGCGGATGCGGTAGAGCCAGACGATGAACACCACGGCGGTGACCAGTCCCAGGGGTAGGGCCGCCCCGTCCACTGCGTTCACCACGGATTCCATGGCGTCGAGTTCGTCGAAGCCGACGTCGTCCGCCCCGTCCAGCGCCCGGCCCAGGAGCATGTCGCACCAGAGGTCGATCGCGACGACCATCGCCGCCAACGCGGCGTTCAACGCAAGCAGGGCGTACACCGCCACGGCAAGGCCGTTCGCCGGGCGCAGCGCTGCCGCCCATCCTGGGACCGCCTCTGCGCAGCCGTAGCAGCGGCCGCTGTCCAGCCCGGCAGGGCGCGCCCCGCACACCACACACATCATCAGATCGACAACCCCCCTGAAATCGCCGCGTACTCGACCACGCACGCCGGCACATCACCGTCCGATCGGGACGGGCGCGCCGACTCTAGGGGATCCGCGGAGTCGGATGCCAGCGAGAATTTCCCAGCTCAGCGCCGGTATCGCCGGATAGCCGACAGATCACTCCGATATGCCCCCGGCGGCCTTGCGGCCCGGAGCCGGCGGAGTGGATGATGCCGGCGTACTCGACCTGCTTGGCCGTCAGGTTCCGGGACGCGCGGCAGCGGAGCGGCGCCAACCCGGCACCGCCCGGGTCGGTCCGCAGACCAGCACACGGTGACGTGGCTCCCCTGTCCGACGGCCTGTCCATGTTCGGCCGTGCCGCTCTCACGGCCGGCCTGCATTCGACCGGCTCCGGGTGATCACGGGCAGTCCCGTGTGCGCATCGCCGCCGTCAAACAGGCTGCTACGCCCCCGCCTTGGTGTCGTACGCCCGCTGGCTGCTCTGGATCTCCTCGCTGTGCTCGACGGTCCAGTCGTAGAGCTGCCCGAACGGCTCGCGCAGGGACGCGCCCAAGGGCGTGAGCGAGTACTCGACGCCGACGGGTGAGGTCGGCAGCACCGTTCGCCGGATCATGCCATTGCGCTCGAGACGGCGCAGCGTCTGGGTGAGGACGCGTTGTGTGACGCCCTCCAGACCTCGCTTCAGTTCGTTGAAGCGGGTGGGTCGCTCCAGCAGTGCCATCACCATCATCGACCACTTGTCCGCGATCTGGTCGAGGATCGGCCGGCTGGGGCAGTCCGCGCGGAAGACCGTTCGCGCTTCGGCGCCGTCGTTGTGCAGATCGGTGTCCTTCATGATCCCTGGTGCTCCCAAAGTGCGTTCTTGACCGTCTGGGCGCCGTCGCCGACGGTAGGTATGCATCGCAAACCTACATGCCCATCGGTTACCGACGGAGAGACCTCATGACGAACGATGCCTACTCGACCCTGCACGTGAGCAGCGAACGCGGCGTCGCCCGGGTCGTCCTTGACGATCCCCCGGTGAACGCGCTCGGACTGACGATGATGCGCGAGCTGCGGACGGTGCTGACGGGCCTCAGGGACGATCCATCCGTCCGTGTGATCGTCTTTTCGAGCGCCGACCCGGAGTTCTTCATCGCCCACGTGGACATGCGCATCGGGGAACAGATGGACGAGCTCCAGGAACTCGCCGCGTCCGCACCGCAGGACGTCAACGTGTTCCAGGCGATCGGCGAACTGATCCGCCACCAGCCCCAGGTGACCATCGTGAAGCTCGCCGGGAAGGCCCGCGGCGGCGGAGCGGAATTCGTGGCCGCAGGGGACATGGCGTTCGCCGCCGTCGAGACCGCTGGACTCGGTCAGATCGAAGCGCTCATGGGCATCGTCCCCGGCGGAGGCGGAACGCAGTACTGGAGGTGGCGGTGCGGGGCAAGCTGGAGCCGCTGCGGGGGAAGCTGTCCAAGCTCGCCGGGCGGGGCTGGCTGCGCAAGCTGCCCGACGGCAGGTTCACCACGCGTCTGTAACCTGCGCCGCCGCAGACCTCGGGCGTAACTTGAGGGCCCCCGGCGGTCGTTGAGATTGTGTGACGAAAAGCAACGAGCCCGCCGAGGGCGCCTCCCTTGTCTACCAGTGCCGCCTGAATCTGTCCACGAGCACCATCACCTACCTCACCGACCTGCTGCGGTCTCACCTGAAGGCGATCCGCTCCCCGTTCAGGTCGCTGCCGCCGGGCCGGATCGCGGTACTCGTGCTGGCGATGTTGCGGCACGACCAGCGCCTGCTGGACCTGGCCGGCGGCAACCGGGTGCCCGAGTCCACCCTGCGGCGCTGGCGCGACGAGATGCTCGACCTGCTCGCCGCGCGGGCCCCACGCCTGGACCGGGCGCTTCGCCAGATAGCCGCGCGGGGCGGGGAGGTCGTGCTCATCGACGGCACCCTGATCCCCACCCAGCGCCGCACCGGGAAGGCCGACCGCCCCAACTACTCCGGCAAGCACCACCGCCACGGCCTGCACTTCCTTGCTCTGACCGACGAGAAGGGCAGGCTGGTCTGGATCTCTGCCGCCCGTCCCGGCCGCACCCACGACGCCACCGCCGCCCGCCGCGACAAGATCGTCGCGCACCTGAAGACAGTGGGGCTGGGAGCACTGGCCGACCTCGGCTTCATCGGCGTGGACAAGCCCGAGGACCCCGACGACCAGGTCATCGTCACCGGCTACAAGGCCACCCGCGCCCGCAAACTCACCGCCGGACAGAAGCAGGCCAACCAGATCCTGGCCGCCGCACGCTCCCCGGTCGAACACGGCTTCGCGAACCTGAAGGCCTGGCGGATCCTCACCAAGATCCGCACCGGCCCCGGTCGCGCCACCGCCCTCCTGCGCGCCCTGCTCGTCCTGACCAACCTCGAAGTCAACCGCTGACGACACCCTGACAGATGATCAAGGCTCCAGACTCCCGCCCACGACCAGCACGAGCACCTCGATGGCCCGCCACGCCAGCCCCTCCGACCAGCACGTTCGAAGATGGCGAAACCTCCCTGGGTGAAGCGCTCCCCATTGCCCGCAGGCACCAAACGGACCGGCCGGCCACCACCTGCTTGCACCAGCCGGTGTCCGGCCGGACCGTCGGCCCGAACGCACAGCCCCGCAATCGCCGATCACGAAATCGCGACGGCAGCCGCGACCCGGCTCCAGCGTCCCATTCCGTGCTCCTGCATGGCCGGGCGTGCGCCAGTGCTGGGCGGACCTGGTGGCGCCGGCCAGCGGCGAGCCCACGGGCGTCGGGGCAGCGAGAATGGACGGATGGACGGATTGGGTGGGGTGCTGGAGCGGGCAGCTGAGGATGGCGATGTGGTGGACGGCTGGCTCCAGGGGCTGGCGGGCAATCAGGTGCTGCCGGTGGAGGTGCTGGCCCGGCTGCTGGAGTCCGACGAGCTGCCGATGCCGAGCTTCTGGCTCAAGTACAGGACCTTGGATGCCGCAGCGACGGAGCTGCTGGTGGCTTCGCCGCGGATCCAGCACCGACTGGACGCGGCGGAGAACGCGACGGCGGACCCCGGACCCGAAGGTCCGGCGGATCGTCGGCGACAGCGAGAAGCCGCCCGTCGCGGTGCAGGAGCCACCGCCGGCGCTGACGGCGGAGCAGCGGGTGACGCACCCGGCCCAGGCGGTGCGGATGAAGGCCGCCGCCTGGAGCCCGCAGTCGCGCCCGGGTGGCTGGAGCTGGTACTGGCGGGTGACCGCGGTGACCGGCTTCGTGGCACGGTCGGGGATGGGCGCGATCGTCCCGAGCCGTGGACCCCTGGTCCGGGCGGCTTCGTGATGATGGGAACATGATGGATCAGGCTCGGCCGTTCAGTAGGTGACCGCTATCGGATCCTTGGCCGCGGCCAAGGACCGGAACGGTGGAACAGCGACATGGGCGGGCTACGGATCTCAGTTCTCGGGCCGCTCCGGGCGTGGCGTGGTGAACGTGAACTGGAGATCGGTCCGGCGCAGCGACGTGCCGTTCTGGCCGCATTGGTGCTGAGGTGCGGCCGGGTCGCCCCCTTGGCTGATCTGGTGCAGGACATCTGGGGATGGAATCCGCCGGCCACCGCTTCCGGTGCCCTGCGCAACCACGTCTCGCGTCTACGGGCCGCGCTGGAGACCAGACCTTCCGTGCCGGAGGTTCTGGTCTCTCAGGCTGGTGGTTACGCGCTGAGGCTGGGTGACCGGGCGTTGGACATCGCCGAGGTCGAGAGGCTGAGCTCCGAAGCGGAGGTGGCCAGAACCCGGGGGGATCTGGAGTCGGCCGCCCGCCTGCTGGCCCAGGCAGAGGCTCTGTGGGACGGCGCACCGCTGACCGGGGTCCCCGGTGACTACGCGCAGCGGCACCGCGACCGCCTCTCGGAGCACCGGCTGGTCCTGATCGAGGCGCGGCTGGAACTGGAGCTCCAACTCGGTCGGCATACTCAGGCCGTCACCGAGCTGACCGCAATGGCGGACGAGCACCCGCTGCGCGAGCGTTTGCGCGCGCTGCAGATGACGGCGCTGTACCGCTGCGGCCGTCAGGGGGAGGCGCTGGCCGGGTTCGCGACGGCCAGATGGCATCTGGCCGAGGAACTGGGAGCCGATCCCGGACCCGATCTGGCTCGGTTGCACCAGCGCATCCTCGAAGCCGATCCGACACTGTCGGCACTGTCGCGGACGGCGTCCTCCCCGGTCGGAGAGCAGGCCGGATCCGGCGGACCGGCCCGCCCGGCATGGAAGCGTCCGGCGCAACTCCCCTCGGACGCGCCCGACTTCACCGGCCGGCAGGAGGAGGTGGCGAGAACGCTCGACACCCTCGTCAGCGGTACGCGAAGACGAGGCACCGCACCCGTCGTCTGCGTGATCCACGGCATGGGCGGCGTGGGCAAGACCGCCCTGGCCGTTCACGTCGCGCACGCCGCGCGCGATCGATTCCCCGAGGGCCAGCTCTACGCCGACCTTCGCGGGGCCGGTCGGGAGGCCGCGGACCCGTACGAGGTCCAGGAACTGTTCCTACGGGCACTGGGCGTGGCGTCGGGGAGCATCCCACAAGACCGTGACGAGCGCACCGCCCTGTACCGTTCATGGCTGGCCGATCGTGGCCTGCTCCTCCTGCTGGACAACGCGGCCGGCACCACGCAGGTGAGCGCTCTGCTGCCAGGCACGTCCGGGTGCGCCGTTCTGGTCACCAGCCGTACCCCGTTGATCTGTCTGCCCGCGACCAGCCGCACCGCGCTGGAACCACTCAGTGAGCGGGACGCCCGGGGCCTGCTGGAACGGATAGTGGGAGCCGACCGGTGCCGTCGGGAGCCTCAGGCAGCCAAGGATCTCGTGCATGCGTGCGGCATGCTCCCGCTGGCGGTTCGCATCGTCGGCGCCCGCTTGGCGGCTCGGCCGCGCTGGCCCTTGTCGTTTGCGGCGTCCCGGCTCGGCGACCGCGGACAGCGGATCACCGAGCTCGAGGCCGGGGACCTGGCCGTGGAGCAGGTCTTCCAGCTCGGCTACCTGGCCCTGGACGCCGACCATGCGCGGGCCTTCCGGTTGCTGGCGATTCCCGAGGTGACCGATATCTCGTCGGCTGCGGCAGCGGCGGTCCTGCGGTGCGAGCTCCGCGCGGCCGAGGTCATCCTGGACGACCTGGTCCCTGCCGGGCTGCTGGAGCCGGGCGGCCCCGAGTGCTACCGGTATCACGATCTCCTGCGACTGTTCGCCCGCCACCGGACACTGGAGACCGACGACCCGGAGGTACGGCGCGATGCCCTGAGTCGGACCGCCAGTTTCTACCTTTCTGGGATGGCGGCTGCCCTGCGCGCGGAGTGGCCTCACAGCCGGCTACCCGCCGAGGCCGACCGGCACGACGCGCTCGGCGGTCCGGCTCTCTCGGACGAGTCCAACGCACAGGAGTGGGTGATCAACGAGCTTGGGGCCATGCTCGCCGTCGCCGGCCAGATCATCGATCACCCCTACCGGTCGGTCAGCGTGCAGGACACCAGGACCCTGGCGAGCCTCCTGGTGTTGCTCATGCCGTACACCGACCTGTGTCTGCCATGGCATGTGCTGGAGGTGCTGGTCCGGAAGCTGCTGGATGCCGCCGAGCGGCACGGTGAGAGCATCGCCGCCGTCTTCTGCCGTGTCGTGGTGGCCATCGCCTGCGCACGCACCGAACGGCACGAGGAGGCACACGCCATGGCCCTCCGCGCCTACGAAACTCCGGGCGTGCCGCAGCAGTTGTTCCACCGCCTGGTGCACGTCATGGGAATGGTGGCCGCGATGCGGCCCGGCGGCCTGGACGAGGCGATCGCGCACTTCCGCCGCGGTCAGGCCCTGTCTCGCCGGATCGAGGACTTCGGTATGGCTGCGCAGTGCGAGTTCGGTCTCGTCCGAGCACATCTGGCACTCGACCAGCCTCATGAGGCGTTGGAAGCCGCCCAGGACGCTCTCGCGAGTTGCCGTGCGGCCGAGAGTCCCGCCGGTACCGCTCTCGCCCGTCGCGCCCTGGGAGAGGCCCTGGCGGCACTGGGGCCGGCACGACGAGGCCATGGTGGAGTACCGCGAGGCCCTCGCCCTGTGCGAGGTCCGCAGGTTGCGGTCCCAGTACGCCCACACGCTGCTGTCCTGTGCCTCGGCGCTGGCCGGTGCCGGTCGGCTGGATCAGGCCGGTCCGTTCGCGGAGCGGGCGCTGGCCGCGCTCGCGGAGCTCGGGGACACCTCCGGTGAGCAGCGGGCGCGAGCTCTTCTCGACCGAACCGGACAAGTACCCCGACCGGCCGGCGGCCCGTCGGTTCACAGCAAGTAACGGCCAACGGTTACAGGTGGCCTCCGGCCGCGGCGGTGTCGATACCGAGCAGGCTGCGGCCCGTGTGCTCGGTCGCCTGGGCGGCCGGACACGCCCGCCACCGCCCGGTACCGTCTCGCTGCACGAACACCGTCCCCGCAAGCAGGTGGAAGCGGATATCCGGGTCCACGCAGGCTCCTGGCCCGGCTCAAGGCCGGTGAACGGGGCTGTCCAGGACGGCTCCGACGCCGTGATCACACCGGACATGCGGTGATCATCCCACTGAGCGTGAGTGCGACCGCCCACTCTCCAAGTGGCCGACGCCCCAGGGCGCGGGCAGGATCGCGTCGGTCTGTCTGCGATGCTGCCCCAATGGCGTTTCCCGGTTCCCGTACGAAGACGACTGACGTCTGGCCGCTCCCCGAAGACGAAGCACTCGTCGGGCAGCGCATCAGTGACGCCCTGCCGCGATCCGGTTGGCTGTGCAGCCATCCCGGTCCGAAAGGTCTTCACCAGGTGCACCTGCACCCTTCGATTCCAACAGCCCTGACGTGCAGCGGCACCCGCCAGGCGTTTCTGCTTCTGCCGACAGGAGCAGCAGCCCCCTCGGATGTCCTGGTGACCAGCGCGACTTTCCCTCCCCGGCCGGAGCTGGCGCACCATGCGGTGCTCCAGCTGCTGTGCTCGCGGCGAATCCAGGGCCCGTATGGCGAGATCTTTGAAGCCGGCCGTCTCGCAGTGCGTTGGTCCGAGCCCGAGGTCGGGGCCGAGGTGCACCTGCTTCTGACCGAGGAGACACGCACGGTCTGGAAGGCCCTTCGTTCGGCGACTCGGCCGGCCGTGGTTGAGGACGCGCACGGGCGAAGAATCGCCGGCATGAGGATCGGTGCCGCGGCCCACGCGTTGGTGGCCGGCAGCCCGATACCGCTGACACGGGGAGGCGTGCAACGTCTGCACCTGGTTGCGCAGCCGTCCTGATGCTGGATCCGTGCCGACGTGAGGCAGATACGGGACAGCATTCAGGCTCCGTCTCGTGGGGAGTGGCTATGAGCAACTGACCTTTGATCTCATCTGATTGGCCGGACGGAGCGGGCGGTGGAGGCGGTGGCGCGCCTGGCGGTGGACACCGGTATCACCTTCGCGCTCGGCGACATCGTGGACGCGGTCGAGCGCGACCTCCCGCCTACCCGGCGCCGACGTTCGGCAGCGCCGGGAGACCACCCCACCCCGATCGCTCAGAGCATCATCCTCGCGCAGGGTCAGTCGGTGGTGGTGAGGGCAGCGAGGGTCGAATCGTGGCCGAGCGCCTGCGCGTGACGCGGCACCAGGTCCGACGGCGCCCTTGGACGAGCGGCTGTCTGACAAATGATCATCTGGTCGGTTCGCGGAGCCAGAGGATCAGGGAGGGCAGGACGATTCCGACGCGGTACAGCAGACAGCGGTCGGTGAGCCTGTCGCACGCGGTCGCGATCGCGAGGAACTCCGGCCGGGTGGATTGGACCTGCTGTTGCACGGTATCCCGCTTGCAAAAGGTGATCGCGATGGCAATCCTCGAAGGCGGCGATGCGCCGGCGCATCCCGCCCCACGCTCCCGATCACAAGATCGACCGCCGAGCGAGCATCGTCGACGACAACGGGGAGCAACGTGCCGCCCTTCGTGTACCGGATCACCAAGTACGACCCTGCCGACCGCGACGAGCACGGCAGCTACATCGGCGCTGAGGATTCCACCAGCGACCACGGACCGGTCGAGGCTGCCTACCTGCAAGCGATTTCCGCGTTCGCCGAGGACACCGGCATCGACCGCCTGGCCGTTCGTGAGCCCGGGATCTCCGGCCTCGTCCACTTCGGGCTGGAGCCGGCCATCGAGGGCCACGGCCTCGCCGGGCTGTTCCCACCCGACCTCAGCGGGTTCCACGACGGTGCACAGGTGCCGGTTTCCGTTGGCTTGGAGCTGGTCAGGGGCATGCTCCGCGACAACGGTGCCTGGTGCCGGTTGGCGGTGGAGGACAGGTTCACCGTGGAGGTCGGTTGGGACCAGTACGTCTACGTCAGCAGCGACAGACCCTGCGAGCGCGCCTTCGCGCGCACCCTGGCACTCGGTCTCCTCCCGGAGCAGTTGGAGGCCTCGCCCTACGACGAGGATCTCGACGAGCCCGGCGTACAGCGGCCCGCCGACGAGGACTTCTGGGCCCGTCTGCGCTGGTCCGTCGCCATGCGGCAGGCGGCGATATTGGAGGAGGGGTACCTGCACAATGCCTCCCGCTGGCATCGCCTGACCGAGGGCACCCTCGATGCGGTACGAGCCCGACTCACCCCTCGTGCCCGGTTGACCGTCTGGCCGGACCTGTCCGACGACGTCGACGCGGTCCTCGCCTCGCTTCCCGACGAAGGTACGGTGGAGTTCGTATGGGAGGACGAGAACGGGGTCATCTCCAGCGCGATAGCCGACGAGTCCGAGTACCGGGAACTGGCTGCCCATGTGGCCGGTGCCCGTGCCGCCACGGTCCTGGCCCTGGCCCTCGACGAACGCCACCCGATGTTCACCGCGGTCCCGCCCGACAGTGACGGCGTCCTGCGCGCGCGGTGGAGGACCGAGCCGACGCCGAGTGACCGGAACTGGGCCATCCTGAAGGATCTCCGCCGTGGGCAGATCTGCACCGGCACGGTCACGGAGATCGCCGACTGCGGTGTGACCTCCGTGGACATCGGCGGCTTCACCGCGATGATCAACATTTCCGAACTGTCCTGGCGCCGCTTCGATCACCCCTCCGACGTCGTCGCCGTCGGACAGGGAGTCTCGGCCGAGATCCTCGACGTCGACCTGGTGCGGGAGCGTGTTCTGCTGTCCCTGAAGGCATTGCAGGAGGACCCGATGCCGCAGTTCGTCCGGCAGGTCGGCCGGATCACGAACGGCGTCGTGACCGAACTCGTGCCGTCCGGTGCCTTCGTGCGCATCGAAGTCGGAGAGGACGGCCTCGAAGGCCTGCTGCACCTCACCGAGCCGGCCGAAGGACACGTGGACCGGCCCGAGGACGTGGTCCGGGTCGGAGACATCCTCACCGTGAAGATCACGGACGTCGACCTTCAACGCCGTCGGATCACCCTCTCCCGCCTGCAGGCTCTCGCGCCCGCAGAGCGTTGACCGGCGCCGGGGGGAACGGGCTGTCCGGGAGCAGGTCGGCCAGGTCGCCGTTGTCCATGTCACCCAGCCGGCATCGTCGGGGCTGGCGTAGGCGCCCCCTGCGCTACCTCACCGGCCGTGCCGTCCAGGCCCGACGCGGCACCTTCTTCCCCTGGGGCACCTTCGTCGTGAACCTCACCGCCTGCACCGTACTCGGCTTCCGCTCCGCCGGTGCGGCCACCGCCGCCCTGCCCTGCCCCAGGCCCTCCAGCACCTGATCGGCCCCGGCCTGTGCGCGACGTTGAGTACTTACTCCACCCTCTGCTTCGAAACCGTTGGACTCGTGGAGACCGGCGCGAAGATGTTGGCCGCCGCGAACATGGCCGTCAGCATCACCGCCGGGCTCGTCGCGGCCTTCCTCGGGACCTCCCTGGCCGACACCCTGCTGCACTGACGCTTCAACAAGCCAGGGCGCCCGAGCCTCATCTGCTTGTGCGCCCCGCTGGCCGGGGCCCGGCCGGCCTCGCCGACGGTGCGGGTCACCCCGAGGCGGCCGGGTCGTCGGGAGGATCGGCCCGGCAGGTGGTGCCGCGGGGGACGGCGTCCGTACGCTGTGGCTCTACTCGCTCCCGGCCCCGGCCCCGGCCCCGGCCCCGGCCGCCGTGACGTACCGCGGCGGCGAGTACGGCGCCCGCCGCCTGGGCTTCGGCCGCTGTCCTCAGCCTTTGCCGAAGTGCACCGAGGGGAAGGCGCCTGCTGCTCTGAGGGCTCTGGAGAATCCGTCTGCCAGTTCGGTGAGGCGTGCGGTGGCGGCCGGGCCCAGGTGGTCGTACGGGGCGGCGTCGAGGCGGTCGGTGAGTGCCTCGGTCTCTGCGCGCAGGGTCGCGCCCGCCTGCGTGAGGTCGCCTGCCGCGTCCAGCAGGCCGCGTTCGCGCAACTGGTCCCGGGTGGTGTCCCAATGCCGGGCGGACCACCCGCGGGTCCGCCTGAACAGTGCGGATGTCGGTGCCGTGCCGGTGGCGTTGTGCAGCACCAGTGCCTCGATGCCGGACAGGCCGGCGATGGTCAGGGCGGCGAGGTGACCGTCGCCCCGGTGCTCGCGCAGCAGGGTCGCGGCGTGCCACAGGGTCAGGTGCGGTTCTTCGGGTACGGGGAGGTCGGCGTTGGCGGCGTACAGCGGCCGTGCCTCTCGGCAGCAGGCTTCGGTGGCGTGCAGCGCCAGTTCGGCCGCCTCGGTCATGTCCGTGGACGTGAGGGACTCCTGCCCGAGCAGTCGTTGCAGTGTTCGGTCCGCGCCGCGCAGCCGTGCCGTGAGCACCTCCTGCGGTGTGGTCACGGTCCACGCGGCGGGGATGTACCGCTGCACGTGCGCGTGGTTGAAGTTGTAGAAGGTCGCGGTGACGGTGCCCGCGTCGACGGCCCCGAGCGGTGCCGCGCGGCTCGCGAGGTAGACCATGGCGCCGCGTTCCAGCCCGAGCGCCGTGAGTTCTTCCTCCGGCTCCGGTGCGAAGTACACCGATGCGTGCAGGGGGCTGACGGCGTTGTGGCAACGGCGGCCTGTGCTCGCCTCGAAGGAAGTCATGCCGTGGCTCCGATGTCAGTGATCAGGTGTGGTCGTGCGGCCGGCTGGACGAGGCGCATCAGGCGTCCTTCGTGGGTTCGTGGTGGGGGCAGTCGGCCAGTCCGGCCGCGGTCTGGGTGAGGTGCTGGGTCAGGACCTCGGCTGCGGTGTCGGCGTCACGGGCGAGGGCCGCCTCCTCCAGCCGGCGATGTTCCACGAGGCCGTCCCGGTCGGGGTTGCGGTGCGCCGACCAGCGGCGGGCCAGCTCGCTCGCGGTCCACATCCGGTCGAAGGTCTCCAGCAGGACGAGGTTGCCGCACCCCTCCAGCAGGGTGCGGTGGAAGAGACGGTGGGCTTCGGCCCATGCGCTGCTGTAGTGCTTGCCCTCCTGCGGCACGTACGCCGGGGTGCGGGCCAGACGGTGGTGGGCGGCCCGTACGCGGGCTTCCCAGTTCACATCGCCGCGTTCGACGGACAAGCGCAGCATGACCGGTTCGATGGCCCGGCGGGCCTCCGCGATCTCCTGCCAGCGACGGTCGGAGAAGGCCGGGACGGCGAAGCCGCGGTTGGGCAGCCGGTCGGCGAGGCCCTCGCCGACCACCCGCACGAGCGCCTCACGCACGACGGCCAGGCTCACGCCCTGTTCCTTGGCGAGGTCCTGGGGTTTGAGGGGTTCACCGGGGGCGTGGTCCCCGCGCATGATCGCATCCCGCACGTGTGTGTAGACCTGCTCGGAGAGCATCTGCTTCCCCGCCGGGGGCGAGGTGCGGGTCGTCTGGGGCTGGGTCATGACCAAATGATAGACGATCGGATGGATAATCTATTATCAGTCTGGTGATCGACCCCTGCGGGAGTGACAAGCGGGCCCTCGCCCGTGGCTGTTGGAACCATCGGCCTCTACCTCACCCCGCACCGCCACCCTGGCGACCTGGCCCGTGGAGGACTACCTCGCCCTGCTCGACGCCCGCTGCCGCGAGCCCCCGGCCCTGCTGCTTCGAGCGTGTCGCGCGGCTCGGTGAACGCACCTCAGGTCCATGACCCGGGCGGAATGTGGAGACGGGTGGCGCGCGTGCCGGCGACGGCGCGAAGACCGCTCCACACCTGGCCTGGGAGCACGAGGCCGCCGACCCCGGTCTCCGCGGCCCCACCTCCGCCACCGAAACGGGCCGACCGGCGAAGTCCACCCCCTTCGCACCGTCACCCACCAGCCGGCCCAGCGGACTGCGCCTCGTCAACCCGCCCATGAAGGTTCGCAGTTCAGGCGGCGTCTGTGCGCAGGCCACACCCCTGCCGTCCACGGTCTCACCAGTCCTGGCGGACGGGTCACCGCGTGAACCGTCAAACACCGCAACGGACGGGTGTGGGGCCCTTCGGTGACGTGCCATGCGGCCGTCCGGAAGTCAGCGTGCGGCGACGCTGCGCATCAGTGCCTCAAGGTCGCGTTCGCCGGCCGGCGTTTGCGCCCCGTTCTGCAGGCCCCCGCTGATCAGGTGCTGTGCGGCCGGCAGGCTGAACGTCGAGACCCAGGCGTCGTTCTCGCGGAGGAGCCCTTCCCTGAAGTCATCGGCGGGCAGCGAGCGCTTGGCTGCTTCGATGACACCGTCGGGCAGCGCGGCGATGTTCTCGGCAACACGGTCAACGTGGTCGTCGAGCCTGTCGGCCGGCAGGGCTCGGTTGATCCAGCCGTAGGCCGCCGCGGTCTCGGCATCGAACAGGTCGGCGGTGAGAACCACCTCCAGTGCGCGGTTGCGACCCACACGGTCCCGGAGTCCCAGCTCCTCGCCGACCTGCCTGGTCGACACCGGCCCGCCCGTGTCCCGCACGACGGCCAGGATCCGCTGGTAGTCCGGCGGCAGCACGTCCTGGGCCATACCGGGCCCGCGATGCGGGACCAGCAGCACCGCACGGCCCGCGACCTGCATTTCAGCCGGCGCGACCGCCGCCGCAGCGAACTGCTCGGCCATCCGCGCGAGCACCCGCTCGGCGACCGCCAGTTCCTCCTGCTCGGTCCGCACCTGATCGAGCTGTTTGGCCAGCTGTTCCTCCAGCTCGTTCAGTTCAGCGCGCCGCACGACGATCTTCCTCAGTACATCGGGATCCACCATGAGCCGGAGCGTAGGAGCCACACGGACAGAGACAGAGCGGAATCCGCAAAGACCTCCCCGCCAGACGATCTACACGCCAGACTGCCGCCCACCACCAGCAGGAGCACCCCAGAGGCCCGTCACGCCAGCCCCCGTGACCAGCACGTTCGAAGATGGCGAAGCCTCAGGGATGCCAAAACGCCACTCCTACGTCCGTCTCCTGAAGCAGGGCACCGTCACAGCACCGCCGCCCCCGGCTCTGCCGAAACCCAGGAGAGCCCTGCGCTGGATCATGAGCCGCCCCGAGCGCCTTCGCCCCGACGAGACGGTCGGCGTGAAGGAGATCCGGGCGGCCTGCCCCGAACCCGACGCCGCCTCGAGCACGTCCGAGCCTTCGGCACGCTCATGCACGAACACCGCGGCGAAGACCTCGAAGGATGGATCGAACAGGTCGGACACCACGACCCGCCCGCCCTGCGGCAGTTCGCCGACGGACTCCTCCACGACCGGGACGCGGTCGTCGCCGGTCTGTCGAGCCCTTGGAGCTCGGGCCAGGCCGAAGGCCAGGTGACCAGGGTCAAGCTCCTCAAACGCGCCGGCTACGGCAGGGCCAAACTCGACCTCTTCCGCACCCGCATCCCCCTGGAAAACTGACCCGGCCGTCCGTTGTCGGCGGAGCGGGTCAGACCACGGAAGCGCGCTTGGGATCCACGGGGTCGATCCCGTGCTCGTCGAAGAGCTGCTCAAGTGCTTCGTGGCCGTGTTCGCGGCGGAAGGCGATCTCGTTCGCCGTTACGGGGAGAGTCCAGAGGATGCGTGCGTGGCCGTTCGGCAATGGGCAGTGTTCGAGGTCCGGCCCATGGAGGTAGGGCAGGCTGACGAGCAGGTGGTCGCAGGAGGACCCGGGGATCCACGGCTCGCCGATGGGCATGCTGTGTTCAAGGTCGAGATGGTGTCCAGCGTGGTAGTACGCGATCTTCGCGAGAAGGTCGGCGAAGCTCTCGTCGCCCGCTGGAGCGGTCAGCGCGAACTCCGGCCCGTGTCCGTGTTTCTCTACCGCGGACCAGCAGCCAGCGGTGACGTATGTCCAGAGGTTGCCGCGCCGACCCGGGCCGGCCGCGATTATGCGGAGGCCCGGAACCGCTTCCCGCCGACCATGAAGTTCCCCCACTGAGCTGGACAGCCTGATACTGGGACGGTTGAGTCCCGGAGGAAGCAGTCCAGGTAGTGAGTGGCAAGAGCAACATGAGCA
>NZ_JBIURH010000055.1:0-42246 GCF_044740765.1 Kitasatospora sp. NPDC088346
CATCCGCATACCTCACACACCACCGGATACAACCACCGCAGCGAGCCCGTCAGGCAATTCGGGACAGTTCACCCTGACGAGCCGAAGTCAGTAACGCGCCCACCGGGCAGGAGACCAGGCTCACCCGGGACGCCGGTGAGGAGGCGCTCGGAGCGGCGCGTGAATAGGCCGGGCTGCACCGTCCAGGTCTCGCGGTCACCACGCAGCTGGTGGACGACCATGCGCGCGATGCCCTGCTCGCGGTGTCGGAGGTGGCGGGCCTGCCCGTACTCGGGGCGCGCGGCTCGGGCGGATTCTCGCGTCTGCTGGTCGGCTCGACGAACCTGTATGTCTCCTCTCACGCCCTGTGCCCAGTCGTCGTGGTTCACTCCGCCGACGTCCGGTCGACGGCTGGCGGCGTGCTGGTGGGAGTGGACGGGGAGAACGGCAGCGACGGCGCGTTGACCTTCGCCTTCGAGACCGCAAGCAGGAGGAAGCTGCCGCTGCAGGCCGTCCACGCCTGGAGCTATCCCCTGTCAGTGGGCCGGGTCACGCGTTCGCAGCCGTGTACGAGGAGGAGCACATTGCCACCGAGCGGGAACGGTTGCTGACCGAGGCACTTGCCGGCAAGCGCCACCAGTAACCCGATGTCGAGGCGACCGAAGTCGCGCTGCGCTCCGGCGCGGCACGGCTGCTGGTGACTCTCTCCGAAGCCCATCAGCTAGTGGTGGTCGGGCGCCACGGCGCGGTACGCGGGCCCATGCGGCGGCTCGGCTCGGTGAGCCAGGCCGTTGTGCAGCACGCGCACTGCCCGGTCGCGGTGGTACCGGTGGGATGAGTCGGCCGCCGGTCGGGACCGACGACGCGGGGCCTGGCGGCCGGGAAGGAGTGGAAAGCGAGCCGGGCGCCTTCAGCCGGTGCCGCAGCCACCCCCGCCGGGGGTCTCGATCACCAGCACGTCTCCTGCCTTGAGGTCGGCGCGGTCGCAGCCGTCCAGGCGCAGGATGCTGCCGTCTGTGCGCTCCACGCGGTTGACGCCCAGGGCGCCGGGCGATCCGCCTGCCAGGCCGTATGGGGCTACCCGCCGGTGTCCGGACAGGATGCTCACCGTCATCGGCTCGCGGAACCGGATCCGGCGGATCGCTCCGTCGCCTCCGTGCCACCGCCCCGACCCTCCGCTGCCGTGCCGGATGGCGAACTCCTCCAGCAGGACGGGCAGGCGCCATTCGAGCACCTCAGGGTCGGTCAGCCGGGAGTTGGTCATGTGCGTCTGCACCACCGAGGCGCCGTCGAAGCCGTCACCCGCTCCGGAGCCGGAGGCGACCGTCTCGTAGTACTGGTGGTGCTCGTTGCCGAAGCTGACGTTGTTCATCGTGCCGGACCCCTCGGCCTGGGATCCCAGCGCTGCGTAGAGCGCGCCGGTGATCGCCTGTGAGGTCTCGACGTTCCCGGCGACCACGGCGGCCGGGTAGCCGGGTGCGAGCATCGAGCCGGGCGGGATGACGATGTGCAGCGGGCGCAGGCAGCCGTCGTTGAGGGGGATGTCGTCGGCGACGAGGGTACGGAAGACGTAGAGCACGGCTGCGGTGACCACGGAGGACGGTGCGTTGAGATTGGTGCCGAGCTGCGGCGAGGTGCCGGTGAAGTCAACGGTGGCGCGCCGCCGTTCACGGTCGACGGAGATCCGTACCGCGATCACCGCCCCGGAATCCGTCTCGTAGCGGTAGGCGCCGTCGGCGAGGGAGTCGATGACGCGGCGGACCGCTTCCTCCGCGTTGTCCTGCACGTGCCGCATGTAGGCCTGCACGACGTCCAGGCCGAAGTGGTCGATCATCCTGGTGACCTCGTCGACTCCCTTCCGGTTGGCGGCGATCTGCGCCCTCAGGTCGGCGAGGTTGGTCGCCGGGTCCCTGGAGGGGTACGGCGCCTCGGTGAGCAGCCGTAGCGTCTCGGCCTCGCGTAGTGCGCCGTTCTCGACCAGCAGCCAGGTGTCGAAGAGGACGCCTTCCTCGTGGATCTCGCGGCTGTTGGCCGGCATCGAGCCCGGGGTGAGGCCGCCGATCTCGGCGTGGTGGCCGCGGGAGGCGACAAAGAAGAGGATCTGCCGGTCATCTGCGTCGAACACCGGTGTCACCACGGTGATGTCGGGCAGGTGGGTGCCTCCGTGGTAGGGGTCGTTGACCGCGTAGGCGTCGCCAGGATTCAGCGCTCCGGCGCGGCGGCGGATCACCTCCTTGACGGTGGCGCCCATGGACCCCAGGTGCACAGGGATGTGAGGGGCGTTGGCAATGAGGTTCCCGTCCGGGTCGAAGAGCGCGCACGAGAAGTCCAGCCGCTCCTTGATGTTGACCGACTGCGCCGTCGACTCCAGCCGTGCGCCCATCTGTTGGGCGATGGCCATGAAGAGATTGTTGAAGATCTCCAAGAGCACGGGGTCGACCTCGGTCCCGACGCCGGCCTCAGCGCGTGCGGTCACCCGCTCCGCCAGCAGGTGGCCGACGGGTGTCATCGTTGCCTGCCACCCCTCGTCCACCACCGTGGTCGCGCCGGCCTCGGCGATGATCGCGGGGCCGGTCACCGTGTCACCGGGCCGCATGGCCGCCCGCTCCAGCAGCGGGGCCTCGCGCCAGGTCCCGCGCGTATACAGCCGTACGGCCCCTGCTTCGCTGCTGAAGCCCGGTCCGCCGAGGTGGCCAAGGTCGGGTTGTTTGGTGAGCCCGGTCGCCTCGACGGAGAGGGCCTCGATGACGATCGGACGATCCATCAGGAACGAGTAGGTGGCGCGGTGGCTCGTCTCGAAGGCGGCTGTCATGGCATCCGGCTCCGCCAGTTCGACCGCGACGGTGGTGTCGGTACCGTCGTAGCGCAGCTGCGCGCGGCGGCTCACCCGGATCCGCTCGGGTGGCGTCCCTTCGTCGAGCAGCTCCGCGCGCGCCGTCGATTCGAGGTCGTCCGCGACGGCCTGGACCCGCGGCATTGAGGCCGGTTCGAGCGGGCTCTCCACGGACTTCTCGCGCATGACCGTGGTGTCGGCGAGGCCGATGCCGAGTGCGGAGAGCACCCCGGCCATGGGGGGCACGAGTACGCTGCGGATGCCCAGCGAGTCGGCCACCGCGCAGGCGTGCTGGCCGCCCGCACCGCCGAACGTGGTCAGCACGTAGCGGGTGACATCACGGCCCTGCTGCACGGAGATCCGCTTGACTGCGTTGGCGATGTTCACCACCGCGATCTGGAGGTAGCCCTCGGCGACCTGCTCGGGCGAGCGCCGGTCACCGGTGCTCGCCCGGATCTCGGCGGCGAGCTCGGTGAACCGCCGGCGCACCAGGTCACCGTCTAGCGGCTGGTCGCCGGATGCTCCGAACACGTGCGGGAAGTGCGCGGGCTGGATGCGGCCGAGCATCACGTTGGCATCGGTGATGGTCAGCGGGCCACCGGCACGGTAGGATGCCGGGCCCGGGTCCGCGCCCGCCGAGTCGGGCCCGACCCGCAGCCGGCTGCCGTCGAAGTGCAGGACGGAACCGCCGCCGGCGGCCACGGTGTGGATGGCCAGCATCGGTGCGCGCAGCCGCACCCCGGCCACCTGGCTGGTGGACGACACCCGCTCGTACGCTCCGGCGAAGTGGGACACATCGGTGGAGGTGCCGCCCATATCGAAGCCGATCACCCGGTCGAAGCCGGCGAGTTGCGACATCCGCACCATGCCGACGATGCCGCCGGCCGGGCCCGAGAGGATCGCGTCCTTGCCGCGGAAGTGGCCCGCCTCCGCGAGGCCGCCGTTGGACTGCATGAACATCAAGCGCACGCCCCGCAGTTCCTCGGCGACCTGCGTGACGTAGCGGCGCAGCACCGGAGACAGGTAGGCGTCGACCACGGCTGTGTCGCCGCGCGGAACCAGCTTCATCAGCGGGCTAGCCTCGCTGGAGAGCGACACCTGCGGGAAGCCGAGCTGCTCGGCGAGGCGGCCGATGGCCTGTTCGTGCGCGGGGTGGAGGTAACTGTGCAGGCAGACCACCGCCACTGAGCGGATGCCGTCCTCGTGGACGCGCCGCAGGTCTTCGCGCAGCCGGTCGAGATCCGGTGCGCGCAGCACGGTGCCCTCGGCCGTGATCCGCTCGTCGACCTCGATGACCCGCTCGTAGAGTGGCTCGGGCAGGGTGATCCGGCGGCCGAAGATGCGTGGCCGGTTCTGGTAGCCGATGCGCAGCGCGTCGCCGAAGCCGCGGGTGATCACCAGGGCGGTTCGCTCGCCCGTGCGCTCCAGCAGGGCGTTGGTGGCCACCGTCGTGCCCATCCGTACCACGTCGATCCGGGCTTCGGCCAGTGGCCGGTCCGGGGGCAGGCCGAGCAGTGCGCGGATCCCTGCCACCGCGGGATCACGGGTGGGACCGCCGCTCCCGGCCGAGCCCGGGGGGCGCCTCGGGGTGTGCGACAGCAGCTTGTGCGTCATCAGCCGGCCGTCCGGGCTCAGCGCGACGACGTCGGTGAAGGTCCCGCCGCGGTCGACCCAGAACTGCCAGCCCTTGTGTTCCACGCCCGGCTCCCTCCGCCGCCCGGCGCGATGGCCGTTTCCGCAGCGTGTCGTGGTCGAGTATCCGACCGGGCGATCGAGCAAGGCAAACGCGACATACTGGAACGTGTCGGCTTCCTCCGGACGGAGGTGACGGGTCATGGTGGCCACCACGGTCGGCGTCTACCGGGAAACGGCGCCGGGTGAGCGGCGGGTCGCGCTCGTCCCCGATCTCGTCAGCACCGTCAGAGCCCTCGGCCTGGACGTCATGGTGGAGAGCGGAGCCGGCGCGGCGGCCTGGTTCGCCGACGACGACTACACCAGGGCCGGCGCCGACATCGTCCCGCGCGGCGAGCTGTTCCGCCGTGCGGATGTCCTCGTCGGGGTCCAGGCCCCCAACGTCGAGTTCCCCGACCCGTTCCGGAGCGGGCAGACGCTGGTGGCGCTCCTGCGGCCGACTCGGATCCCCTTCCTGATCCGCCGCTGGGCGGACGAGGGCGTCACCGCGATCAGCCTCGACCTGGTCCCGCACGCGCTGAGCGCCGCGTACCCGGTGGACGCCGGCTCGTCCCAGGCCAGGATCGCCGGTTACCGGTCAGTCCTTCTCGCGGCCGGCGTCCTGAGCCGCTGCCTGTCGCCGTGGGGCTCGGCTGCGGCGGTCTTCGCACCCGTACGGGTGCTGGTCGTGGGTGCCGGGGCCGCCGGGCTGCAGGCGATCGACACAGCCCGCCGCCTCGGCGCGGTCGTCCATGCTCACGACCTACGTCGCCGTTCACGGGAGGAGATCACCGCGCTGGGCGGCACCTTCCTCGACCTACCCGATCTCTGGCCGGCCGCCGACGACGCGGAATTCGTCCGGGCGCTCGACACCGGGCAGGCCGCGCTGCACCGGGGCCTGGCCGCGGTGCTCCCCCTCTTCGACATCGTCATCGCGGCGGTCGAGCCCCCCGGCCTGCCCGCGCCGACCCTGATCACCACCCGGGCGATCCGGGCCATGCGCCCCGGCTCGGTCGTCGTCGACGTGACGGCCGGACCGCTGGGCGGGAACGTCGAGTCGGCTGAGCCGGACACCACAACCCAGGTCGGTGACCAGGTCACGGTGATCGGCGCGGGCAACCTTGCGGCACAGGTTCCGACGACTGCGTCGACTGCCTATGCTCACAACGTCGCCGCGCTGCTCGAACGCCTGGCGCACGGGGGATCCCTGACGATTGAACCGGCTGACCCTCTGCAGGCCGCGATCGTGGTGACACACGACGGCAGCGTCCTGCACGCTCCCACCTGGCAGATGATCCTCGACACGATCGCCGTGGCCGGTCTGCCCTGAACGGACCATGCTCTCCGGCCCGGTCCGGCGACCATCCTGATCGTTCGGCCGACGCCTGGGACCGTCAGGCTACGGGCCCGACTGTCGTTCAGCCAGCCAGATTGGAGTCGGCGAAGAAGGCCGCGTGGCGGGCCATGGACACGGCGTGGCTCGCGCATCGCTCGTAGTAACAGCTCAGCAAGGTCGCATCGGCGATGTCGCCGAGCTCGGCCTGGTCGGCTTCGGAGAGCATCTGCCGATACAGTAGCTGCTGGCGCTGGGCGATCTCGTGCATGCCTCCGAGAAGGTCGGTGACGGTCTCGGATTCTGTGGACTCCAGCACGTCACCCGCCATGGCGACCATGGTCAGGGCGAGGTTGCCCATGCCTCGCAAGGGGAGCCGCAGCCGTGCCGGCAAGGGCTGCCCCGACTGCCGCGCCCAGGCGAGCGCGACCAGCTGTCGGGCGAGAGCCGCCAGGCATTCCACATCGGTGCCGACGTGGACGCCGACGACGATCGCGCGCAGGTCAGCCGTCGGCGAACCGTCCGGCAGCACGGCAGAAGCGTCGTCCTCGATTTCCTCGCGGAGCTCGTGCAGCGCCTTCTCGGCGGCCGTCGCGTTCTCAGTGGCCGTGTCGGCCGTGTCGAGCAAGGCAGCAGTGGCTTCGCCCAGCGCCTTGTGTGCGAGCCGGATCATCGCGGCCAGGTCTCCCAGCAGCCGACCCGACTGGCACTGGCCGGTCTCAGACATCAGCCACCACCTCCTGCTCCGGGACACCAGCCCCCTCACCGACCGCATCTGCGCGGTTGGATCTCTGCCGGCCGGTACGGAGGCGACCGCCTGAGCGTGCGCCGTGTCCCATGCCTCCCTTCAAGTCTCACACCGCTCCTGCGGACGGCAAGGTGCAAGGTGCCGATCGGTCCGGACCGGGAAGAGCCGACCAGGTAGAAGCGGGAAGGGAGGCCGCGTCGACTGCAATCGGTCGGTCCCGCGCCACGGACGGCTCTGCGGATCGGGCTTCCCATGCCTCATCTCCCCAGGACTGGGCCCCGCCGACGGTAGCGGCAGGGCCGACCGGCCCCGGGAACAGGGCGCGCGGCCCTGGCGCCGATGCGTTGCACGGGCCCAGGCTGGACCTGTCGGCAGTACCGACCGGCAGCCGCACCCGGCACCCACAGGAGGGCGCCATGAAGCAGCAGAAGATCCTCGTGGCCTACGGCAGCAAGCACGGCGCCACCACCGGCATTGCCCGGGAGATCGGTCGTACGTTGGAGCAGGACGGGTTCGACACGGACGTCGTCCCCGCCTCCGACGTCCAGGACGTGACGCAGTTCGACGCAGTCATCCTCGGCAGCTCGCTCTACGCAGGTCACTGGCAGCGCGATGCCTTGAGCTGCGCCGATCGCAATGCCGAGGCGCTGGCCCACCGCCCGGTCTGGCTGTTCAGCAGCGGCCCGGTGGACAGCTCAGCCGAGCAGCAAGAGATCCCGCCGGTGCCCGGCGCGGCAAAGGCGATGGAGTACCTGCAAGCCCGCGGGCATGTCACCTTCGGCGGCAGCCTCACCTCCGAAACCCCTGGCTGGATCGCCCGCACCCTGGTCAAGCACGGCAAGGGCGGCGACTTCCGAAACCCGGAGCACATCCGGACCTGGGCCCACGAGATCGGGAACCAGCTGCGCTCCCAGAACTCGGCGTGACACAGAGGAGGGAAGGAGCGCGTTCATGCCCGCCTCGGAGCCGGCGATCGAGATCACCTCGCTGACCATGCGCTACGGGCGGACGGGCAGCGTCGAGCAGCTCGACCTCACCGTGGCCGCCGGCGAGGTCCTCGGCTCCCTCGGGCCGAACGGTG
Source organism: Kitasatospora sp. NPDC088346 (assembly GCF_044740765.1). Taxonomy (NCBI): domain Bacteria; kingdom Bacillati; phylum Actinomycetota; class Actinomycetes; order Kitasatosporales; family Streptomycetaceae; genus Kitasatospora; species Kitasatospora sp. NPDC088346. The sequence continues at coordinate 7,646 of NZ_JBIURH010000055.1, forward strand.
CCGGCGAGACCACCACGCTGCGCTGCCTGATCGGCCTCCTGGGGCCCACCGAGGGGCAGGTCTGAGCACTGGGCCTGGACCCCGTCACGGACCACCGCCGACTCGCCCCCGCCCTCGGCTATCTGCCCGGCGAGCTGCGCCTCTACCCCGAACTGACCGGACACCAGCAGACCTCCAGTTGCTCGCCGATCTGCAGGGTGCTCCCATGCCCCGCCGGTCCTGGGCGTGGTCGTCTTCGAGGCCCTCGTCTTGGTCGACGGAGGCCGGCCGCGACTCCAGGTACTCGAGGTAGATGGCGGCCATCCCGGACCTCGCCGCCACCTGCTCACGGGTGAGGCCCAGCTGCTCACGGCGGTGTGCGACGCGGTGGCCGACGGGCCCCTTGTCCGGCTGACAGCCACGGCTTCCGCCTCCTCACGCTCATCGTTCGCTCGGCCGGGCACCTGGGACCAGGGCCATTCGGGACCGAAGACATCGCAAGGCGCCCCGACACAGGTGTCCCCGGCTCATCGGCGGGCCGACCGGCCCTGGCGTGGTGCCTTGGTGCGGGCGGACGCTGGAGTTGACCCGCCACCGGGTGACTGCCGTGCCCGGACCGAGGGAGCCGACAGATGTCCACCGCCCAGCGCTTGCCGTCCGCCGCCGAGGCCCTGCTGGCCGACGGCACCACCGCGATCATCCGGCCGCTCGGACCGGAGGACCATGCTGCCGCGCTCGACCTGCACGCTGTGCGCATGTCCGAGGCGAGCCGCCGGATGCGCTTCCTCGGCGTCAGCCGCCTGGCACCGCAGCTCGCTGCCGACCGGCTGTGCGGGCCGCCCCGGCCCGGCTTCCTCGCGCTGGGCGCCTGGGCCGGCGACGAGCTGGTCGGAGAGGCCGACTACGAGGCCGAGGCGGGCCGCACGCACACCGCGGAGCTGGCCCTGTCCGTGGCGGACGCCTGGCAGCACCGAGGCGTGGGGACCCTCCTGATCGAGCACCTGGTCCACGCGGCCCGCGAGCGCGGCATCCACGCCATCGAGGCCGACACCCTCGCCGGCAACAGGGCCGTCCACAAGGTCTTCTCCGACCTCGGGCTGCCCGTCCACCGCCACCTCTCGCAGGGCGAGATCCGGGTGCGCGTCCCGCTCGACGAGTCCGACGAGCACTATCGCGCCGCCGTGGACGAGCGTGGGCGCGCCGCCGACGTGGCCAGCCTCGCCGCGCTGCTACGGCCCGCATCGGTCGCGGTGGTCGGAGCCTCCCGGCGGCCCGGGTCGGTCGGCCACGCGGTCCTGCTCAAGATCCGCCAGGGCGGATTCACCGGCACGCTGTGGGCCGTCAACCCGCATGCCGAGACGGTCGCGGGCGAGCCGGCCCATCCGTCGGTCGCCGCCCTCCCGGAGGTGCCCGACCTCGCCGTGCTGGCCGTCCCGCCCGCCGCGGTGGCGGGCGTGGCACAGGAGTGCGGCCTGGCCGGTGTCCGGGCCCTGGTGGTCCTCACCTCCGGCCTGGACGCCGCCACCGCCCGGCAGCTGATGCGGGCCTGTCGGCGTCACAGTATGCGCCTGGTCGGACCGAACAGCCTCGGCATCGCGCAGACCGACCCGCAGGTCCGCCTGGACGCCGAGTTCGGCGGCATGTTCCCGCTGCCGGGCACCGCCGGGGTGGCCGCGCAGTCGGGCGGCGTAGGGATCGCCCTGGTGCAGCGGCTCGCCTGGCTGGGTATCGGCGTCTCCAGCTTCGTCTCGCTCGGGGACAAGTACGACGTCAGCGGCAACGACCTGCTCCAGTGGTGGGAGAGCGACGGTACGACCGACCTGGCCCTGCTCCACCTCGAATCGTTCGGCAGCCCCCGCGCCTTCGCCCGCACGGCCCGACGGGTCACGCGCAGACTCCCGGTGCTCACCGTGGACGCCGGGCGGTCCGCCGCCGGACGCCGCGGCGCCGCCTCGCACACGGCCGCCGCCGCCACCCCGACCGTCACCCGGGAGGCCCTCTTCCGCCAGGCCGGCATCACCGCCGCCCGCAGCATCGCCGAACTGGTCGAGACCGCAGCCCTCCTGCACAGCCAGCCACTGCCCGGCACCCGCGGCACCATCGCCGTGGTGTCCAACGCCGGCGGCATCGGCATCCTGGCCGCCGACGCCTGCGCCGAGGCGGGCCTGAGCCTGCCGACGCTGCCCGCCGACCTTGCGGCCGAGCTGCTCGGCCTGCTCCCCGCCGGCGCGAGCGCCACCAACCCCGTGGACACCACCGCGGCCGCCGACCCAGCCGAACTGCGCCGGTGCGTGGACGTACTGGTGCGCGGCCGTGCCGTGGACGCCCTGCTGGTCTGTCTGGTGCCGACCGCCCTTGCCGTGAACGCCGATCAGGACCCGGTCCGCGCGCTGCTGGACGCACCCGCCCGGAGGAAGATCCCGATGGCCGCCGTCCGGGTCAGCCAGGAGGTGCCGATCCGGTACCTCACGTGCGCGGACGGCGGGCAGCTCCCGGTCTACGCCGACTCCGGTGCCGCCGCCCGGGCCTTCGCCCACGCGCGTGACCGGGCGCGATGGCTGGCCGAACCGGCCGGCCCCGAGGCCAAGGCCAGCGGTACCGACCCCGAGGCGGCCCGGCGGCTCGCCGAAGGCCTCCTCGCGGCCCGGCCCGAAGGCGGCTGGCTCGACCCCGCCGCAACCGCCCAGCTCCTCGAGTACTACGGGCTCCCGCTCACCACGTCCCTCTGGGCCCCCGATGAACATGCCGCCGTCGTCGCCGCGCAGTCCCTGCGTCCGGCCGGCCACGACGGCAAGGTCGCGCTCAAGGCCTACTGGCCGGAGCAGGTCCACAAGAGTGCGGTCGGCGCGGTCCGTACCGGCCTGGAGCTGGACAGCGAAGTCCGCACGGCCTACCGCGAGTTCAGCGAGCGCTTCGGTGACCGGATCGCCGGAGTCGTCGTGCAGCCGATGGCCGGGCCCGGTCTCGAACTGCTCGCCGGCATCACGAAGGACCACGTCTTCGGCCCCCTGGTCGTCCTCGGCCTGGGAGGCACCGCCACCGACGTCCTCGACGACCGCTCCACCCGGCTCGCACCACTGACCGAACGCGACCTCACCACGATGGTCACCGAACTGCGCAGCGCCCCGGTGCTCCTGGGCCGCCCGGGCGCGCCACCGGTCGACCTGGCAGCCGTGCAGCGGGTGCTCGCCGCACTGTCCCGCCTGGCCACCGACCTCCCGCAAGTCGCCGAGGCCGACCTCAACCCCCTGATCGCCGGGCCCGACGGACTCGTCTGCGTCGATGCCCGAATCCGCCTGGAGCCTCTGCCCGACTTCGACCCGTACCTGCGCCGACTGCGCCGGCCGCCGGGCGAGGGCGCCCCGGAGGAACGATGAACCACAGCATGCTCGACGGCACGCCCAGCGAGTCCTTCGCCGACCCCGGCACCGCGCGGGCCATCGGCAGCGCCCCGGTCCGCGACCGGATGACCCGGCCCGCCATCACCGTCGTCCCGACCTCCGACTTCGCCACCATGGTCACAGCGATCACCGCGTCCCGGCGCGATGTGCTGCCCGTGGTCTCGCCCGAAGGAGCGCCGATCGGCGTGGTCTCGGCCTCGGACCTGCTCGCCGCCTACGCGGGCGACGAGACCGGGCGCGACCGACGGGCCGAGCTCACCGCAGGCGACCTGATGACCTCCCCGGCCGTCACCGTGGCGCAGGACCGGTCCGTCGGTGAAGCCGTCCGCCTCGCCCGCCAGGCGTGCGTGCACCACCTCCCGGTCGTGGACGGCGACGGCCGGCTGATCGGGATGCTCTCACCGCACGACCTGCTGGACTCGCTGCGGACGGACGACGAGGCGATTCGCACCGAGGCACTCGCCCTGGCCCTCACCCCCGGATCCGGAGTGGTGCCCGGATCGCTGCGTGTCCGGTGCGAGCGCGGCCACGTCGTCCTGGCGGGGCGCACCCGCTCGCGTGCCGACGCCGCCGCCCTGTGCCTGCGGGTCGCTGCCGTCGCCGGCCTCACCGACCACCTCGGATGGGACGTCGACGACGTCACGGCCGACACCACCTGAGCGGGCCCGCCCCGGCGGGCCCGCTCAGCGTACGAGCACGCGCTCACCGGGGCGGGGGACCACCGCGGTCCAGCCGAGCTCCCGGTCGATCCGGTCACGCAGCGCCCGCGAGCCCTCCGGTTCGCCGTGCACCAGGTAGGTGGCGCTCGGGGGCGGGGCGGCCCGCAGCCAGTCGATCACCTCGGAGGCGTCGGCGTGGGCCGAGAAGGCGGGCACGTTCACGATCTCGGCGCGGACCGGCACGTAGGTGCCGTACATCTTGAGCACCTTGGCGCCGTCGAGCAGGTTGCGGGCCCGGGTGCCGGCCGCCGCGTAGCCGACGATGACCACGGTGTTGCGGGGGTCGGGCAGCAGCCGGCGCAGGTGGTGGACGACCCGGCCGCCGGTGGCCATACCGGAGGCGGAGACCAGGACCGACGGCATGCTGGAACGCTCCAGGGCGAGCGATTCCTGCAGTGAGCGGATCAGTGAGAACGGTTCCGGATCGAGGGCGGCCTCACCGTCGTCTAATACGTCGGGGCGCAGTTCGGGGGACCGGGTGGCGAAGGCGTCGCGGTAGATCTGCAGGGCGGCGAGTGCCATCGGGCTGTCCACGTAGACCGGGGCTCCCGCCGGCAGGCGCCCGGAACGTCGCAGTTCGGCGAGCTGGTGCAGGACGACCTCGGTGCGGTCGACGGCGAACGACGGGATCACGACGGTGCCGCCCCGCGCCACGGTGCGCTCGATCGCACCGGCGAACCACTCGCGGGCGGCGGTCTCCTCGTGGTGGCGGTTGCCGTAAGTGGACTCCATCAGCAGCACGTCGGCGCCGCCGTACGGCTCCGGCGGGCGCAGCAGAGGATGCACGGGCCGGCCGAGATCGCCGCTGGCGGCCAGGGTGTGCCCGTCCTCCAGGGTCAGGTGGGCCCATGCGGAGCCGAGGATGTGCCCGGCGTGGTGCAGCCGCAGCACGGTGCCCCCGGTGACCTCGATGTCGGCGTCCAGCGGGACGGGGTCGAACATCTCCAGGGTGCGTTCGACGTCGTCCTCGTCGTACAGCGGCTCGGCCGGCCGGTGCTTCGACCAGCCGTGCTTGTTGGCGTGGTCGGCGTCCTCGCGGAGCAGGTGCGCGCTGTCGCGCAGGATGACCTCTGCCAGGCGGGCGGTGTTCGAGGTGGTCAGCACCGGACCGCGGAAGCCGCCGCGGACCAGACGCGGCAGATAGCCGCAGTGGTCCAGGTGCGCGTGGGTGAGGACCACCGCCTGGATGTCCGCCGGGTCGAGCGGCAGCGGGCGCCAGTTGCGGCGGCGAAGCTCGGCAAGGCCCTGGAACAGGCCGCAGTCGACCATGATCCGGGCGTGGTCGGTCTCCACCAGGAACTTGCTGCCCGTCACGGTGCCGACCCCGCCGAGGAAGGTCAGCAGGCCGGGGCGGGGCTCGGGGTGAGGGGTTCTGACGACTGCCGTCATGGCGACCTCCCTGTGGCGTGGCCCGGATTCCCATCGTGACACCGCGTCTGCCCGGTGTCCCGGGCCGCCCCGGCCGGGGTTGCTGGACCGAACGGCCCTGTGCCGGGTGGGTACCGGGGCGGAGAGTGGGGGTACGGCATGACCTGCGAAGGGGTGAGGACCATGCAGCACCGCAGCGTCCAGGACGTGATGACCCAGGAGGTCGTCACCGCCGGGCCCGGTACGGCGTTCAAGGAGATCGCCGCGCTCTTCCACCGCAACGACATCACCGCGATTCCGGTGGTCGACGAGCACCGGCGGCCGATCGGCATGGTCTCGGAGGCCGACCTGATCCGTAAGGAGGCCGTCCTGCCGGACCCCGAGGGGGCCGCTCCCGGCCGCTGGCTGGATGCGCACGACCGTGCCCGGGCGGAGGCGGAGACCGCCGGCGGGCTGATGACCAGCCCGGCCGTCACCGCCCGTCCGGGCTGGACGATCCCCGAGGCGGCCCGTGCGATGGACCGGCACAAGGTGAAGCGGCTGCCGGTGGTCGACGAGGTGGGCCGGTTGGTCGGCATCGTCAGCCGCCGCGACCTGCTCCAGGTCTTCCTGCGCCATGACGCCGCCATCCGGGAGGAGATCGGTCACGACGTGTTCGGCCAGACCCTCTGGCTGGCCCCCGGTGAGGTCCAGGTGACGGTGCAGGACGGGGTGGTGACGCTCGGCGGGCGGTTGCCGCGGCGGAGCCTGATCCCGATCGCGGAGCAATTGTGCCGGGCGGTCGACGGCGTGGTCGCCGTGCACCAGACGCTCGACTGGACCGAGGACGACACCGACGTCCCGGTGGAGCACCCCCACGCCTACCACGCGGGACGGTGACTTCGAGACGGACGAGGACCGTGAACCCGGAGCGACGACCGGCGCCGGAGAACGCCTGCACGAGGCGCGCGGGTCCGGTCACCGGGGATTGCCTTCCGCCGCCGCGACGTGGTGCTTGACGGCGGCGAAGCTGTCCGGTGTCACCGAGACGGAGTCGATACCGGCGTCGACCAGGAATCCCGTGAAGTCCGGGTCATTGCTGGGGCGTTGTCCGCAGAGGCCGACGGTGCGGCTGGCCGCGTGGGCAATCGCGATCAGGCTCTGGATGCTGCGGGTGACAGCCGGATTCCGCTCGTCGAAGAGGTGCGACAGCAGTTCGGAGTCGCGGTCGATGCCCAGGGTGAGCTGGGTGAGGTCGTTGCTGCCGATCGAGAAGCCGTCGAACCGCTCCGCGAACTGCTCGGCCAGCAGGATGTTGGCCGGGATCTCCGCCATCACGTTGACCCGCAGTCCGTTCCTGCCACGGGCCAACCCGTCATCGGCCATCACGGCGAGCACGCGGTCGGCCTCCTGCGGAGTCCGGCAGAACGGGATCATCACCACGACGTTGGTGAGCCCCATCCCGTCCCGGACCTTGCGCAGCGCCCGGCATTCGAGGGCGAATCCCTCCCGGTAGCGCTCGTCGTAGTAGCGGCTCGCACCACGCCACCCGATCATCGGGTTGGCCTCGACCGGCTCGAACGGCCCGCCCCCGATGAGACGGGCGTACTCGTTGGACTTGAAGTCGCTGGTCCGCACCACCACCGGGTCCGGCCAGCGGGCGGCGGCGATCCGGGCGACGCCTTGCGCCAGCCGGTCGACGAAGTACTCCGAACGGTCGCGGTACCCGCTGCTGAGTTCGTCGACCAGGCGGCGGTCCTCGGGGGAGAGTCGCTCGGGGTGCACCAGGGCCATCGGGTGCACCCGCACCTGGTGGGCGACCATGAACTCCATCCGGGCCAGTCCGACGCCGTCGGCCGGCAGGCGCCACCACCGGAACGCGGCGGCGGGATCGGCCAGGTTCAGCATCACCTTCGTCCGGGTCCGCGGCAGCGAGCCCAGATCGATTTCCGACTCCTCGTAGTCGACCCGCCCGGCGTAGACGTGTCCTTCGGCGCCCTCGGCGCAGGAGACCGTGACCTCCTGACGGCCCGCCAGGACGGTGGTGGCCCGGCCGGTGCCCACCAGCGCGGGCACGCCGAGTTCCCGGCTGACGATCGCCGCGTGCGAGGTGCGGCCGCCGTGGTCGGTCACGATGGCGGCCGCCCGCTTCATCAGAGGCTCCCAGTCCGGATCGGTGATCGCCGTGACCAGGACCGAGCCGGCGGGGAACCGAGCGAGGTCCACCGGACTGTCCAGGCCGCACACCGGACCCACGCCCACCGCCTCACCGACGGCGATCCCGTCGATCAGCCGCTTGCCGCCGCCCGTCAGCCGGAAGCGGCGCAACACGGCACCGTGCTGCCGGGACTGAACGGTCTCCGGCCTGGCCTGCACGATGAACAGCTGTCCGGTCCGGCCGTCCTTGGCCCACTCCAGGTCCATCCCGCACCCGTAGTGCCGCTCCACCGCCACCGCCCACCCGGCCAGCCTGCGGACCTCGGCGTCGTCGAGCACCCGGCCGGCCCGCTCCTCGGGTGACGTCTCCACGGTGCGGGTCAGACCCTCGTCGGCGTACACCGCCTTGCTGCGCTTGGCACCCAGGGCGGCCTGGAGGACCGGGTTCAGCGCGTCGTCCTCCAGGAACGGCTTGAACACCGTGTACTCGTCGGGCTCGACCTGCCCGCTGACCACCGTCTCCCCGAGCCCCCAGGCCGCGCTCACCACCACCACGTCCGGGAAGCCGGTCTCGGGATCCAGCGTGAACATCACCCCGGCCCCGCCCAGATCCGATCGGACCATCAGCTGGACCCCCACCGACAGGGCGACCGACAGGTGGTCGAAACCGAGACGCTCCCGGTAGTCGATCGCCCGGTCGGTGAACAGTGAGGCGAAGCAGCGCCGACAGGCGTCCAGCAGCGCGTCACGGCCCCGGACGTTCAGAAACGTCTCCTGCTGCCCGGCGAAGCTCGCCTCGGGAAGGTCCTCCGCAGTCGCACTGCTGCGCACCGCCACATCGGGCTCGGTCCGTCCCGCCCCGCGCGCCAGTTGTTCGTAGCAGGCGGTCAACTCCCGCTCCAACCCGGCCGGCAGACCGGTGGCCAGCACGGCAGCGCGCACCGTAGCTCCGACCTCGGCGAGGTCCGCACCCACGTGCAACCGTTCGAGGTGCGCACGGATCCGTCCGCCCAGGCCGCCGGTGTCCAGGAACTCCCGGTAGGCATCGGCGGTGGTGGCGAACCCGTCGGGCACCCGGACGCCCGCCGGCGCCAGATGCCCGATCAGCTCGCCCAGCGAGGAGTTCTTTCCCCCGACCACGCCGACGTCCTCGCGCCGGAGGTCGGCGAACCAGATCACACGGCGCATCGCTGCTCCCAGGGTTCGGAACGGAGACGGACAGCCGGACCGGAACACGACCTGACGCCGGTCCGTGACGGCATCGTCGAGACCTCGGAGCCCTGACACGGCGCATCGCCCGCCGGCTCCAGCACATCACCGGTGCGGCCCACCCACCAGGGCCGACCGGCCCACCTGCCCGGTACCGGCCAGCCCTGGCCCTGACCCGGTGCCGGAGGTTCTCCTGGAGACCGAGCCTGCCGCCCGAGTGCGCCGAGGCACTGCACGGTCCTCACGACCACCGGCACCCGCCCGAGATCCCGATCACCCTGGAGCACGAGCGATGCGAGTCGCCGACCTGATGATCACTCCACCGATTGCCGTGCGGCCGTCCGCGACCGTGCGGCAGGCAGCCCGCCGCATGGAGGAGGAGGCGGTCGGCTGCGTGCTCGTCGCCGATCACGCCACCCTCCAGGGCATCCTCACCGACCGTGACCTGGTCGTCCGGGCGCTGGCCCCGGGCGCCGACATGGAGACACCGGTGTCCGACTTCATGTCCGCCCCCGCCGTCACGGTGGCCGCGACCGACGACCTGGAGACCGCCTACCGGGCCTTCCGCCGGACCGGGGTGCGCCGACTTCCGGTGCTGGACGGGCCCCGGCTGGTGGGGCTCCTCGCCGTCGACGACCTCTTCCTGGACGTCCTGCAACGCCTCTCCGACCTACTGGGACCGGTCTCCTTCAGCGCTCTCCGGGAAGGAAGCGCCGGCCCCGGCCCCGCAGTACACCCCCCGATCCCCTCAGGAGCACGCCATGACACGCCAGTGGAGCACCGTCGGTGAGGTGATGACGCACGCCGTCGTCGCCGTGGGCCGCGACGCGACCTTCCGGGAAGTCCTGGACACGCTCCAGCAGTGGAAGGTCAGCGCGGTGCCCGTCCTCGCCGGTGACGGCCGGGTGATCGGCGTCGTCTCCGAGACCGATCTGCTGACGACCCGGGACCGGGAACCCGGACGCGTCGAGGCGTTCACCGCCGGCCAGATGATGTCGGAGCCGGCCGTCACCGTGCACACGCAGAGCCCGACGGCGGAGGCCGGCCGGGCTATGGCCCGCGGCCATCTCAAACGGCTCCCCGTAGTTGACGAGGAAGGCTTCCTGGTCGGCATCGTCAGCCGGGGTGACCTGCTCAAGATCCACCTTCGGACCGACGAGGATCTCGCCGGCCACGTGAGAGTCGAACTCCTCGCAGCGCTCCACCCCACGCAGGCGGCGGCAGTCGACGTCCGGGCGGAGGAGGGAAGGCTCATTCTGACCGGCACCCTGCCCGACCCGTCGACTCTGCCCGTCCTGGAACGTCTGGTCCGGTCCGTCCCCGGCGTGGTGGACGTCGATGTCAGGGCTGTCGCCCCTGCGTGACGTCCTGGGCGTCCGGCGTGATCCGCCCCTGCCGCGGTCACCGTGCCGGGCCGATGCGTGCGCGAAGGTTGTGGAACTGCTTGGTCTGCACGGCGAGATGGGCGGGTTCCCAGAACAGCAGGTCCAGCGGGCCGGTGAGCAGGCGCGGACGGCTTCGCCCCCGGGCGCGGACGACCAGGCAGGTGCTGCCGCCACCGACCGGTTCGAGGTGGAAGCTCCAGATCGAGGAGACGAACGCGCGGGGTGCCGGACCCCCGGCCGGATCGAACGGGAGGCCGGAGGCAGTCGCAGGTCGGCACGCAGTACCAGCGTCCGTTCCGGTACGAGCTCCGCGACCGTGAACCAGCTACGGCCGCCGGACGTCGAGCTCAGCCGCTGCCCCACGGCCAGGTGCTGCCGCCGTGGGACGATGCGGTCCGCACTGGGCCGTCCGCCGTTGTCCAGCCGGTTCCAGCTGTACCAGCCCGCGCGGTCGCAGCCCATCTGCGCCAACCACGGCCACACCTCAGCCCGTGGCGCGGGAAGGGTTGCGGCCATCGTCGACGTGCTGTTCGCGTCCGGGACCAGCTCGTCCCCGGGGTACGCGCGTTCGGCCTCGTCGTGCGTCACTCCCCAGGCCAGCAGGTGAGGCCGGAAGAGGAGGCCGTGGACGGCGAGGACGACCACCGATCCGAGGGCGACCCGTCCGACCGCGGTCCGGTGTCCGCTCACACTCCGAGCGTTGCGCCTCCGGCGCACAGCCGCCAGTGACACGGCTACCGGGCGTCGCCCGGTTGGGCGACCAGCTGACACTCAGCACGACCGGCCGCCTGGCTCGAAAGGGCGTTCGCCCTCTCCGCGGTGCGCCGTGCGTGCGTCGGTCGGCCAGGGTCCATCGGGCCACCTCGGCGATCACCCGGGTTGGTACGTTCCCGTCGGCTGCTGCGGCCGGGCCGCGCCCCGGGGACAATCGAGGCAGGTGTCCGCCGTCCGGTTCAGGAGACGATCGATGGACGAGACCGAGGCCGGCGCGTCCCGGCAGCCCCTGCGGGTGTTCCTGCTGGACGACCACGAGGTGGTCCGGTGCGGGGTGCGGGACCTGCTGGAGGCCGAACCCGACATCGAGGTCGTCGGTGAGGGCGGTACCTGCGCACAGGCGCTGGCCCGGGTGCCCGCCCTGCGGCCCCGGGTCGCCGTGCTGGACGTAGGGCTGCCCGACGGCAACGGGGTGACCGTCTGCCGCGAGCTGCGCGACCGGGTGCCCGCGCTGGTGTGCCTGAGCTGACCTCGTTCGACGACGACGAAGCACTGCTGGACGCGATCATGGCCGGTCCCAAGGCGGGCTCTCCCGGCGGGGTGCACCGTGGGGAGTGAGGCAACAGCCTCGCCCGCACGATTGGGAGCCCGCGATGAGGTACTGGAACGACCACGACATGGGAGGCTGGGGCTTCGGCCTCATGATCATCAGTGTCCTGCTGCTCCTGGGGCTGCTGGTCGTCGTCGCCATCGCCGTCACCCGTCACCCGTCACCCGTCACCCGTCACCCGTCACCCGTCACCCGTCACCTCGGTCACCTGCCCCGGCAAGGCCCGCCCAACCCCCAGGCGGCTCCGCCGCCGTCGCCGGAACGGCTGCTCGCGGAACGCTTCGCCCGGGGCGAGATCGACGCCGACGAGTACCGCCACCGCCTGGACACCCTGAGATCCGGCTCCGCCGGGCCGGTATCCGGCTGATCTCCGCCGCGGCCCTCCAGGGTGCCACCCGCTTCATCGAGCACCCTGAGGCGTCGGAGCGGGTACTGGGGGCCATCGACGACCTCGACGACCTTGACGAAACGGTGCGGACGATCCGCTCCAGCATCTTCGGACTGCGGGCCGGAGACCGTGGAGCGGCCGCTCAGGGGCTGCGCGAGGGTGGTCGCCACGGTCGTCCGAGCAGCCGCCGGACTCGGCTTCGCCCCGACCTGAGGATGGACGGCCTGCTGGACCTCCGAGTGCCCCCGCCGGTCGCCGACGCGCTCGTCGCCGTCCTGGGGTGCGGGCGCGGAGCCTCGACGGGAGCTTCCGGGCCGGTGGGGGACCCGGCGGTGGGACCCGGCTGGTGTGGCGGGTCCCGCTTCCCGCCCCGGAACGGCGGTCGTGAGCCGGTCGGATCCGCACGTGGACCCCTCCGACACGAACTGGCGCGGAGTCAGCCCGTGACCAGGACGGCGACCCCGGTGGCCCGGTCGGCCGCCAGGTCCGCCAGTGCTTGGTCGGCCCGGTCCACGGCGTACCGACGGACATGGACGACCGGACGGTGGAGCGCCGCCTCGGTCAGGTAGGCGCGGCCGTCCGCTCGGGGGTTGGCGGTCACGCTGCGAAGGTTCTCGCTCCTGGAAGAGGTGCCGCTGATAGTCGAACACGGGGATGTCGGATCGTGCGGGTAGGGCCGCCATCGGACGTCGACCTCGCCCGCTCCTTCCCCGTGTTCCCTCAGGGGCCGGAGCTCCCTCGGGGTGGTCGTCGCGGCCGGGGGCACCCACTTCATCGTCCACCACTCCCGGCACCACCGGATCAGGGCCGGAAGGCCCACGATCGGGCCTGGAGGACCCACGCTTCGGTCCGGCGCCGCGAGGCAGGATGAGATCGTCCGGGCAGGGCAGGTCCGCCCGGCTGCCTGCACACAAGGGAGGTCAGAACCGAAATGAAAGCAGCAGTGGGGGACCGGCTGATCATCGAGAGCCCGGTCCTGGGAACTCCCAGCCGGGACGGTGAGGTCATCGCCCTGCACCACGCGGACGGCACCCCGCCCTACGACGTCCGCTGGGCGGACACTGGGCGGGTCACCGTGGTCTTCCCTGGGCCGGGCGCCCATCTCCACCACTTCGGGCACACCCGGCATCCCCGGCCGGGATCCACCACCGCAACCGGTCAGGCCGAGCGGGCGGCCGACAGCTGACGGTGCCGGTTGCCGGTGCGAGATCGCCGTCCGCGGATCGACAGTAGGGCAGCGCTCCCGGTTCCGAGGGGCGTTCCGACTTGCTGGCGCCTCGCCTGCACGGAGCGAAGGAGCATGTCATGGCACATCCAGTGATCGTCGGGGTCGACTATCCCGAGAGCGCGGGCGCGGCCGTCGACTGGGCCGCGGACGAAGCCCGGTCCCGGGGGATGCGCCTGCACCTCGTCCACGCGTGGCTGTGGGAGCCGGATCAGGCCCCGGAGTCGCTGGACGCCGAGGCGGCCCGGCGTACGGGCGAGGACGCACTGCGGGTGGTTGCCGAGCGGGCTGTGGCCCGGCACCCGGACATCGACGTCAGCAGCGGATTCGTGGACACGAGCCCGCGCGAGGCGCTCGTCGCGCTCAGCGCCGAGGCCGGCGTGCTGGTGCTGGGCTCACGGGGGCCGACGGCTTCCAAGGGCTGCTCGTCGGGTCCACCAGTCTGCACGTCGCTGCGCACGCCGCCTGCCCTGCCGTCGTCGTCCGGCCACCCGGTGCCGAGGCGACAGAGGGCATCGCGGTCGGGGTGGAGGGACGCGAAACGCCCGATGATCTCCTCGAGTTCGCGTTCGACAGTGCCCGCAGGCACGGCCTGCCGCTGCGGGCGATCCATGCCTGGAGCTACCCGCTGATCCTCGGCCCGGGTCACGCGCTCCCGCCCGTGTACGAGTCCGGCCACGTGGTAGCCGAGGAGCAGCGGCTCCTCGCCGAGGTCATGGCCGGTTGGCAGGAGAAGTATCCCGATGTGCCGGTTGTGGAGGATGCCGTACGGGCCGGGCCCGCCCGACACCTGGTGGCCCTGTCGAAGACGCACCGGCTGGTCGTGGTGGGCCGCCACGGCACCCCGGAGGGTCCGTTCGGCCGCCTCGGTTCGGTCAGCCAGGCCGTCGTCCACCACGCCCACTGTCCGGTTGCCGTCGTACCCCCGCCGGGTCCCCGGCCCCAGAACGTGCACTTTGGACCCGCGGACGGCACGTGTGCGTCGAACCCGGGGTGGGCCCGGCCCTGGTGGCCCCGGTCCCCGGACCGACCGGCCCTACGGCGTGGTGCCGGAGGTCGCGCACCATCGGAGGTGAGAGCCACCTTCGATGACGCGGAGAGTGATCGGGCATGAAGGCACTCACTTATCACGGCCCCGGCCGTCGCACCTGGGACGCGGTACCCGACCCGGCCGTCGTCGACCCGGAGGACGCCGTGGTACGAGTGGACGCGGTGACCATCTGTGGCACCGATCTGCACATCCTCAAGGGTGACGTCCCCGAGGTCACCGACGGGCGCGTCCTCGGCCACGAGGCCGTCGGTACCGTCGCCGAGACCGGACCGGGCGTCAGGACGGTTGCGCCCGGTGACCGCGTCCTGGTCTCCTGCATCGCCGCCTGCGGACGCTGCGCATACTGCCGGACGGGGACCTACGGCCAGTGCACCGGTGGCGGTGGCTGGATCCTCGGCCACCTCGTCGACGGCACCCAGGCCGAGTACGTCCGCACCCCCTTCGCGGACAACTCCCTCCACAAGCTGCCCGCCGGGGTCACGGACGAGACGGCACTCCTGCTCGCCGACATCCTGCCCACCTCCTACGAGGTCGGCGTCCGCAAGGGCGAGGTCGGCCCCGGAGACACCGTCGTGGTCGTCGGCGCGGGTCCGATAGGGCTGGCCGCGATCACGACCGCCAGGCTCCTCAGCCCCGCCCGAATCATTGCCGTGGACCTCTCCACCGGCAGACTCGAGGCCGCGGAACGAGCCGGCGCGGACGACACACTCAGGGTCGCGGACGACACCGACACGGCGATCCGCGCTCTGAGCCCGGACGCCCTCGGCGCCGACGTGGCCGTCGAAGCCGTCGGCGTCCCCGAGTCCTTCGAGCTCTGCACCCGTGTCGTCCGCCCAGGCGGACGGGTCGCCAACGTCGGCGTCCACGGCAGACCCGCCACACTCCACCTCGAAACCCTGTGGATCAAGAACATCACCATCACTACGGGCCTGGTCGACACCAGCAGCACGCCGCTGCTCCTGCGCATGGTCGCCGACGGGCAGCTTGACGTCTCCGCCCTGGTGACCCACAGGTTCGGCCTGGACGAGATGCAGGACGCCTACGACGTGTTCGCCGACGCGGGCGGGAACAACGCCCTCAAGGTGGCCCTGTTCAGGACCTGACCGGCGGTGGACGGCCTGCCGCATCCGGTAGCGGTTCCGGTGCACCCGCCGGACCGGAACGGAGCCGCCTTCGTCAGCCGCAGCGGCGGGCGCCACGTATGGGGGCGAGTAGGGCCGGTCGGCGCACCTTGCAGCCCGACGGACCCCCGCGCCGGGCGCCAGGTACACGGCACGCTGGCCGGTAGGTGGCGAGCTTCGGCCCGTTGAACTCACCGAAGGAGACCGGCTTGATGTGCACGAAGTCCTATGGCGACCCGTCCTGTGACCCCGTCGAGGCCTGCCGCTGCGGCCCCGCCCGTCGGAGGTAGCCCGATGGCTCGCGATGACACCCCGCTGCACGGCGATTCCGCTGACGAGCGTACCGGGGACCGCCCCGGTACCGAGGAATGCAGGCGGGAGGAGAGCCTGGACCTGCTCCGGCAGACGGCGATCGGGCGTCTCATCCACACCTATGACGCGATGCCGGCTGTGACTCCCTCCTGCTTCACCCTGGACGGCCGTGGCGAGGTGGTCGTTCCCTTGCCGGCGAGCTGGCGGGAGGACCTGATGGACGGGGAGGTGGTCGGCTTCCAGACGGACCGCTTCGACCAGCGGACGCTCCGAGGATGGACCGTACTCATCGTCGGTAGGTCCCACCAGGTGACCGACCCCGCCGCGGTCGAGGACCTGCACCACCGGGGCCCCCGTCAGTGGGGGCACCAGCCGGCCAGGGGCTATCTGACCGTCCACCCGGAGTTCGTCATCGGCCGGCGGTTCGGATCATGATCCGACCAGCACACCTCGGGCTTCCGCCCGCCCCGGCCGCCGAGCAGCGGAAGCCCGTCATCCCCGGAACGTCGCCGGAGAGGAGACAGCCATGGCACCCGGAGCGCCCAGGACCACGGGCGACGCCCTCAGGAGCCCTCTGCGACGGCACATCCGGAGAGCGGCAGGCCGGGAGACGAATCCTCTGAGCCGCCGCAGTGACGTTCAACGCAGCCGTATCGCCATCGCCCTGACGCTCGCCCTGGCCGTCTCCCTCGCCCTCGCGATGCTGACGGCCCTCGACGTCCTACGGATCGACCAGCGACAGGCACGGTACGAGGGACAGCACCGGCACCGGACCATGGCGACCACCGTCGCAGCACCAGTGCCGGACGTGCCCGGCACGCGCACCGGGACGGGGGGCTTCCACGCGCAGGCGGTGTGGCAATTCCCGCTGGCCACGTACGGCAGCGGTCCGGTCGAGGTCGCTCCGACCGCCGGCGCGGGAACCGAGGTCGCCGTCTGGGTCGACGACCACGGACGGGCTGTATCAGCACCGCTGCCGGGAACGGAGGCCGTCACAAGGGCCGTCCTGGCCGGGGCCGGAGCCATGGTCGCGCTGTCCGGCGTGGCGCTCACGGGCTACCTGCTCGGGCGCCGTGTGATCGACCGGACGGTGTCGGCGGCCTGGGAGACGGAGTGGGAGGGTGTGGAGCCCCGGTGGTCCGGCCGTCCGCGGCACCACCCGGAGGTCGGCGACCAGTGATTGACCGGCGACCAGTGATCGACCGCGCCGCACGGTCCGTGGCCTGGAGAAACCGGCAACGCCGTCCCGCGCCACCGGTGGCATGCTCGATCGCAGGAGGAAGACCGTCATGAACGAGAGAAGTGCCCAGCGCGAGACATCGGGCGGAAGCCCCATCGATCCCGCGGACATCGCCCGGCGCATCGCGCTGCGCGCCCGGCAGCTCGGCCTCACCCGTGAGGAGCTGGTGACCCGGGCCGGAATGTCCCTCCGGTATCTCCAGCACTTGGAGGAGCTGGGCGAGGGTTTCGACCAGGGCTCCGTTCTGCGGCTGGCCGCAGCGCTGCAGATGCCCTACGGCGAGCTCCTGGAGGGGCGGACCGATCTCCCGCCGGGGCAGCCCCCACCTGGACCGCACCCCACACTGATGAAGCTCACCCTGGAGGAGTGCTGGGACCGGCTGTCCGACCACGGCATCGGGCGCGTGGCCATGTCATCGCAGTCCGGCCCCGCCATCCTCCCCGTCAACTACCTCGTCGATGCGCACTCGATCGTCTACCGGACCTCCCGAACGGGGGCCGCCGCGGCTGTCGAGGGAACGGAGGTCGCCTTCGAGGTGGACCACGTGGACGAAGCCGACAGTGAAGGCTGGAGCGTGCTCGTGGTCGGCACGGTCGAACGGATCGACGACAACTCCGCGACGCGGCTCGCGGCTCAGCCCGGAGCGGAGCCCTGGGCAGCCGGCATTCGCGATCTCTGGGTACGGATCGTGCCGACCCGGGTGACCGGTCGGCTGATCAGTACATCGTGACCGGGCCTCGTCACCCAGAGGGAACCGACAGGGCGCCTCGACGGAACGTCAGCCTGATCCGAGCGTGGACAGGGCGGCCCGACCGAGACGGATCTCGGCGCGGAGAAGGCCAGGCGTGCCGCGTTCCTCGGGCGGTGCCGTCTCAGGCCGTGCCGGCCGGCGACTCCAGAGGGAGGGCCACGGTGAAAGCGGTATGACCGGGGCGGCTGGAGAGCGTCACCGTGCCGCTGTGAGCGGCCACGACGGCATGCACGATCGCGAGCCCCAGCCCGGTGCTCCCGTGCGTTCTCGATCGGGCCCGGTCGCCCCGCACGAAGCGTTCGAAGATCCGGGGCGCGATCTCGGCGTCGATCCCGGGGCCGGTGTCGGTGACGGTGAGCAGCGCCTGGCCGCCGCCGCGTCCGAGCGCCAGCGTCACCTCGGTGCCGTCAGGGGTGTGGGTGCGGGCGTTGGCGAGCAAATTGGCCACCACCTGCCGGAGCCGGTCACCGTCCCCCGGTACCACGACCGGCTCTTCGGACAGTTCGAGCCGCCAGTGGTGGCGCGGTCCGGCGGCGCGGGCGTCATCAGCGCCGTCCAGAGCCAATCGGGTCAGGTCGACGCTGCCGAGGGCGAGTGGCCGCCCAGCGTCGAGCCGGGCCAGCAGGAGCAGGTCCTCGACAATGGCACCCATCCGCCGGGACTCGGAGTCGATGCGGGCGAGCGAGTGGCGTACGGGCTCGGCGATCGGGCCGGGGTGCCGCAGGGCCAGTTCTGCGTGGCCCCGGACGGTGGCCACCGGGGTGCGCAGTTCGTGGCTGGCGTCCGCGGCGAACGCCCGCAGCCGCTCCTCGACAGCCTGGCGCTGGGCGAGGGCGTCCTCGACGTGGCCGAGCATCCGATTGACGGCCGCGCCGACCCTGCCGACCTCGGTCCGGATGTCGTCCTCCCGCACGCGGATGGTGAGTTCGACCTCCCCGCTGGCCAGCGGCAGGCATCCGACGCGTTCGGCCGCTGCCACGACGCGGTCGAGCGGGCGCAGCGAGAGACGGATCCAGAACGCGCCGACCGCCGTGGCAGTTGCCAGCGCGATGGCGAACACCACCATCTCCACGGTGACGAGTTGATGGGTCGTCGCCTCCAGCGGGCGCAGCGGCAGCCCGGTGACCAGGACATCGCCGTCCTGGCCGGTGAAGGCGCGCACCCGGTAGCCCCCGAGCCCGGACAGGCGGATGCTTCGTGCCGCGCCGCCGACCGGCAGCGCGGCCAGTGCCCGCTGGTCGGCGGCGGTCAGCTGTACCTGGTCGTCGGTGTCGGCCGGGGTGTCTCCGGCGGCGACCCCGGCATCGTCGGCGTCGCCGTCGACCACACCGGCGTTGGTCACCCTGCCGTTGAGCAGCCGGGCGCCGAGGGTACCGGGTGCCTGCGCGCGGGTGTCGCTTCGGCTGCCTGTTGTTCCCGGGACCCGGGTGTCCCGGTGTTCCAGACTGGCTGCATAGCGGCCGGAGGTGTCGGAGAGTTGCTGGTCGAGGCGGTCGACCAGGAAGTGACGGAGCGCCTCGGTGGTGGCGAGGGCGACCCCGCCGCAGGTCAGCAGGAGCAGGGCGAGCAGGCCGGTGACCAGACGGGCCCGCAGGGTGCGCGGCACGGGCAGGCGCGCGGTGGCGCGGCGCGCCGCCGGGCCGATCACTGCGGCACCTTGATCAGGTAGCCGGCCCCGCGAACGGTGTGGATCATCGCTGGCCGACCGGCGTCGATCTTCTTGCGGAGATAACTGATGTAGAGCTCGACCACATGGGCCTGGCCGCCGAAGTCGTACGACCAGACCGCATCCAGGATCTGCGCCTTGCTCAGCACCTGGCGTGGGTGGCTCATCAGGAGGCGGAGCAGTGCGAACTCGGTGGGGCTCAGGTCGACGGTGTCACCGGCGCGGGTGACTTCCCGGGCCTGCTCGTCCAGCACCAGGTCCCCCAGGACCAAGGCGTGCGCCGGGGGCACGAGGCGCTCCGGTCCCGACGGGGTGGCCCGCCGCAGCAGACCGCGAAGGCGTACCACCACTTCGGCGAGGCTGAACGGCTTGGTGACGTAGTCGTCCCCGCCGGCCGCCAGCGCGGCGATCCGGTCCTCCACGGCGTCCTTGGCGGTGAGGAACAGCACGCGTATCTCCGGACCGGTGGCGTGGATCCGTTCCAGGACCTGCATGCCATCGAGGCTGGGAAGCATCATGTCCAGCACCACGGCATGCGGGTGCCACTCGGCGGCGATCGCCACGGCACTCGGGCCGTCCTCCGCACCGCGCGTCTGCCAGCCCTCGTACCTGAGCGCGCCGCAGACCACCTCGACCAGGTCAGGTTCGTCGTCCACGACCAGGATCCGCCAGGGTGACGGCCGGGCGGGGGAGGGGGCGTCCATGCGGGTCCAAGGGGCTCGGGGTGGTGGCTGGATCCATTGTCACCCTCCAGATGAGAAGGCTATGAGATCCACTTCTGCCGTTCGTCGCGGCCGAACGTCATTGACCTGCGAGAACGCGCTGACCGATCGGGATCGGAGACATCGCGTTCAGAGGGAACTGAGAGCTTACGGTGCCAGGGTTTCGGGCAGCGACAGCAGCAGTGAGTGGAGAGGAGGCCGGGATGGACGCACCGACACGCACACGCGGTATCCGACCGGCGGGTACGGCCGGCCCCGGCCGGGGCGGGCGTACCCTTCCACCCGGAACAGTGGCGCGCGTTGCGCAGGTACTGATCGCGGTGGGAGCCGCCGGAGTTCTGGCCATCTGGTGGCAGGGCACGGCCGGAGTGAGCAGCGCCGAGGACTGGATCACCGGTGCAGGCCGGATCACCGGTCTGCTGGCCGGGTACACCGCGCCGGTGCTGCTGCTCCTGATGGCCCGGATCCCCCTGCTGGAGCGTGAGGTCGGCGCGGACCGCCTGGCGCGCTGGCACGCGGGCGGAGGACGCTGGCTGGTCGGCCTGGTCGCCGCGCACGTCCTGACCATCACCTGGGGCTACGCGCTGACCGACGGGCGCGGGTTGGTCGGCGAGGGGGTGCGGCTGGTGTTCCACTACCCCGAGATGATCAAAGCGGCGCTGGCCACTCTGATCATGTTCGGGACGGGTGCGGTGAGCGCGCGCGTGGCACGCCGCCGGATGAGCTACGAGCTCTGGAATTATCTGCATCTGGCGACGTACCTGGCCGTCGCGCTCGGCTTCGGCCATCAGCTGGCCGACGGCGCGGACCTCGGCGGCGGTCCCGAACGCGCCGTCTGGTACGCGCTGTATCTCGGCACCGCCGCCCTGCTCGGTTGGTACCGTCTCGCCGTACCCTCTTGGCGCGACCGCCGCCACCGGATGCGAGTGGCCGAAGTCCGGGCGGAGGGCCCGGGCGTGGTCTCGCTGTTCGTCACCGGCGAGCGCCTGGACCGACTCGGATCCGAGGCAGGTCAGTTCTTCCGTCTCCAATTCCAGACACCCGGACTGCGCTGGACCGCCAACCCGTACTCAATCTCCGCCCCGCCCCATCCGCACTTCCTTCGCTTCACCGTGAAGGACCTCGGCGGCCACAGCGCCGCCGTCGCCCGACTCGAGCCCGGTACACGCCTACGAGCCGAGGGCCCGTACGGGGCGTTCACCGCCGGGCGCCGCAGGGAGCACAAGGTGCTGCTGCTCGGCGCCGGAGTCGGGATCACCCCGCTTCGCGCGCTGTTCGAGACCCTGCCGGGCGACCTGACCCTCGTCCAGCGCGCCCGCCGGCCGCAGGACATCCTCTTCCGGGGCGAACTGGCGACCGTCGCGACCGCCCGTGGCGCCCAGGTGCACGAGCTACTAGGCACCCGTGCCCAGATCGGCGATCTCGGTGCCGCGCTCCGGGGGCTCGTCCCGGACCTCGCCGCGCACGAGGTGTACCTGTGCGGACCGCCGGCCTTCGCAGGCGAGGCCGTACGAGGCCTGCGGGCCGCCGGGGTCCGGCGCTCGCGCATCCACTGCGAATCCTTCGAGCTCTGACTCGTCGACCGTCCCCGACCACCCGACAGTTGAGGAGAACTCCCTTGCGCAGAGCCGTCATCACCAGTACCGCCACCGTGGCAGGGGTGATCCTGCTGCTCTCGCTCAAACCGCACGACGTGGCCACGGGCGGTGGCGTCATTACCTCCGGTGAATCCGAGGCGCCGGCCCCGACGGCCACCTCCACGGCCGCAGTCGCCGTCCCGGCCCCGTCGGCGACGTCCGCCGGCGGGCCCTCCCGATCGGTGACCGGTGACGCGGCCAACACCCGTTACGGGGCCGTCCAGGTCAGAGTCACCCTGGACGGCGGGAGGATCGCAAAGATCGAGGTGATCCGCTACCCCAGTCACGACCGCCGTGACCAGGAGATCAACAGCTTTGCCCTGCCACAGCTCAACCAGGAGGCGATCGCCGCCCAGAGTGCGCACATCGATGCCGTGTCCGGGGCAACGTACACCAGTGACGGCTACACCCGCTCACTGCAGAGCGCCCTCGACCAGGCGGGGCTGTAGCGGTGGCCGCCGGCCCTCCGGCCCAGCAGGCCGCCCTGCGGCACGCCGAACATGTCATGGGTACGGTGTTCTCCTTCACCGTCCGCGATTCCACCGCCGCGACGGACCGCGCACTGCGCCGGATCGTCCAACGGCTGCACCGGATCGACGAGGTGTTCTCCACCTACCGGCCCACGTCCGACATCAGCAGGCTCGGACGCGGCGAACTGACGCTCGCCCAATGTGATCCGGACGTCGCCGAGGTGCTGGAACGCTGCCGTGAGGTTGCCGTCGAAACCGACGGCTGGTTCACCGACCACCCCGGAGGCCGGCTCGACCCGAGCGGCTGGGTGAAGGGCTGGGCCGTGGAGGAGGCATCCCGGTACCTGCGGGCTGCCGGGTCCACCCGGCACAGTGTGGGTGGCGGCGGTGACGTCCAGACCTGCGGCGGCCCGTGGCGGATCGGTATCGCCGACCCGGTGCGCCCGGGCGGCCTCGCCGTCGTCGTCAGCGGTCATGACCTCGCCGTCGCCACCTCCGGTGTCGCGGAACGCGGAGCCCACATCTGGGACCCGCACACCGATCGCCCGGCCGGCGGCATGCTCTCCGTCACCCTGATCGGTCGGTGGCTGGCCCGCACGGACGCCTGGGCCACCGCGGCCTTCGCGATGGGTTCCGCACGCGCGCTCGACCGGGTCGAGCGGCTCCCCGCGACCGAAGCTTTTGCCGTCCTGGAGGACGGCACCCGGTGTTGGACCTCAGGCTTTCCACAGCGCCTCGCCCCTGCGCCGCCGCCGGCCATCGGACCGGCACAATGGGGTCCTCCGGGCATCGGCCGGCTGTCCGCCCGGAAGAACTGAACCGGTGCTGGCAGCGGCCAACAGCAGGCCGAGCCGGAAGGCGCGGGACCGGATCGAACGCCAGACCTGACCTCCTTGACCGTCCGCAGGATCTGCCGACCGATGACCCAGCAGCTCGCCCCGCTCCTGGTGAGGGACCCGCAGCGCCGCCGCGCGGCGGACCTGTCGAGCCGGCGGTGGGGCTGCGGAGGCAGCCAGGTCCTAGCGTCGGTGAGGGGTGCGTGTGTCAGGTGATGGTCCACAACTGCGCCGGGTTGCCCGCAATGGCGGCGGTGACCACGACCGTCGCGCTGCGGTCGCCCCAGGGGGACAGCATCACCGGCTGCGCGTACCGGCCCTCGCCGACCAGCGGCGGTGCTCCGGTCCGGTGCGGGCCCGTCCACAGGGTGCGCGGAGGTCTGATCCGGACGGTCACCGCCGCCGTTCGTCCCAGCGTGATCCGCAGGTCGGCCGGTCGGGCCGGACCGCACCGAGCCCGTGATCGGGACGTTGCCCAGGTTGTCGACGGCGAGGACCCGCCTGCGCAGATCATGAGTGCGGGCATGCCCCTGACGCGCCGGCGGAATGGGGCTAACATGAGGCTCCCTCATGTACTTCGCTCGCCGATCCGCCGCCGCCTTGACCAAGGAGTCAGCTGTGCCGAACCGTCTCGACCTGCCCGGAGGCTTCCGTTGGGGTGTCTCGACCGCGGCCTACCAGATCGAGGGGGCGGTGGCGGAGGACGGGCGCGGCCCGTCGGTATGGGACGTCTTCGCGGCACGCCCCGGCGCGGTCCGAGACGGGCATACCAGTGCCGTCGCCTGCGACCACTACCACCGGTATCCCGAGGACGTTGCTCTGATGAAGGGGCTCGGGCTCGATGGCTACCGCTTCTCCATCGCATGGTCGCGTGTCCAGCCCAGCGGTGCGGGTCCGGTCAACCCGGCCGGCCTCGACTTCTACGACCGCCTCGTCGACCGCCTGCTGGGAGCCGGGATCACCCCGCTGCCCACCCTCTTCCACTGGGACCTCCCACAGGCGCGGGAGGACGGCGGCGGCTGGCTGAACCGCGACACCGCGTACCGCTTCGCCGAGTACACCACTGTCGTCGCCGACCGCCTCGGCGACCGCGTCCCTGCCTGGATCACCCTCAACGAGCCCTTCGTGCACATGGTCTACGGCTACGCACTCGGCATCCACGCACCCGGCCGCGCCCTGATGCTCGACGCCCTTCCCACGGCGCACCACCAACTCCTCGCCCACGGCCTCGCCGCCTCCGTGCTCGGCGAGCGCAACCTTGAGGTGATGATCGCCAACAACCTCACCCCGGTGCGCGCCGCGAGCTCCGACCAGGGCGACCTGGCGGCCGCTGCCGCGTACGACGCCCTGCACAACCGGCTGTTCACCGACCCGCTGCTGCTCGGGTGCTACCCCGACCTGTCCGCCTTCGGCGTCGGCCCGGACCTCGGCGGCAGCGTCCGCGACGGGGACCTGAAGCTGATCGCCGGCACGGCGCTCGACGGCCTCGGCGTCAACTACTACAACCCCACCCGGATCGCAGCCCCCACCGAACCCGGCCTCCCCTTCGCCGAGGCCCCGATCGAGGACGTCCCCCGCACCGCGTTCGGCTGGCCCGTCGTCCCCGAGGGCCTGCGCGAACTCCTCGTCGGCCTCCGCGACCGCTACGGCACCGCCCTCCCGCCCGTCACCATCACCGAGAACGGCTGCTCGGTGGCCGACGAGGTGGCTGCCGACGGCACCGTCGACGACCGGCCTCGCATCGACTACCTGGCCGGTCATCTCGACGCCCTCGCCGCCGCCATTGCCGAGGGTGTCGACGTCCGGGGCTACTTCACCTGGTCCCTCCTCGACAACTTCGAGTGGGCGGAGGGGTTCCACCAGCGCTTCGGCCTCGTGCACGTGGACTTCGAGACGCAGCGGCGCACGCCGAAGGCGTCGTACGCGTGGTACCGCGAGCTGATCGCCGCCCATCGGAAGCGGCTCACGGGTTAGGCGGGCTACCTGGACCTTGCAACTCCCACGCAGCGTGGTGTGTCCAGCTCGATCTCCCGGCAGTCCAGGCCCTTCACGGCGGTGGCCCAGATCTGGGCCGCGGTGCCCATCTCGCCAGGAGGGACAATGTCGACCACGGCCGCGCCTCGACAGCCCACCCTTCCTCGGCCCCCAGGCGGCCGGACACTGAAGGGCGCTGTCGGACCGGGGACTCCGGCGGCGCGGCCTCGGGCGCCGACGTGCAGGTGGGCGGCCCATGGCGACGGTGTGGCGCGGAAGGTGTGCCGTTCGGTGCGGACGGCGTGGTGCAGGGCGTGGGCCGCTCGGCGGGTGTCGGGGCCCGAGCCGATAGTCAGGGCATCGTAGAGGGTGTCGGCGATCCGGACGGCGCAGGAGCCGGCGATGGCCCACAGGGTGCCGATAACGTGGGGGAATCCGGCGAGCCGGTCGGCCTCCGCGCGCGCGTTGTCCAGGGGGCGTTGGCCGCCGGGTGTGGTGGGCATCGCCACGACCAAGGCTTTCCCGGCGGCGGGGCTGGCCGAATGGGGTCCCTGCGGGCGTGCCGGAGGGCGCCGATGGTCGGCGTGTGGGAGGACACCACTCGGTCCGGCACGGCCCGGGCGGCAGGATCGGACGGGTCGCCGTGGTAGCCGGCGGCGTGGAAGGGCAGCAGGCCCAGCACCCCACCGGGCACCCACCACCCCCCGGCCAGTCCGGACCAGGGGCGGGGGCACCGGTGTGGCCGAGCGCGTCGAGCACCGGGCGCGCGGCGAACTCCCAGAGCCACTCCAGCGGCAGGGACAGAAACTCCTGTGCGGCGATGCGTTCCGATCGGGTGCGGCCCCGCGCCGCGTCTCTCAGCGCCAGATGGAAGCCCATGGCCATGCCGCGCAGCACGGTGATGTCCAGTCGCGGCAGCGGGAGGCAGGAGATGCCGTCGGCGGTGAGCAGCAGGGCGTCGCTGCGGTACTGGCTCATGTCGAACACCACCCCACTGGCCCCTCGGCGGCCTGGGCCAGGAGATCCTCGGCGGCTGGTGGCTCGGCGAAGGTCGTGAACCGGTCCTGCTCGCGGATCTCCGTGAGCAGGGCGGCCCACGCGGTGGCGAGCCGCCGTCGTCGCGTAGGGCGATTTCGGCGGAGGCGCCGGTGACGGCCGTCTCCCCGCCGCCGGCGAGGTCGGTGGCCGGCTGGTCGAGCTGGTTGCACAGGTCGACGAATCGGGCGGCCGGCGCGGGGTGGCACCGGGTCAGCTCGGCGAGATCGCTGCGGGTCTCCAGGGACCGGCCCGGCAGTACCGCCCGGCCAGTCTCCAGAAGTCTCAGCGCCAAGGCGGGCCGCTCGTTCTCGGGGGTGGCCGGATCGTTGAGCGCGAGCGCTGCGGCGTCGGCCGTGAGGCCGGCGAAGCCGCCTCCCGCGAACTGCTGCTCGGTCCGCGCCAACTGACGCGGCGCTACCTGGGGCAGCAGTCGCACCGCCTGCTCCAACAGCGCCGCCGGGCGGTTCGGCTCGGTGTCCGCGGCGAGCTCGCCCGCCGAACGGGCAGCCCGGAGTCGGACCGAGGGGGCTGCCAGCTCGCTTCCCGGCACTTCCTCGAAGCAGCGACGGCCTCGGCCAGGTCGGCGGGCTCCTCGGCCACCACGTACCGGGCGCGAAGGTCGAACGCGAGGTTCGACAGCAATCGGACGCGGACGGGATGGGTGGCGCCGATGGTACGCACCGCCTCCCGGTCTGCCCTGATCGCCTCGTCCAGGTCACGCAACGACCCGGACCGCACGAACCGGCTGTACGGCGCGCTTCCGAGGATCGCCGCGTCGAGGTCCTCCTGCGCCCCGGACGGCAGCGCGGTGCCGCCGAGCGCAGCGGGTGGCCGTGTCAGCGGTAAGGCTCTACGCCGCCCGCCCGGAGAGCAGCTGTGGTTCGAGCTGCACGACGGCAGCAGCTTCGAGGGCGTCTCCCCAGAGACGGTGGAGGCCCACGCCCTGGCCGTTGTCCGCTCCATCGGGAACGACCTGGAGCAGCAGCTCGTCGACCGGTACCTCGACCTGCTTCGCGACCGGTATGCGACACCCGATCCGGTGGGCGGCTGCGCGGGAAGGAGTCGGACCGGCAGGATCGCCCGCACGAGGATTCTCGTCCTGGGTGGTGGTTGGTGCCTGGGCCCGGCGGTCATGGCCGGTGCACCGGCCCGCGGCTGGGAGGTGACGACGTTCACCCGCGGCCGGTCCGGCGGGCCGATGGCCGGCACGGAGGTCGTGCACGGTGACCGCGAACGGGCTGAGGATCTTGCCCGGCTCGCTGGGCAGGGCCCGTGTGACGCCGCGGTCGACACGTCCGCCTCCGCTCTCAGCCCGCGTGACGTGCTGGCCGGTGTCCGGGCTCTGGAACCGGTTGCCGGCCGGTGCGTGTACCCCGGCGTGTCTGCCATCGACGCGTCCTCGGCGTTCGCGGCCGACTTCCGGAGCCGGCCCGCTCGCCGAGACCGTTGCCGACACGTGGACGTGGCTGAGGCGCGGCAACGTTCCTGTACCGCATAGGCGTTGGGCCAAGCACGGGATCGATGCGGACAAGGAGCGAGGCATCCTCGAGGGCGTGGCCTAGTCTCGAACACGGAGAACGAGGAGGAGCGCATGACCGCTGGTGCCCTCGACGGCATCGTCGTCGCCGACTTCAGCCGGGTGCTGGCCGGCCCGTACGCCACCATGATGCTCGCGGACCTCGGCGCGGACGTGGTCAAGGTCGAACGGCCGGGGACCGGGGACGACACCCGTGCCTGGGGCCCGCCGTTCGACGCGGACGGGCAGGCGACGTACTTCAACGCCGTCAACCGCAACAAGCGTTCGGTGGTGCTCGACCTCCACGACAGCCGCGACCTGGGCCGCGCCCTCGACCTGGTGCGCGGCGCCGACATCGTGGTGGAGAACTTCCGCGCCGGGACCATGGACCGCCTCGGCCTCGGCTACCGGGACCTGCGGGCCGTGCGGCCCGGCCTGATCTACTGCTCGATCACCGGCTTCGGCTCCGGCGAGGGCGCCGCGCTGGCCGGCTACGACCTGCTGGTCCAGGCCGTCGGCGGGCTGATGAGCGTCACCGGGCCCGGCCCCGACGAGCCGACCAAGGCCGGGGTCGCACTGGTCGACGTCCTCACCGGGGTGCACGCGCTGGCCGGGATCCTGGCCGCGCTGCACCACCGCGACCGCACCGGGCAGGGGCAGCTGGTCGAGGTCAACCTGCTGTCCACGCTGCTGTCCTCGTTGGTGAACCAGGCCTCCGGGTACCTCGGTGCGGGCGCGGTCCCCGGCATCCTCGGCAACCGCCACCCGAGCATCGCCCCGTACGAGGTGTTCCCGACGGCGTCCCGCCCGCTGGTGCTGGCCGTCGGCAACGACCGGCAGTTCCGGGCGCTGGCGCAGGCGCTCGGCCGCGCCGCACTGGCCGACGACCCGCGCTTCGCGCACAACACCGACCGGGTCGCCCACCGGACGGCGCTGGCGGCCGAACTGGCGGAGCGGCTGGCGATGCGCGGCGCGGACGAGTGGTTCGCGCTGTTCCGCGCGGCCGGGGTGCCGGCCGGCCCGATCAACGACGTACGGGAGGCGTTCGGCCTCGCCACCGCCCTCGGGCTGGAGCCCACCGTCGCGGTCCCGGGCAGCGCGGCACCCCAGGTGGCCAACCCGATCACGATGTCCGTCACCCCACCCCGCTACCACCGCGCCCCGCCGCGGCTCGGCGAGGGCTGAACCCGGGCGCAGGCCGGGTCCCGGGCTCAGGCCACGCCCGCCGCGTCCAGCAGGGCGTTCGCCGTGGCCACGGCCAGCCCGTCCAGCGGCCGCCCCTGGACGACCGCCCGACTGCCCGCGCCGTCGAAGACGATGGTCAGCTGGCGGGCCAGGGTCTCGGGCTCGACCGCGCCGCCCCGGGCGGCCTCGCGCTGGAAGAAGGCGGTCAGGGCGTCCTTGGAGCGACGGGCGACCACGCTGGCCGGGTGCCCCGGGTCCTTGAGCTCGACCGCCGTGGCGACGAAGGGGCAGCCCCGGTACTCCGGCGCGGCGGTCAGTGCCTCCAGACGCTCGAACACGTGCAGCACCCGGGCGCGCGGCGGCCCCGGGTCGTCCTCGCCGGGCAGGGTCAGCGCCAGGTAGGCGGGGCTGCGCCGCTCCAGGCTCGCCGCCAGGACCTCGTCCTTGCTGTCGAACAGCTGGTACATGGTGCGTTTGGACACCCCGGCCGCCCGGCACAGCGCGTCCACGCCGATGCCGACGCCGTCCCGGTAGAAGAGGCCGGCCGCGGCGTCCAGCAGGCGCTCGCGCGCGGACACCTTCAGGCCTTCGTCGGTGGTCATGCTCCCGAGGTTACGCGGACCCTTGCCGTTTGGAAACCGATCGGTATACCTTGGTGGAAACCGAGGAAACCGATCGGTTTCCAGATCTGAGGGAGAACGGTCATGACCACGATCGAAGGCGCGAACGTCCTGGTCACCGGCGGCAGCCGCGGCCTCGGCAAGGCCCTGGTGGAGGCCCTGTACGCCCGGGGCGCGAAGCAGGTCTACGCCACGGCCCGCGACCCGCGGGCCGTCACCCACCCCGACGCCGTACCGCTGGCGATGGAGATCACCGACCCGGCGTCGGTCGCCGCCGCGGCCGAGCGGGCCCAGGACGTCACCATCCTGGTCAACAACGCCGCGGGGCTGGTCGGCGCGTCCTTCCTGGACTCCCCGGTCGAGGACGTCCGCCGGGAGTTCGAGGCCAACTTCTACGGCCCGCTGCACACCACCCGCGCGTTCGTCCCGATCATCGAGCGCAACGGCGGCGGCCACCTGCTCACCGTCCACTCCGTGCTCTCCTGGGTGGCGCTGTCCGGCTCGTACAGCGCCTCCAAGGCGGCCCTGTGGTCGCAGACCAACTCCCTGCGGCTGGACCTCAAGGCCCGCGGCATCAACGTCACCGGCCTGCACGTCGGTTACGTCGACACCGACATGGCCGCCGGCGTCGACGCACCCAAGTCCTCCCCGCACGCCGTCGCCGAGCAGGCACTCGACGGCATCGAGGCCGACGCCTACGAGGTCATCGCCGACGAGCTCACCCGCCGGGTCAAGTCCGGCCTCTCGGCCGACCTCGGCGCCCTCTACCCCCAGCTCGCCGGCTAAGCGGTCTTGCGTAAGTCAGCCGCTGTTGTCCGAAGTTGGCCGTCTCGGTGGGTGAGGGCCCGGTCGACGGCGGCATGGAGTTCGGCGATCCAGGGGTAGGCACGGATGGGTATGCCCTCGTACGTCACCGATCGCCACACGCGCTCGATCCGGTTGGGCTCGGGACTGTGGGGGGCAGGTAGTAGAGGGTGATTCCGTGGACCTCCAACTGCGGCCTGGCTGCTTTCACCACCCGGCTGACGTGCGCGGACGCGTTGTCCAGTACGACGGTGCGGGGTCTGGGCGAACTGTCGGTCGGGCCGAATGCGAGGGTGTCCCTGCCACCGGGTGGCCCGGCGACGTGGGTGCAGAGGAAGTCCAGGAGCACATCGGCGGTGATCTTGCCTGTGGCGGTGGGGAAGGCCAACCGCGGGTCGGGGCCGTCGACGCCCAGGGCGCCGAGGGCGTTGACCCGCCGGCCGCAGGTGCTTTCCTGAAGGACGAGCGCGCGCGTGCCTCGG
Organism: Kitasatospora sp. NPDC088346; assembly: GCF_044740765.1. Classification (NCBI taxonomy): domain Bacteria; kingdom Bacillati; phylum Actinomycetota; class Actinomycetes; order Kitasatosporales; family Streptomycetaceae; genus Kitasatospora; species Kitasatospora sp. NPDC088346. The sequence continues at coordinate 38,205 of NZ_JBIURH010000055.1, forward strand.
CGGGCCCAGGTGCCACTGCCTGGCACTCGTCGGCCCGCGGAGCCCTCGCGCCCAGTGGCGTAGCAGACGAGTCGCTGCTGCGGGTGCTTTCGCAGCTTTCCCTGGCGGCCGTCGGGAGCCCAGCCGGTGCCCCGCGCGCGCTCGGCGACGACCGCCGGCCGGTGGTGCCCCCACCGGCTGCCCCAGGCACGGGCGGTGCTTTGTCACAGGAGGAAGACGGCCACGGTGGTGGAGAGGAGGAGGACGGTGACGGTGGGCCAGTAGAGCAATCGGGCGGCCATGTTGCCGTTCCAGTCGAGGAAGCGGAAGCGGCGGGTGGAGGTGTACTCGACGACGTTGAACGCGACCAGGGCGATCACCAGATAGCGAGTGGTGCTCCGCCGGCTGTGGGACCAGGGCCCGCGCGGCCCGCCACTACGAGAGGACCAAGACGGCCGGGCGCTGACGCCTCGGCGAACGGAGACGGGCCCATCTGAGGCGCCGGGGCGGAAGGGCGGCCGGGCGGCGCTCTTCGGGAGGCGCCCCGGTCTGCGCTGTTCGCGGGGCCTGCCAAGGCCCAAGGCCGGGGCGGGGTGGGCGTGGCCGACCCTGGGGGAGGGGCCGGTGCGGCTGCGGGCGGCAGTCGGCCCGGGGCGCGCGGACTCCGCGGCGGGTCCGCGCCGACTGCCGTGTGCGGGTCAGAAGGCGACGATGCCTTCGCCGCCGGCGGCGCCGGGGACGGTCTGGGAGCCGAGTGCGGTGAGGGATCCGTCCCTGTTGACGGCGAACTCGTCGAGGATGCCGTTGATCCCGGTCTGGGCGTAGAGGTAGTGCCCGTTGGAGGAGACGGCGGCGTCGACGGTGCCGGGGTCGGTGGGTGTGTTGCCCAGGACGGTCAGCTGGCGACCGCGGTCGGCGGTGCGCAGGCCGGTGAGGGTGGAGCTGCCCGCGTTGGAGGCGTAGAGCAGGTCGCGCACGCCGACGATCCAGCAGGTGGCCGCCTGGCCGGTGGCCGCGAACGCCTCCTGTGTGGCGGTGCCGTCGCGGTGGATCGTGAAGGTGGCCACGGCGTTGGTGCCGGCCTCGGCCAGGAACAGACCGTGCCTGCCGTTGGGGACGAACGCGAACGGCACGGCGCCCGGCAGACTCGTGGCGACGGGGGTGGCGGCGGGAGCGCCGGAGCGGTTGAGGTTGAACACCAGCAGGCTGCTGCCGTTGGCCTTGGTGGTGACCACGAGCTGCGAGCCGTCGCCGGTGAAGCCCACCTGCCCCGGGGTGTTGGTGAACTGGGGCGTGGCGTTCGGGTCGAGCCCCAGCGGCCGCTGCCAGCCGGCCTCCTGGTGGAGGTGCCCGTTGCGGACGGTGTAGCCCTGGATCGAACCGCCGTTCAGGGCGTTGAGCACGAACACGGTGTCGTCGTGCACCGTGATGCTCACCGGGAAGCGGCCGCCCGAGGGGACGACCTGCCGCAGCGCGAGGCGGTCGCCGTCCACGGAGAACACGGAGACGGTGTCGCTTCCGGCGTTCACCGCGTACAGCAGCGCGTGGTCGGGGTCGTAGGTGAGGGACCCCTGGGAGGCGAGGTGGTCGGCGACCGACCCGCCCAGTACGCCGCCGAGCCCGTGCGTGTCGTAGGTGCCGACCGGGGTGAGCCGCCCGTCGTCGGCGCGCCGGTAGGCGACGATCTGGTTGCCCGACGGGTTGTCGGTCTGCACGAACACCGCGTGGCGCCCGCCACGTGGGTGGCCGTCACCGTCTCCACCGCCTGCGCCGCCGTACGCGGCTGCGGTCGACGGTGCGCCGGCGGCTGCCGCGGCGAGTGCGGTCGCGACGGCCACGGCGAGCCGAGTGATCTTCTGCATGAGGTTCTGCCTTCCGGAGGTCCGGGACCGATCCCACCCCGGCCTTGGGTGCCGTGGTCGGGAGTCGGAACGACGTGGGCGAGGGCCGTGGCGGGAACCCCGTCGACGGTGACCGGCGCGAGAGAGCTCGCCACATTCCCTTTCGACACGGTATGTGACGTTCTGTCGGAAACCGCTGAAGGCGGCGATCCCGGCCCCGCCGGGATGCGCACGGCTGGTGCCCGGACCGTACGCCCACGTCGGACGCGGCCGGTCGGGCGGCGCTTGGGCCGCTTGGCCCACCCGGTCGACGCCTGCGGCGTGGCGGCCGGCCCCCGCGCCCCCGAGGCACCCGGGCCTGGTGGAGTGTGCGGGACCCGTGCCCGCCCGACAGCCGGAGCGCACCCATGCCGGACACCACGACGTCCTACCGCGACCTGCGCGCCCTGATCTTCAACTGCACGCTCAAACGCTCACCCGAACGCAGCCACACCCAGGGTCTGATCGACGTGAGCCGCGGCATCCTGGAGCGCCAGGGGGTCACCGTCGACGTCATCCGCGCCGTCGACCACGACATCGCCACCGGCGTCTGGCCGGACATGACCGAACACGGCTGGGAGACCGACGAATGGCCCGCCCTGTACCCCCGGGTGATGGCCGCGGACATCCTGGTCATCGCCGGACCGATCTGGCTGGGCGACAACTCCTCCGTGACCAAGCGGGTCATCGAACGCCTCTATGCCTGCTCCTCGCTCCTCAACGACGCCGGCCAGTACGCCTACTACGGCCGGGCCGGCGGCTGCCTCGTCACCGGCAACGAGGACGGCGTCAAGCACTGCGCCATGAACGTGCTCTACAGCCTCCAGCATCTGGGCTACACGATCCCGCCGCAGGCCGACGCGGGATGGATCGGCGAGGCCGGCCCGGGCCCGTCCTACCTCGACCCCGGTTCCGGCGGGCCGGAGAACGAGTTCACCCGTCGCAACACCACCTTCATGACGTGGAACCTCCTTCACCTGGCCCGGATGCTCAAGGACGCCGGCGGCATCCCCGCCCACGGCAACCAGCGCTCCGAGTGGGACGCCGGCTGCCGCTTCGACTTCGAGAACCCCGAGCACCGCTGACCCTCCGCCCCCAACGCCACGAGGCGTGCGGGGCGGTCCGTGCTCAGACGCGTGAATGCGCTCGGCGCTGCCCCGGGCCGCTGAACCGCACCCGCCGGTCGCCGACGGAGGGCAAGGGTGCCGTGTGTTCGGGGAAGCGGCCTGTCATCGCGGACGCCTCGCCGGGTCGAACCTCGGCGTACCTGCGCGCCCACCACCCGCCGGACGTCTGGGTGCGGCCCGTTCCGGCAGCGGCAGCGCTGCTCGCGAGAGGGCCTGCAGATCCTTCGGGCCCGGCGATCCATTGTTCTTGAACGGTCGCTCATGTATATTTCTGCCATGCCCAGACCACGCGAGTTCGACCCCGACACCGTACTGAACCAGGCGATGCTCCGGTTCTGGGAGCGCGGCTACCGGGCCACGTCGATCGAGGACCTGGTGAAGGCCACCGGGGTCAAGCCCGGCAGCATCTACAGCGCGTTCCCCGGGGGCAAGCATGCGCTCTTCGTGAAGTCGCTGGAGCGCTACTCGAAGCTGGTCGTGCCTCAGAAGCTCGGCGAGTTGGAGGCGCCGGGCGCGTCGGTGGCGGAGGTTCGCGGCTACTTCGACGGGCTGGTGCGCGACCTGCTCAGCCCTGAAGGGCGTCAGGGCTGCCTCCTGGTCAACACGGCGATCGAGAACGCCGTCGAGGACGACGCGGCGGCGGCCGTCGTGCGCGGCCACCTGGCGCGCCTGGAGCGGTGCATGACCCACGCCCTGGAGAACGCCGCCCGCCGGGGCGAGGTCCGAGGCTCGCTCGACGCGGGCGGCAGTGCCAAGCTGCTGGTCGCGACCTGCCAGGGGCTCATGGTCGTCGGCAAGGCCCATCCCGACGAGGCGGTCCTGCGGGCCATCGTCGACAACGCCTTCGCCGCGCTCGCCTGACGGCGCAACACTTCGGGCCACCGTGCGCGGTGGCCCTTTCGTCGGCCCAATAGTTGAATGACTACTCAAGAACGAGGTTCGGACATGAAGGCCATTGTCATATCCGCCCACGGCGGCCCCGAGGTCCTCACGGTCACGGAGCTGCCCGACCCGGTCGCCGCCACCGGCGAGGTCCTCATCAGAGTCAAGGCATTC